>DASXTQ010000025.1:0-38230 GCA_036505295.1 Candidatus Eiseniibacteriota bacterium
CTCGAGGAGATCGAGCGCGTGTGGAGGGCCTTCGCCGACCGATTCACGTTCGAGCCGGGCGCCGAGATCGCGATCGAAGTCGATCCGCGCGTCACGACCCACCGGCAGGCGGAGCTTCTCAAGCGTTTGGGCTTCAACCGGATCTCGATGGGCGTCCAGGACTTTGACTCGGACGTCCAGGAGGCGGTGAACCGGTATCAGACGTTCAACCAGACGAAGGACCTTCACGAACACCTGCGCGGGCTCGGAATCGAATCCATCAATTTCGATTTCATCTACGGGCTTCCGCACCAGACTCCTGAATCGTTCCGCAAGACGATCCAGCTCGCGCTGGAATTGCGCCCGGACCGGGTGGCGGTCTATTCCTACGCGTTCGTGCCCTGGATCAAGGCGCATCAGAAGGCGATCCGCCTCGAGGACCTACCCGCGCGCGAGGTGAAGCTCGAGCTCTTCGGCATCGCGCACGAGCTCTTCACGGGCGCCGGATACCAGCAGATCGGGATGGACCACTTCGCGCTCGAAACCGATTCCTTGGCCCGGGCGGCGCGCGAGCGTACGCTCTACCGCAATTTCATGGGCTACACGACCCATCCCGCCAAGGACTTTGTCGGATTCGGCGTCTCGGCCATCGGCGATCTGGGCGGCGCCTTCGCGCAAAACACCAAGAAGCTCAACCGCTACAAGGAGGCTCTCGACCGGGGCCGGCCGCCGATCGAGCGAGGGTTCGAGCGGAGCCGGGACGACGAGATTCGGCGCGACGTGATCCAGAGCCTCATGTGCAACTTCTACGTGGACATCCGGGCGATCGAGCGCGCCCACGGAATCGAATTCGCGACCTACTTCGGAGAATCGCTGCTCGAGTTGGACCAAGGGCCGGGCTCGAACGGATTCGTGACCCGCACACCCGACGCGATCGAAATCACCGGCACGGGCCGCCTTTTCGTGCGGAACATTTGCATGGCTTTCGACGCCTATCTGAAGCGCCATGAGGGCGAGAAGCCGATTTTCTCGCGCACGGTCTGAAGACAGGGATCCTTCTCCTCAACCTGGGAGGGCCGGACACGCTCGGAGCGGTGCGTCCGTTCCTCACGCGGCTGTTCACCGACCGGGAGATCATCCACCTCCCGGGAGGCGCGATCGGTCAAGCCTTCATCGGACGCATGATCGCGTGGAAACGCACGCAGGAAGTGCAGGAGAACTACGCCAAGATCGGCGGAGGCTCGCCGATCGTCCGGTGGACCACCCTCCAGGGACGCGGCATCGTCGACAGGCTTCGCGAACGTGGGCACGACGTCGCGTTCGCGATGGCGATGCGATACTGGACTCCCACAACGGAGGAAGCGCTGGCGGAGCTGGAGCGCGCCGGAGTCGGGCGCCTCGTGGCGCTCACGCTCTATCCCCATTACTCGATGGCGACGACCGGCTCGAGCGCCCGGGAGCTTTCGCGCGTGATGAAACGGCGCGGCGTGAAACTGCCGCTCGACCGGATCGATATCTGGTACGACCATCCGGGCTACCTCGACGCCTTGGCGCTCCGGGCCAAAGAGGCGCTGGCGCGTTTCGCGCCTGACGCGCCTCCCACGCTTCTCGTGAGCGCGCATGGATTGCCGAAGCATTTCATCGAGGCCGGCGATCCCTACTGCGAGCACATCCGGATCACGATGGAGGGCGTTCTCGCGCGCTTGCCCAAGCTACCTCACGTTCTGGGTTACCAAAGCCGGGTGGGTCCGGTGGAATGGATCGGCCCGAGCACGGATGAGGTGATCCGCACGCTGGCGCACGACGGGGTAAGAGACGTCCTCGTGCTGCCGATCAGCTTCGTCTCCGATCACATCGAAACCCTGTACGAGATCGACATGCTCTACGCCGATCAGGCCCGCGTGCTCGGCATCACGAACTTCCGGCGGGTGGAGTCGCTGAACGACTTCCCCCCGTTCCTGGACGCGCTTGCCGGTCTGGTCGAGCCGAAGCTCGGCTGATGCGGGTCGCGATCCTGGGAGCAGGGATCGCCGGCCTCACCGTGGCCCACGCCCTGAGACGCGAGGCATCGCGCGGCGGGGCTTCCCTCGATCTCGAGGTATTCGAGGCAGGGCCGCGCGCCGGCGGGCGCATCCGGACGACGGAAACGGGCGGGTTCTTGATCGAGTGGGCGGCCGACGCGTTTCAGACCGGACCGGGCCCGGCGCGCACGCTCGTGACGGAGCTGGGCCTGGATCGGGAGCGCATCGAGGCGTCCGCGGGCGCCGCACGACGGTACATTTTCTCGAAGGGGCGCCTCCATCTGGTGCCAAGCGCGCCCGCCGGAGCGCTCGGATTCAGGGCGCTCACGCCGGCGGGGCGCCTGCGCCTTGTTGCCGAGCCGCTCCTGGCCGGTCGCATGTCGCGTGAGGAATCCGTGCACGCGTTCGCCTCACGCCACATCGGCGAGGAAGCGGCGCGCGTGATGCTGGGCGCATTCGTGCGTGGAGTCTACGCAGGGGACGCGAAGAAGCTCTCGGTCGACGCCGCGTTTCCTCGGATGCGCGAGATGGAGCGGAAGCACCGATCCCTTGCCGTCGCGATGGCGAAGGAACGGCGCGGGAGCGGGCGAAAGCCGAACGCGCTCTGGACGCTCACCCGCGGCATGGGCTCTCTCATGGACCGGCTCGCGGAATCGCTCGGACCCTCGCTCAAGCTCGGGATGCCCGCGCTCAGGCTTAGCCGGGCACCGGAATACGCAGCGCCGACGCCGTTCGCGGTTCGATTCGCGAGCGGCGAGTCGCGGAGCTTCGACGCGGTCGTGGTCGCCACTCCCGCTCCCGATGCCGCGGCGCTTCTGCGCGATCTCGACATCGAAGCCGCGAACGCGGTGCGGGAGATCCCCTGCGCCGGGGTCGCGGTGGTGGCGCTCGGATTTCGGGACGAGGCGTTCCGATCGAGGCCAGACGGCTACGGTTTTCTGGTCGCGCCCGGCGAGGATCTTCCGATCCTGGGAGCGCTCTTCGAATCCAATCTGTTTCCCGGGCGCGCGCCGAAGGGATTCGTCCTGGTGCGGGCGATCCTGGGTGGCGTCGACCGCCCCGACCTCGTCACGCTCCCCGATGCGCAGCTCATCGGTCTCGCGTGCCAGGCTCTGGACCGCGCGATCGGGCTCAAGGGAGGGCCGGACAAGACGTGGGTTAGGCGGCAGGAGAACGCGATCCCGCAATACACGCTCGGGCACCGCGAGCGGGTGGCCGCGGTCATGAAGCGGTTAGGCTCCTTCCCCGGGCTCTACCTCGCCGGAAACGCGTATCGCGGCGTGTCGGTCGGTTCGATCGTGGAGGACGCGGACCGTGTGGCGGGGTGGCTCCTCCACGCCGCACGCTGAGCGCGCGTCACGGTGTCAGCCTGGCGGATCTTCAGCGCCCCTCGTACTCGCATCGTGCCTCGCAGGTCTCGTGGATCGTGACCGCGGCGAGCGATGGAAGTGTGGGCTTGAGCTTCTCCCAGATCCAGCGGGCGAGATTCTCCGAGGTCGCGTTCGCGAGCCCGGGCACCTCGTTCAAATAGTAGTGATCGAGCCGTGCCCGGATCGGCTCCATGCTGTCGCGGATCACCCCGTAGTCGAGGAACCACCCGGTCTCCGGGTCCGCTTCTCCCTCGACCGTGACCTCGACCCGGAAGGAGTGACCATGAAGTCTGCGACACTTGTGCCCTTCCGGCGCCTTGGGAAGAAGGTGCGCGGCCTCGAACGTGAAATCTCTCGTCAGGCGCACGCGCATCAATGCAGCCCCACGATCTTGTGCGTCTGCGGAATGAGCCGCGCCTCCGGGTAGCGATCCCATGGCCACAGCTCGAAGACCAGGCGCCCGTCTCCGCGCTCGTGCTCAGGCTGCAGCACGACCGCCCCGCGATACCCAAGCTCGTCCAGGATGCGGACCGCGTCCGATACGTCTTCCCGGGTCTGGATCACGAACTTGAATTGCCGCCGCGAGTCGGGCAGCGCGAGGTACCGCCTGAGCGTCGGCACCTGCGCCTCCACAATGTCCCCCTCGAAGGTCTCGGCGCTGGTTCCCTTGGGCGCCACCGTCCAGAAATCGATCCAGTCGAAGAGTTCCTCGACGACGCGCGCGCCGCTCGTCTCGATCGAGGTCCAATAGCCCGAAGCCTTGAGCTCGCGGACGAGCCACAGGAGCCCCGCGGTGGGCGCAACGACGGGCTCGCCGCCCGTGAGACAAACCCGCCGCGTCGAAGGATATGCGAGCACCCGGTCCCGAACCTGCTCGGGGCTCAGCTGGACGTACTCGCCCACGCCGGTGTGCGTGAGCGCTTCGGGCTGATCGCACCATACGCAGCGGAGGACGCAGCCGTAAAACCGCACGAAAACGGTGCGTTCCCCGACGTGGAGACCCTCTCCCTGAACCGAGAGGAAAATCTCGTTAATTCTAAAGCTAGGCAAGTCTTGCACGAGCCGATGATACAGCTTTCCGGCGATGCGGGGTTGCGTCGTTGGGCCCGAAAGCGGTCCTCCCACGGGGCGCGATCCCGTTGACTCGGTAAACTTTGCTCCGTAGTATTCGTGCCCGTCGGTCCGAGCACACGGCGCAAGGCGCCATCGCAGGAGCAAGGAGGCCATGGCAAAGACCACGTACGCGAACCTGCCCATCAATCACGGCGAAACTCCCATCCGCCTCTTCAAGTCCGACTTCCTCGAATTCTTCACGCACATCCACCCCGTGGTCGTGCTCCTGCTCTTCGTGCCGGTCGTTTTCTTTTTCCTGATCCGGGCGATCATGGAGGGCGGGAGCGCGGCCCTGGGTCCGGTATTCGCGGCGTACGCGGCCGGGACCCTCGTTTGGTCCCTGAGCGAGTATCTGCTTCATCGGTTCGTCTTCCATTTCGAGCCGTCACAACGGTGGCTTCAGCGGGTGTGGTATCTGATCCATGGCGTCCATCACGAACAGCCCCAGTGCAAGACCCGCCTGGTGATGCCGCCGATCCTGAGCATCCCGCTCGCGCTTTTCTTCTACGGTCTCTTCCATGTCACCGTGGGGATGACCCTGGGCCTGCCCCGCTTGAGCGGACCTTCGTTCGCGGGCTTCCTCACCGGCTACCTCGCGTACGACATGTTGCATTATGCGGAACACCACCTCTCCATGCGGTGGGGCTTTCTCAAGTTCCTCAAGCGCTACCACCTGAGGCACCACTACAAGAACCCGGACCACGGCTTCGGCGTCAGCTCCCCGGTCTGGGATGTGGTTTTCGGCACGAAGCCGAAGGAATCCTGAGCACCCAGAAGAACCCGGACCATCGGATACGCCCGATCGCGGGCCCGTTTTCGTCCCAGCAGATCCTCACGTGAGGACCTATACTGTCGCCGTGGAAGTCCTCGCGGCGGTTGGCAACCGGTTCCGTCGGATCCTGGAAACGGTCCAGGACATCACGCTGTTCTGCGTCTCGGTGATCCGCTCCGCCTTCTTCCCTCCGTACTACAAGCACGAGATCCTGGAGCAGGTCCACTTCGCGCTGATCGGTTCCCTGTTCATCGTGATGTTCTCCGCGTTGGTCGCCGGGCAGGCGCTCGCGATCCAGCTCGCGCGGGAGCTGGCGAAGACCGGCGCGAAATCGGAGCTCGGCCATTTCATGGTCATCTCGTCCGTACGCGCGCTCGGCCCCGTGCTCACCGGAATGGTGGTCGCCTCGCGGATGTCAGCGGGGATCACGGCGGAACTGGGTGCGATGAGGTCGAGCGATCAGATCGACGCGCTGGTCGCGTTCGGCACCGATCCGATGAAACGGCTCGTCGCGCCGCGGATGATCGCCCTCTGGATCGCGCTCCCCATCCTCACGATCGTAGGGGACGCGCTGAGCGTGATCGGCGGAGCCTTCATAGGTCTGGGCTACCATGTGACGTTCCAGTCCTACTACAACGGCGTGACCAAGTACCTCACCCCCTCCAACCTCCTCGTGGGCATGATCAAGCCGGTCTTCTTCGCGATCCTCATCACCACGGTCGCCTGCTGGAAGGGTCTCACCTCGGCGGGGGGCGCCAAGGGGGTGGGCGTGGCCACCACGGAATCGGTCGTGATCTCTTCGGTGGGAATCCTGGTCACCGACTTCATCTGCACGAAGCTGATCTTCCGGGTCCTGGGCTGGTGAGCCGATGATCGAGTTCCGGAACGTCAGTTTCTCCATCGACGATCGCCCCATCGTGACCGATGTCTCCTTCAACGTGCCGCGGGGCCAGACGAGGGTCATCCTGGGGCCCTCGGGCTCCGGGAAGAGCACCATCTTGAGGCTTTTGATCGGGCTCTGGCACCCCGACTCGGGGAGCATCCTGGTGGACGGCGAGGACACTACCCAGGTCATGCCTGAGCGAATGCGCGAGATCAGAAAGCGGATGGGGATGGTCTTCCAGCAGGGAGCCCTCTTCGATTCGATGACGGTCGGTGAGAACATCGGATATACACTGCTCGAGGACAAGCACGACGAGGAGGAGATCGAGAAGGCCGTCCAGAACTACCTGGCGCAGGTCGGGCTGGATCCAGCCCTGAGGGACCGGATGCCGGACGAGCTTTCGGGCGGGATGCAGCGGCGTGTCGCCATCGCGCGCGCGCTCGCAGCCCGCAACCCCGACATCCTGCTCTACGACGAGCCGACGACCGGACTCGATCCCCAGAGCGCCGAGCGCATCACCGACCTGATTGTCCAGCTGAGGGATACGATGGGCAAGACCTCCATCATGGTCACCCACGATATTGCCGATGCATTCAAGGTGGGAAATCGGATCACCGTCCTCGATCGCGGGCAGGTCGTCTTCGAAGGAACGCCGGCGGAGCTGGCGGAGGCAAACAGCCCGTTCATCGGTGAGTTTCTCGCGCCCTTTCGAAAAGCGGTGGCCGCATCGCGGCGGATGGACACTCGGGGAGCGGGCGCGGGCGGCCCAGGCCCGTACCATCAATCAGGGGGTAATCCTTGAAGCGAACCGGCCGCGTTCCATTCATGAAGCTTCAGATCGGCTTCTGGGTGCTCGTCGCGTTCGGGCTTCTTCTGTGGGCCACGTTCCAGTCGGGGAGCCTCAAGTTCTTCGGACGCGAAGACACAATCCATCTCACGTTCACCAGCGTCGGCGGCCTCGAGGAAGGCGCGACCGTCCGGCTGAACGGAGTCCCCATAGGGCACGTTCGGGACATCTCCCTCGAGAAAGGCGGGAACAACGTCGTGGTGGAGCTGGGCGTCAAGCGCGGCACGCGCGAGCGGCTCCACCGCGGCTCGACCGCACGCATCACGTCCGTGGGATTCCTCGCGGAGCTCTACGTCGAGCTGAACGGTGGCGACCCCACCCAACCCGTCATCCAGGATGACCGGGAGATTGCCCTCACCCCGGTGACGGATCCCCAAGTCGCCTTCAAGAAGGTCCAGTCGATCACGGACAGCCTCGAGGTGCTGCTCGGGAACCTGAACGTCGCGGGGCGCGCGCTGGGAAGCGGTCGCGGTACGCTCGGGCGGCTCGCGAACGACGAGCGGCTCTACCAGCAGCTCGTCGAGCTGAGCCGAAACGCGAACGCGCTCGCGGCCAAGATCGACGTGAACCAGTCGCGTGTGTCGGATCAGCTCGTTTCGCTGGCGGCCTCGCTCGACACCCTCGCGCAAAAGATGCAGCACGGCCCGGGGACCATCGCGCAGCTCATGAACGACGCGACGCTCCATCAGAAGCTCACGTCGAGCACCGCGCGGGCCGATTCGATCCTAGGCGCAATCACCGCGGGGCACGGAACGTTCGGGAGGCTCTATTCGGATTCGACGCTTTACGACGACACGAAGGCGCTGATGGCTTCGATGAAGCGGCTCATGGCTGAAATCGAGAAGAACCCGAAGAAGTATTTCAAGTTCAGCATCTTCTAGCCCTGCGCCCGCAGGGTGCGTGGGCCCGTACCCGGCCCTAGCGGACCCACACGAGTTTTCGCTCGAAGACCCGTCCGCTCGCGGCGGCGCGGATCCAGTACACACCGCTCGAGACCCCCCGGCCGAGCGCGTCCTTCCCGTCCCACTCGAGCGTGGTCGGCCCCGCCGCGGCCCGACCCTCGAGCAGCGTGCGGACCTTCCTCCCGGCCAAGTCGTAGACCGCGACATGCGCAAGCGCCGCCGCGGGCAGCGTGAGCGTGAGGCTCGCGCTCCGTGCGGCGGGGTTCGGTCGCGGCGCGCTTACCGTGATCTGAGGCGCAGGCGTCGTCTGCGGGTCGGACGCGCCCGCGGGCGTCTGCGCGGCGTCGTAGAACTCGAAGTTGTCGACCGCCGCCTCAACGACTCCCTCGGGGGCCTGGTCCTGAGCGGTGAATCGGACGCGGACGGTGGAGGTGGGCGTGATGTAATCGCGCACGCGGAAGTTCTCGTGCCGCCACGCGGGCTCGCTCGTCAGGATCGATCGGACCTTCACCCAGGTCACGCCGTCCGCGGATACGTCGATCAGGAAGGAATCGGGCTCCCCCGGCGAATTCATGTAGAACCAGCGGGCGAAGTGGACGTGAGGATCGGTCATCGTGGCCATGCCGAGCGGGGGCGTCGTGAGTGTCGTCTTCCCTCCGTCGACGTCATTGGTTCCCGGCGGATTTCCGGGGATGCTGTTCCCCGTGACGAAGCAGAAGCCGCCCGAGCCGGGCGTGTGATCGTCCTCGGGCTGAACCGGTCCCGAGGCCAGGGTGCCCTCCGGCGGCTCCTCGTGCTTGGCGGCTGGGTGCAAGGATCCCGCCTCGTACGCGGGTGGTCCGAGGTGCCTCGCTGGAGCCGCGGTCTGCGAGGTGCCCACTGGATCCGCGCGCTCCCAGAGCCCCGTAACCGCGTTGTCCCCCGGGGCGCTCAGAGACCATCCCCTGTCGGCGTCACAGGAGTCGTACCAGGCGGCCTTGTGCAGCGTGAAATCCGCGGTGCGATCCACCCCGGGCTGCACGGCCGTGAGGCGCGTGACGGGCACGTACCCGGCGCGGTCGCACGTCATGGAGTAGACCCCGCCGGGCACGCCGGGCATGCTGTAGGCGCCGCCCGCGGCCGACTCCGCACCGAGCGGCGTGTCCTCCATCTCGAGATCCGCCCCCTCGAGCCCGGCCGAGTCCGAGCTTCGCCGCGCCACGCCGGTCACCGTCGCGAGCGGCTCCGGCTGGAGCGTGACCATGATCGAATCGTGCGCTCCCTTGGCTATGGTCACCGGCCAGATCACGCTCGCGTACCCGAATTTCTTCGCCCGGAGCGTGTGGCTTCCCGGACCGAGCGCGAGCCTCACGGCGCCCGAGCCCTGGGTGCGGGTCGAGTCGGCCTCGCCCATGGCGGTAACATCGACGTCCGAGAGCGGGCCCGTGGTTGGATCGATCGCTCTGACCTTCAAGATTCCGTAGTTGGGATTCGTGCGGAAGACGTAAAGGCCCGTACCCATGTCGCTGGCGACGAACGTGCCCGAAGGAAACCGCGGCGCGATCTCCCACACGCCGTGAAACCCCCCGGAAAAACCCGCGTAGGTATCGTAGTACCCGAACTCAGCCGGGAGCGCCGGGTCGGACAGATCGAACAGCCGGATCCCCTCCGTGTAATAAGCCACGAACCCCGTGTCCGCCTTCACGTGAATGTTGTGGACGATCGCGAGCGGGTTCACGGTGATCTCCATGATCTGCGGATGCGCGATGAGATCGTGAATGTCGAAGATCTTCATCGTGCCGTAGTTCAGCTCATCACAGACGTAGAGATATTTCCCATCCTTCGAGGTCTCGGCGCTATGGGTGAAAGCCTTGGGATAGGTCCACGACGTGATCTCGGTGATGGCGGCAGGGTTCGCTGTGTTCAGGACGCGCATGATCCCGTTATAGATGCTGCTCGCAAAGAGGGTGTCCCCCCGCGGGAAGCAGTCGTGGACGTAATCGGCGGTATAGCCGCCGACGTCGACCGGGTTGAGCGGGTCCGCAAGGGAGAGGACGCGCATGCCGGTCTGGGCCGCGTCGAGGCGGGTGCCGTTACAGAAGAGCAGCGCCCGCGTCGAGTCCACCTCGAGCGTGTGCTCGCGGTTGAAGCCGGTGGCGTAGACGCCCCTCAATTGCGGAAGCTCGGGATTGGCCATGTCGATGATCTGGATGCCGCCCCCTTGCGCTTCGGTGGAGACATAGACGTAGGTGCGGTACTGCTTCATCTCGCGCCACTGCGAGCCGAGCCCCGGGATGAACGCCACCTCGTAGGAGGCGGCGGGAATCGTCACGTTCACGATCGCGGTGCCGTCGGTCGTCCCGAGGATCGCGTATTCCCGCCCGTCCGGGTGGACGTAGCTCCAGCACGCCGAATACCCGGGGTGCTGGTTCAGGTGCGCGAGCAGGGTGACGTTCTTCGAGCCTTGGGCGCGGGCGGGCGGGGCGCTCCAGATCAGCGCGGCTCCGAAAAGCACCGTCAGGAACGTGCGATCGACGTACATGATGCGGAAGGCGCAGGTGCGAGCCAAGTCAGGTCTCCAGCCGAAGAGCCGCCGGTTCTTGCCGCTCCTCCCGATGATGCTACACCCAACCTGCTTCGCGGTACCAGGCCGCCGTGGCGCGCACCCCGTCCTCGAGCGGGGTTGCATGGGTCCACCCGAGCTCCGTGCGAATCTTGCGGGAGCTGACGGTCCAATCCCCCGCCGTGATCTCGCGGAATTTCTCCCGAGAGAAGAAGGGCGCCCGTCGCGTGAGAGAGCCCGCGAGCTCGCCCAGGAACGCTCCCGCTTGGAGCGCGGGCATGGGTATCGGCACGCGCACGGCCCAGGTTCCCAAGGCGCGCGCGATCGCGCTCCCCATCTCTTGGTAGGTCGTCACATCGGGGCCGCCGACGAAGTAGATCTGGCCCACGGCGCGCTCCCCGGTCAGTACCGCCCACACCGCGCGCGCGTGATCTTCGGCATAGACGACGCTGAACGGGCGCGCCCCGCCGATGTACGGGCGAACGTGGTATTTCACCGCTCGGAAGTACTTGAGCAGCGCTCTCTCCCGCGGGCCGTACACCGTGGGGGGCCGGATGGTCACGACCGGGAGCCGATCCGCGGCCCCCATGACCAGCGCTTCTCCGGCGAGCTTCGTGCTGCCGTATGTGGAGACCGGCCTGGGAGGCTGATCCTCGGTGACCGGCGCGCCGTCCCGGCTCGGCCCGGCCGCCGCTTGGCTCGAGATGTGCACGAAACGCTTCGGCGCCGGTGAGGCGCGAAGCGCGGCGGCGAGGATCTTTTCGGTGCCGAGCACGTTGACCCGGTGGAATTCCGCGGCGCTCGGAGCGTGGGTGAGACCCGCGGCGTGGACGATCCAATCGGCGCCGCTCACCGCCGCGTCGAGGCCCTCGGGATCGCACACATCGCCGTCCGCGAGCTCCACGTGCTTCCCCTCGAGCCAGCGCCTGGAGGATGTCGCGCGCACGAGGCAGCGCACGCGCGCCCCACGGCGCGTGAGCTCGTCCACGATGTGGCTTCCCACGAAGCCCGATGCGCCCGTCACGAGCGCCAACGGCGCGCTCACAGCCCCCGCTCGTAGATCCGGTAGGTCTTGTAGCGTTCGCCGTTCACCGCCTCGATCAGCCGGTTCACGAGGTCGTTGTCCTCGAGGGTCCAGCCCACCTCGCACCACACGTGTCCGAGCGCTTTCGACGCGACCGCGGCCTGATGGACTAGCGCGGCGTCGATGCCCCGCCGGCGGTAACCGGCTTTCACGCCCAACGCCATCAGCCGGGAGGTGCGGATTCGTGGAAGGGTCCACAAGAGGCGCACGATTCCGAACGGGAAGAGCCGCCCGTGCAAAGGCTTCAGCGCGACATTCACGTCCGGGATCGCCAGCGCGAACCCGACCGATTCCCCGTCGATCTCAGCGAAGATCGCCAGCTCGGGAACGATGGCCGGCTTCAGTTGCGCGGCCATATGGTCGATCTCGCGGTCGGTCATCGGAACGAACCCCCAGTTCTTATCCCAGGCGGAGTTGTAGATCTCCTTCACCCGCTGAAGCTCCTCCCCGAAGCGCTTCATGTTGATCGGGCGAACCCGCACCCGGAAACGCTCGCGGACTTTCTGCGCGATTCGCGCGATCTGCGGGATCTCCAGCTCCGGCGTTTCGGGAATCGGAACCTTGAACGCGTACAGGTCCTTGGCCTTCTTGAACCCGGCGGCCTCCACCCAGGCCGGGTAGGTCGGTTGGTTGTAGGGCATGAGGATCGTCGGAGGATGCTCGAAGCCCCGGATGAGAAGGCCGCAATCGTCGTTCGTCGTGAAATTGAGGGGGCCGCGCAGGACGCGCGCGCCCCGCTCGCGCCCCCAATTCTCTGCTGCCTGAAGGAGCGCCGCGACGGCGTCGGCGGACTCCGCTTCGAGGAAGCCGAACGCTGCCTGCCTCTCCCCCTGAAACTGATCGAAGTTACGATCGACGCTCGCCGCGACGCGCCCGACGTCGCGTCCGCGGTCGCGCGCCATGAGATAGACGGCCTCGGCGTGCTCGAAGAACGGGTTCTTTCCCGGTGTGAGCCGCGTCCGCTCGTCGGACGCGAGCGGCGCCACCCAGCGCGGATCGCCGCGGTAGATCAGGTGAGGATAGCGGATGAAGCGGGCGAGATCCTTGGGGCCTAGGACGGGGACGACATCCACGGCACTTCCGGTGGCGTCGTCGTGTTCGCAGCGGAGGCCATGGCAAGGCCCATCTCCGCGTCGACTTCCTTGACGATGCGTAGGATGGTGTCGAGCTGCTCGTCCTCATGGGTGGCCATGTACGACGTGCGCAGGAGATCGCGCCCGGGCTGCACGGCGGGGACCACGATCGCGTTCACGAAGACTCCGCAGTCCAGAATCCGCCGCCAGACCTGCATGGTCTTGATCCGGTCCCCGATGAAAATCGGCACGATCGGCGTGCCCTCTCCTGTTCCAACCTCGAGCCCGAGCGCCCGGAACCCATTTCGCATCTTGTCCGAGATCTGCCTGAGCCGCGTCCGCAGCTGAGGCTCGTGCTCGATGATCTCGAGCGAGGCGAGCGCGGCGGCGGCGCTTGCGGGCGTGATGCTGGCGCTGAAGATGAGCGCACGCGCGTGATGCCGCAGATAATCCATCACGGCTCGCGGCCCCGCGATGAAACCGCCGAGAGAAGCGAAAGACTTGCTGAACGTCCCCATCACAAGGTCGACTTGATCCTCGACCCCTGCCTCTTCGCACGCGCCGGCGCCGCGGGTTCCCAGAACGCCGAATCCGTGGGCATCGTCGACGAGAAGACGGGCATGGTATTTCCGAGCGACCCGCACGATCTCGGCGAGCGGCGCGATGTCCCCTTCCATGCTGTAGAGGCCGTCCACCACGATCAGCTTCCCGGCCTTGGCGGGGATCGACGCGAGGACGCGCTCCAGGTCACGAACGTCGTTATGCCGAAACCGCTTCACGTCGGCCGGGCTCAATCGCGCGCCGTCGACGATGCAGGCGTGGGCTTCCTTGTCGAGCACCACCACGTCCCCTTTGTCCATGAGGGCGGAGATGCTGCCCAAATTCGTGAGATACCCGGTCGAATAGACGAGCGCCGCTTCCTTGCGGGTGAACTTGGCGAGGCGCTCCTCGAGCTCAACGTGCATCTCCAGCGTTCCGTTCAGGAATCGGGAGCCGTTGTTCGAGGTGCCGAAGCTGCGGAGGGCTTCGTCGGCCGCGGCAATGACCTTGGGATGCTTCGTCAGCCCCAAGTAATTATTCGAGCCCGCCATGATGATCCGGCGGCCACCGATGGTGACTTCGGTCCCGTGATTCTCGGCGATCGGGAGGAAATACGGGTAGATACCTGCGGCCTTCGCCAAGCGGTGCTCTTTGAAGCGATTACACTTGTCGAATAGATCCACGCGTACCCTAAGTTTTGGTGGCTGGATTCGCTCGTGAGTCAGAGCCAGGAACGAGGTGCGAACGCCTCCGAGGCACCATACCCGAATCTCAAAAGCTCGTCAATCCAACTTGCTTGCCCGCCCTCAGGGCCCTAGTATCCCACCAGCTGATCAGGACTTAGCTCCTTTCCCGGCACGGAGGCATCCATGTCCACCCTGGTACGAGTCCTATTGGGTCTGGCCCTGCTTACAGCCCCGGTTGAGGCCACGTTTTCGATCGTAGCCCGCGACCCTGAAACGGGGGATCTCGGCGTCGCGGTGCAATCGCATTATTTCTCGGTGGGCCCGATCGTCCCCTGGGCCGAGCCGGGCGTGGGCGCGGTCGCGACCCAATCGCTCGTCGAGGTGAGCTACGGGCCGAAGGGGCTTCAGATGATGAGCAACGGGAAAGGCGCGAAGCAGACGCTGGAGGAACTTCTCTCCCAGGACCAGAACCGGGAAGTCCGGCAGGTGGCCATGATCGACGCGCGCGGTGAAGTCGCGGCCCACACGGGCAAGCGGTGCATTCCCGCGGCGGGCGACCACGTGGGCGATCAGTATTCCGTGCAGGCCAATTTGATGTCGAATGAACGCATCTGGCCGGCGATGGCCAAGGCGTACGAGAGCACGACAGGAGACCTCGCGACGCGGCTCTTGGCCGCGCTCGAGGCCGGGCAAAAGGCCGGGGGGGACATTCGCGGGCAACAGTCCGCGGCAATCGTGATCGTGAAGGGCAAACGCTCGAACAAGCCCTGGCAGGACCGGATCATGGACCTTCGCGTCGAGGACAACCCCCATCCCATCGCGGAGCTTCAAAGGCTCGTCCGGATCTGGCGGGCCTATCGAAACGTGGATCAGGGGGATGTCTACGCCACGGAGGGAAAGGTCGAGGAGGCGATGAAGGCCTACGCGGAGGGCGCCCGCCTGGCGCCAGGGAACGATGAAATTCTGTTCTGGCAGGCCGCTTCCCTGTGGCAGCTAGGGCGCGAGAAGGAGGCGACCCCCATTTTTCGCAGGGTCTTCTCCCACGACCGCCGCTGGGCCGACCTGGTGCCGCGGCTGGTTCCAGCCGGACTTCTAAAAGATGACCCGGCCTCCATCCGGCGCATCCTGGCCCTCGCCGGGAAGAGGCGGGGGTAGCGATAAGCGTGCCCCTCGGCTTGCATCGGGGCATCCAAACGAGGAGAATGCGGTATTGAGATGGGGCCACGCTCGGCGATCGTGAATGCGCCGCCGTGGTGCCTCCACGAGAACCGGTTCACGCCCCACATCGGAGGAATCGCATGACGGAGCGGACCGCTCCCCCGACAGCGGAAGGACACACGACCGTTC
Organism: Candidatus Eiseniibacteriota bacterium; assembly: GCA_036505295.1. GTDB lineage: Bacteria > Eisenbacteria > RBG-16-71-46 > SZUA-252 > SZUA-252 > WS-7. The sequence goes on from DASXTQ010000025.1 coordinate 15,160, forward strand.
CCTATATTCCCGGGCTCGCCGACGTTCCCGCGGCGCGCTCGAGCATCTGCTTCATCGACGGGGAGCAGGGGATCCTAGAGTACCGCGGGTATCCCATCGAGATCCTGGCCGAGCGAAGCACGTTCGAGGAGACGACCTACCTCCTCCTCTGGGGCCACCTCCCCAACAAGGCCGAGCTGGAGAAATTCACCCGCGATCTCGCGACGAACCGCGACGTACGGTTCCGCCTGATCGATCTCTTGAAATGCCTCCCGGACACCGGACATCCTATGGAGGCGCTGCAGGCTGCCATCGCGGCGCTCGGGATGTTCTATCCCGATCGCGATCCGATGAACCCGACCGATCGCTATAACTCCACGGTCCGGATCATCGCGAAGGCGCCGACTCTGGTCGCGGCCTATCACCGCTTGAGCCACGGCAAGGAGTACATCCCGCCCAAGGAAGAACTGACCCACGCCGAGAACTTCCTTTATATGGTGCACGGCGAAATTCCCGAGCCGGACATCGCGCGCGTCATGGACATCTGCTTCATCCTGCACGCCGAGCACTCCATGAACGCCTCGACCTTCGCGGGGCGCGTGACCGCATCCACGCTGGCCGACCCCTATACCGTGGTGACCTCAGCGATCGGCGCGTTGACGGGCCCTCTGCACGGCGGCGCGAACGAGCAGGTCATCCACATGCTCCAGCAGATCGGGGAGGTCGAGAAGGTTCGGCCCTACATCGAGGATCTCATCCAGCGCAAGCAGAAGATCATGGGGATCGGGCACCGCATCTATAAGGTGAAGGACCCGCGCGCGCTGGTGCTCCAGAAGCTTGCGGCGCAGATGATCGCGAAGCGAGGAACCAACCCGCTCCTCGCGGTCGCGCAGGAGGTCGAGAAGGTCGTCGCGGAGCATCTCGCCGCGAAGAAGATCTATCCCAACGTCGATTTCTACTCCGGCGTCGTCTACGAGGCAATGGGGATGCCGGCGTCGCTCTTCACGCCGGTCTTCGCGATCGCGCGCATGGCCGGCTGGCTCGCCCACTGGCTCGAGCAGCTGGAGGACAACCGCATCTACCGCCCGTCGCAGATCTACACCGGCACGCACGGTGAGCGCTACATTCCCCTCGAGGAGCGGGTGTAACGAGGCGGGATTCCTCCCGCTGGCGCCACGACCTCTCTCAAAATGTGCACGCTGATCCTGGGCCTGGGCATTCTGGGCCCGGGATCGCTGCTTTTGGGGGCAAACCGCGACGAATCGCCGGCGCGGCCCTCGTCGGATCCCGGCGTGCTGGTCCGCGCGCCGCGCGTGGTCGGAGGTCGGGATCTCGTCTCCGGAGGGACGTGGCTCGCGGTGCGCGAGGGGCGGTTCGTGACGGCGCTCATGAATCGGAAACCCGTCGCGGGTGACCGGCGGGATCCGACGACGCTGCGATCGCGTGGGATGCTGTGTCTCGACGCGGCAGCGCGGGGCGCTCCCGGGGGTGAAGGCCACGGCGGCTCTTCCGCCGATTCGCACCTCGATCTCGCCTTGCGGCTCGTGGAGCGCGACCCCTATGCGCCGTGCACCTTGGTTGGAGTGGGCGTGGACGAGGAGGCCTGGGCTTTGCAGGCAGGTCCGGACGAGCCCCTCGTTCGCGCGATCCCCCGAGGCTGGCACGTGATCACGCATCGGGACGTCGACGATCCGAGCGAGCCCAGAACGAAATGGCTCCTGGAGCAGATCGGGGAGCGGCGTCCTTGGTCGGTTGATGAGGCGTTCGGTCTGATCGTGGGCTACCTTCGCTCGCACGGCGAGGGCGGGACTCCCCCCGTGTGCCTCCATCGCGACCGATTCCCAACCGTGTCGAGCAGCATGCTCGCATTGGGGATCAGTGGTGGGCCGCGCTACCTCCACGCGCCCGGTCCTCCCTGCGTCACCGAGTACCGCGATTACTCATCGCTTCTTCAGACGGGAGGAGACGCAGGTGACCGGTAAGTTTGTCGTCCTGTCCTACTACGCGTATTTCGCACTCTTCCTCATGGTCGAGTTCGTGTTCACTCGATTCCGATTCGGCTCCGGCAGCAAAGGCACCCGGGAGGAGAAGCTCTCCTTTCTCTTCTTCTTCGTCGCGCCATCCGTGGGGATGTTTCTCTGGATGATGCTTCTCAATCGGGACCGCGTTCCGGCCAACCCGTCCTGGCCGCAGTGGATTCTGGGCTACGCGGTCGGGCTCACTGGATTCGTGATCCGAATCATCGCCAAGCGCACCCTGGGGAGGTTCTTCACGGTGCGCCTCCAGCTTGAGAAGGACCACGAGATCGTGGATCAGGGGATCTACGGCGCCGTACGCCATCCCCTTTACCTCGGTTTCATCCTGGAGTGGGTGGCTCCCCCGCTGATCCTCGGCAGCCCCGCGGGATTTCTCTTCGTCACGCTACCGATCGTGGTCGGAGTGCTCCTGCGGATTCCACGTGAGGAGGCCCTGCTTCAGGAGGGGTTCGGGGAGAAGTACCGCGCCTACATGGGTCGGACGAAGAGGCTGATCCCCGGGGTGTGGTGAGGCCCGGTCGCGCGCCTCACCAGCGGGCGCGCACCCCTGAGCAAGCCCGGATTCCTGGGCTTCAAGGCCGACGCTTCTTCACATCGGCCAGCGTGAAGTCTAGGTCGGGCTCGGCGTTGTCGCCCTGCAAGTACCGTGTGATGCTTTCCTCCATCTGTGGTGGAAACGACGGTGCCGGTCCAACGATCTGGTCGCCGTACACCTTCAGCATCACCTCCTGAAACACCGGAAGCGCAACGCGCCCGCCGGTTTCCTTTAGGCCGAGCGACCGGCTGTCGTCAAACCCGATCCGGACAGCGACCGTGATGCCGTCGACACCGTAGGTCGAGCCCACGAACAGCGCATCTCTGAACCCGTTCGTCGTGCCCGTCTTCCCCATCACGGGAATGGGAAACCCCTGGGCGTCGAGGGCGTGAGCCGTACCCGACGGGATCCGCACGACGCCCCGCAACCCTTCCTGGATCAAATAGAGCGCGGCGTCGTCGATCGAGATTTGCGCCTCGTGGTGTTCATCGTCGTTCACCGCGTCTTCCACGCCGCAAACGACGTGCCGAATGACATACGGCTGCGCGAGGATGCCCGAGGCGATCGCGCGGTAGGCCGTCGCCAGCTCCAGCAACGTCATCTCCGAGGCGCCCAACGCCGTCGGGGCGTAGCGATGCAGCGGGGTCTCGACGCCGAGACTTTGCGACGTGCGCAGGACGCTGCTGATCCCGATCTGCTCGGCGATCCAAATCGCGACCGCATTTCGCGATTCGGCGAGCGCCTGCCGGATCGGGATCATGCCCTTGAAGCGGCCGTCGTAGTTCGAGATCCATTTCGGGTGGCGCGTGCCGTCGGGGACGCTGATAGGCTCGTCGGGCACTAGGGTATCGAGCGTGAAGCCGCCTTCCCGAAACGCGGCCAGATAGACGATCGGTTTCATGGCCGATCCCGGTTGCCTCAGTGACTGCCTTACGCGGTTGAAATCGCGGTAGGACGTCGCGCGGCCGTGATAGATCTGCCGGCCGCCGGTCTCGGCCAGAATGCTTCCGTCGTTGTTCTTCAGCACGACGACCGCGCCCTGGATTACGCCGCGCGCCCTCGGATGCCGCTGTTCATACCGCTCCAGACCATGCTCCAACGCGTCGTTCGCGATGCGCTGCACCCGACCGTCTACGGTCGAATACACCTGGATTCGTCCCTGCAGGAGATCGTCGATGCTGAGGCTGTCAGGTTCGGCTTGGAGATCGTTAAGGACGTGTTCGACAACCGCCGATGATTGGAGGATCCGGGGCACACGGCGCGTGAGGACCGGTAGGGCTTGCCTCCCGGCTTCAGTCATTTGGTTGCGAGAAATGAAGCCATTGGCGGCCATGAGCGCAAGAATCTGGTTTCTGCGGCGCAGGATCGGTGCGGTTACCTTCGCATCGGGCGCGTAGTCACGAGGCGACTTCGCAATGCCCGCCAGCAGCGCCGCCTTGTCGGCATCATCGGCGGTGAAGGTGGAGAGATGCCGGCCGAAATAGTATTCCGCCGCCCTCGCGAATCCGTACTGCCCGTGTCCCATGTACACAAAGCTGGCGTAGCGGGCGAAGATCTCCTCTTTGGCGCGGCGTTTCGATCCGAAATGCGCGGCCATCTGCTCTTCGAGCCACAGCGAGAGCCGGAGCTCCTCGAGCTTCCGGAAGCCCATGTTGACGTTGCGCTCGCCAATCAGCCATGACAGCGCTCGAGCCTTGAGGCCGACGTTCCGGAGCGTGTAGCTATTCTCCTGTGACGTCAGACGCTGGAGAAAGCAACCGCGCACGAGCTGCTGAGTGATCGTGGATCCGCCTTGTGGGAAGATCGCCCGCCCACTCGTGTTGTCGTGGCGCCCTCCGGTGGCCAGCCGTTCCGCAAAAGCGCCAATGCGGATCTTGGAGAGCACACGCGGAATGCTCGAGTAGTCCACGCCGTCGTGGGAGAAGAAGTGCTTGTCTTCCGTCGCCAGGACTGCGCCACGTACGACCGGTGGAATCTCGTCGTACCGGGTGATTTTCCGGTACTCCCGGGCGAGCGCGATGAGCGGCTGGCCCTTGGCGTCGTAGACATAGCCGATGGTGGGGAACTCAAACCGGGTGAATGAGTCTAGGTCGGGCAGATCGCGACGACTCAGATAGATGTGGCGGAGCGCGTCGAACGTGAACAACGCCGCGCCGACAGACACGACAGTCACGATCGCAGCGAGGAGCACGTATGCCTGAAACGCGGCCGCGCGGTAGCGCCGGGTCGGTCGCGCGGCGATGACCGCCGCACCCGGCTTCCGGAGCGGGTCGGGCACCAGTTTTGCCGCAGCCTCAGGCACTGGACTCTCCGTTAGAGATGGGCCGCGCGGCCATTGACCTTAAGGCTGCGCACCATGCGGTCTGAGGTCGGGGCGAGCATGGCGTAGTCTTTTGCCTGGGCCACGAGGAGCATGTAGACAACGTGCGCGTCCGGGAGCTGACGGGTGGCGACGTTCACCCGCTCCCCGACTCCGGTCACCGGCGACCGGCCTGAGAGCAGGACGGAAAACGACGGCGCACCGGAGATCGTGCGGCGCTGCTCCGAGCCTGAGACGAGGCTCAAGTGCGGGTTGGCAACCATGACCTGACGGACGAGATCGCTCGTCGCTTCCTCGAGCGGCGTCTTCCCGAAGAGCGAGCCGAGGGGATCGCGGTACCGGTTTCCGACCGCACCGTCGAAGGGAACGTAGTGATTGACCACGAAACCGCAGATGAGATTCTGCCGGCCGGCCGATGTCGGCACGAAGCCGCCTCGCGGGGCGATCGTCACGCCGTAGCCCTGTGACGGCGCGTACGCGCTCCAGTTGTCCGGATACTTTAGTTCGAAGAGACCCTGGCGCTGCCGGAAGGTGCGGAGGAGTGTGGAGGGCCGCTCGACGGAGATCCCCGCCGGTTCGGCGGTCGGCTGCGTGCCCTGCGGGGTCGGAGTCTGGGCGCTCGCGAGCTGAGTCTTGGTTGGAGCGGGCGACAGCCGTCCCAGGTCTCCCTGGATGGTCGCGATGCTGCCGACGGTCGACGCAAGGTGAACAGGCCCCAGAAGGGCCGCCTCCTGCCGGACCCGCGCCTCGCGGTTGACGGGCGCCGGGTGGTCGCTCAGGAATTGCGCGACCTTGCTCGGGTCGCTTCCCGCCTGCTTGCGCAGGGTATCGAAGAAGCGCACCATCTCCATCGGGTCGTAGCCCGCCTTTGCCATGATCTGGGCGCCTACGATGTCTGCTTGCGTTTCGGCTCCCCGGGAGTACTTGAGGAAGAGCGCGTTCAACCCGAAGCCGCCCACCGCTCCGACGATCTGGCCAGTGGTCGTCTGGGTCTTGCCGCCTAGAAGCCCTCCCAGGATCCCGATGCCCGCATTGGCGATGTATGCCTTCGAAGCCTGGTTCGTCGAATGCCGGAGTGCGACATGGGCGATCTCATGGGCCATGACCCCCGCGAGCTCCCCTTCGCTCCGCACCTTCTCGATTAGGCCCCGGTGGATGTAGACGAATCCGCCGGGAAGAGCGAAGGCGTTGATGTCGGAGAGATTCGCGACCTTGAATTGGTAGGCATACTTCGCCCCCGGCGCTTGGGCCGCGAGCCTCGCGCCGAGATGGGCGACGTACCGTGAGACTTCGGTCTGCGACAACATGGGAATCTGTCGCTCAACCTCGACCACCGACTTCTTGCCGATTTCGACGTCTTGATCGACCGTGAAGAGATTGAACCCAGGCCGGACGTTGGTCTGTCCCCACGCCGGTCCAACGGCGATGACCAGAGCCACGACCGCGAACCCGAGCGTGCGGAAACCTCTGAATTTTCTCATGACGTACCTCATTGTCGTGGCCTCATGCTGCACTTGAGATGCCTTGGTGTCAGCGTGCCGCTGCTTGGCGCCGCGCGTCTTCCTGCAATGCCGCGCTCGCGTAGATCGCGATCTCGACGCGGCGGTTTTGCTGGCGACCTAGTTCCGTGGTGTTCGACGAGACCGGCTCACGCTCGCCGCGACCTGCCGTCGCGATGTAGCGCGAGACTCCCTGTGAGTGCAGGTAACGGGATGCGGACGCGGCGCGTTGCTCCGAGAGATTCTGGTTGTAGTCGGAGGTTCCGACGGCGTCCGTGTGGCCGACGATCATGAGATTTGAGTCGTTGTACTTGCTCAGATTATTCGCCAGCTCGTTCAAATTTGTGGCCGCGTTGCTCCGGACGACGTCGGAGTCGAAATCGAACAAGAGCCCAGAGGGGAACGTGACCTGAATGCCCTCGCCGACTCGTTCTACGACCGCGGCCGGGACGTTCTGCTTGATCTGTTCCGCCCGCTCGTCCATCCGGTGGCCGATGATCGCCCCTGCGGCTCCGCCCAGCACGGCGCCGATGATGGCACCCCGCGCCGTCGAACCGGTCTGGTTGCCGATCACGCCACCTGCCACGCCTCCGGCGGTGGCGCCGATGACAGCGCCCTTGGTGGCCTTGTTCGTGGAGGAACAGCCCGTCGCGCCCGTCAGCACCAGCGCCGCCAGGAACGTCGAGAGAATCGTGAGACGCAGATCCCTTTGCATGATGCCCTTCCCTTCTCGTCGGCCGAAGCCCATCAGGGTCGGACCGGTGTGCGAGGCGCTGCGGGTATCCGAAGTATCACTCATGGTCGCGAACCGACCGGGTCAGTTGCGAGAGCTCCTCGGTGGCCTTGTTGAAGCGGGTCATCATCCGAAGGGTCATCATGACAATCGCGAGCAGTCCGACGGTCACTATTACAATGCAGATCTGAATCAGCGCCGGCATGGCGCACCTTCCTTCGAGTGTCGGGCCATGAGGTTGGGGGGAATCGATCGAAGATCGCGACCTACCGACCCCGCTTGCCCAACGAGGAGCAGGGCAAGATCGAGGCCAGCGGCGGCGGGCGACTTTAGGGGCGGGCGGCAACCGGAGTCGGAGAGAGTTCCTCGCTAGCGGGCGGCGCGAACTCGCCGACCACTGCTTGCCTGATCAGAACCTCGCGCGGGCAGCGCGAGCTTCAGGGCTTGGCGTACAGATGGAGCCGATTGTAGAGCGTCTTGAGGCTGATGCCGAGGATCTCGGCTGCCTTTTTCTTGTCTCCGCCGCATCGCTCGAGGGTGGCGAGGATAAGCTGGCGCTCCGAATCGTTGAGCGAGACCCCCACGTCGGGGGGCTGATGGACGCCGACCGGCAACGCGGACGATGCTTGCGGCCCGGCCGTCAGGCCATCGAGTTCGATCACGCCATCGGACATGATGAAGGCCCGATGCAGCTCGTTCTTGAGTTCGCGCACGTTGCCCGGCCAGGGATAGGCCAGGATGCGCTCCCGTGCCTTAGCACTCAGGCGTTTGGCCGTCCCCTCGGATTTGTTCATCCCGTCCAGGAATTGGTCCGCCAGCATCAGCGCGTCCTCATCACGATCGCGCAGGGGCGGCAGGACGATGGGGAATACGTTGAGTCTGTAGTACAGATCCTCCCGCAACTTTCCGGCCCGTATGGCCTCCTTCGGAGGGCGATTGGATGCTGCAATCAGGCGTACAGTCACCGGAATGGGTCCCTCCCCACCCACGCGCGTGAGCGTCCCTGACTCGAGCACGCGCAAGAGCTTGGCCTGAAGCTCAACCGGCATCTCCGTGATCTCATCGAGGAACAATGTGCCGCCTGAGGCGCGCTCGAAGTGTCCCCGCCGCTGTTGGCTCGCACCCGTGAAGCTGCCCCGCTCGTGGCCGAACAACTCGCTTTCGATCAAGGTCGGCGGGACCGACCCGCAGTCGAGGGGGATGAAGGGCTTGCGGCGCCGGGGACCGAGCTCGACGATCGCCTGCGCCACCAGCTCTTTCCCGGTGCCGCTCTCCCCCGTGATGAGAACCGTGGCGGCCGTGGGGGCGACTCTCGCGACGAGGTCATAGACCTCCTGCATGCGCGGCGAGTTTCCGATCATCTCCCCGAATCGGCCGAATTTCCGCAGCTCGCCGCGGAGCGTTCCGACCTCCTCCTTGAGCGACCGCACGCGCATGGCATTGGCGAGCACCGCCCTGAGGCGGACCGTGTCCAGCGGTTTGGTGAGGTAGTCGAGGGCGCCGAGTCGCAGGGCCTCGATCGCCGAATCGACGGTAGCCACGCCTGAAATGATGATCACGTCGGTGCCCGGCGTATCCTTGGACCCCTGCAGTAGCTCGATCCCTTCGCCGTCGGGCAACGACAGGTCGGCCACCACGATGTCGACCGGCTCCCGGAGAAGATGTTCCCGCGCCTCCTTCAAAGAGCCTGCAGTCGTGACCGCGAAACCTTCTTGTTTCGCGATCTCGGACAGCCCTAAGAGGAAGTCGCCGTCGTCGTCGATGAGAAGCGCGTGCAGCATTCGGTGATCCTCGAGGCCAAAAAACGACGTTTAGGCCTCCGGCGGGGTGGGCCACAAGTCGGACCCAGCTCGCGAGCCGTTTCACAGCATACCGAAGAGGCCGGTGACGCCGCAAGATTCGTCCGACTCAAGGCTTGGCGCTGCGGGGCACCAGCGCCGCGGGCGGCCCCGTCGACCCTCCACTACGCTTCACATCGGGGTCCACAGGGCAAGTGAGTTTGTAAGAGCCGGCTGCCAAGAGTTACACGCAGAGCCTGCACCGCCATTCTCCGCTCCCAGGGGTCTCAACATTTTCAGTGACTTACGCGGGAACACTCCCTGGCACACGAGTTGCGCTTCATCATTTTGATATCGCAAGCCACCAACTCGCAGTCCGGCAAAGGGGATGGAAGATGCTTTGGACGATCGTAGTCGTGCTCTTGCTGCTCTGGCTGCTCGGTCTGATGACGTCCTACACGCTGGGCGGCGTCATCCACGTTCTACTCGTCATCGCGATCATCGTCGTCTTGGTCAGAGTCATTCAGGGCCGGAAGGCGCTGTAAGCGCCGCATCGGCCAGATGGGACAAATGGAATGAAGATCCTAGGTTTCTTACTCGTGGTTTTCGGAGTGCTCGCCCTGGTGTACGGCGGGATCAGCTACAACAGGCAGAGAACCGTCATCGATGTGGGTTCCTTCAAGGCCACAGCGACCGAGCAGAAGAACGTTCCACTTTCGCCCATCGTCGGAGGAATCGCTCTGCTCGGCGGCGTCCTTCTCCTGGTGGCCCCCAGGAAGCGTCTCAGCTAGCGAGTTCGTAGAGACCGACTAGGCAAGCATGGCGGGCATGACGGCGACGATGACCATGGTGACGGAGATCGCGATCACCATGACGGCGACGGCGATCATGGTGACGATTAAGCGCACAGCCTGAGAGGCTGAGGATATTGCTCATCGAGGGGCGCTCTTGCAGTGCAGCAGGAGCGGGGCGCCCCCCTTCTAGGGAAAGGAGTCAATATGCCATTGGTGCATATCGTCCTCGTTTTGATCGTCGTTGGGGTGTTGTTGTGGCTCATCAACAGCTTCATTCCCATGGACAGCAAGATTAAGAGTCTGCTCAATATCGTCGTGGTGATCGCGGTGATCATCTGGTTGTTGCAGGCAATTGGAGTTCTGGGCCCCCTATCTCGCTTCAGGATGAAATAGGGAATCACACAGGGGAGGGGCGGCCAGTGTCACGCAGACGCCGGCCGCCCGTTCCAGTTGCACCACATCACCGGAACGATCACGGGGCCCCGAACGTAACCCATCGCGAACCTCGCCCCCTTATCACCAGGCACGGACAGAGATCAGACGCATCCCCGTAGTTTGAAAGACCGGGCGTGATCTTGAATCTCTTTCCTTCCCCAGCCGGTGATTCACCCTCGGTCAGCCGCGACCCGCGGCGGCGAGAAACGTGCTAGCGGGCACGCCCACAACGATCTAGGAGAGCCACGAGGTCTTCTCCGACGCGTGGCACCATTCCTGCGCTAACCAGTCACCACAACAGTGCGGCAAGAAGCCTAAGAAATGAATAGTGAATACCTAGGAGGAGCAAATGATGCGCAAAGGCAGGGGACTTTTGTGGATGGCCGCGTCGGTGCTTCTGGTTTCATTGGCCGGCTGCTGCAGCTCCGATAATCCGCTCGGAGTGCGGGAAAGTGGAGCCGGGGGTGGAGCCTTAGGTCCGCCAACAGTGCCGCTCGCGACGGCCGGGAACTTCATTGTTCTGGGTGGCTCCACGGTAACGAACACCGGCTTGACGGTGGTCACCAATGGCGATGTCGGAGTGAGCCCAGGTACCGCCATAACGGGGTTTCCGCCCGGAGTCGTGAACGGAGGAACCCTTCACGCGGGGGGCACCGCTCCCGAAGCCACGGCGCAATCCGACTTGACGATTGCGTACAACGATGCAGCTGGGCGCACAACTGGTCCGATCAGCGTGTCCGGAGACTTGACCGGCCTGACCCTGGCGCCTGGTCTCTACAAGTCCACGTCATCGCTGGCCATATCGGGGGCGCTTACCCTCAGCGCTCTGGGTAACTCGAATGCAGTTTGGATCTTTCAGATAGCGTCTACCCTCACCACGGGGCCCGGGAGCCAGGTCATCCTGAGCGGCGGCGCGAAGGCTTCCAATGTCTTCTGGCAGGTCGGCAGTTCGGCGACGCTCGGCACGAACTCCGTGTTCAAGGGAATCATAATGGCCGACCAGTCGATCACGGTGAATACCGGTGCGCGGGTGGACGGAAGAGTATTGGCTCGGATAGCGGCGGTGACATTGGATACCAATGCCATCACTAAGCCATGAGGTCCGAACGTTGGATTGGACGACCGCGCGAGCGTGGCCCGGCGTCAAACAAGAAAGGGCATTCCATGCGAGGCAAAGTCTTGGCACTTGTCGCCGTACTTCTTATGGCTGCGTGCCCGGCCTTCGCGGGTGGCGGCGAGAAGGGCGATTTGGAACTCGGTATCTACGGCGGTTACGGGTGGCTGGACGACTACGGATTCTTCCACCCGAAGAACCACACGCTCTTTGGCGCACGACTCGGGTACTTCCTGTCGCCGCGGTGGGGCTTGGAAGTCTCCGGGCAGCGTCTTAGCACGGAAACGGACTACAACATAATCGGCGTGGCAAACGAGGACGTCCACCTCGACTCTTACCGCCTCAACGCACTGTACAACTTCGGGGCCGGTGAGGAATTTCGGCCGTTCTTGACCGCGGGCGTCGGCAAGGAAATGTTCCATGTGGAGAACTTTGGTGAGTCTTGCGATCTCGGGTGGAACGCGGGCGCAGGCTTCCGTTATTTCATGTCGCCACACTGGAACCTCCGTGCGGATGGCCGATACATCAGTACGCACGTCGGCGATCAGATCGACGCGAGGCAGAACAACGTGGAGGCGACCTTAGGCCTCGGCTTTGTCTTCGGCGGCAAGAAGGCTGAGGCGTACGAGGCGCCGCACGCCGAGGAGCCGCGTGCAAACCAGTCGCCGACGGTGAGCTGTGCGAGCGAACGGCAGGAGCTCTTGCCGGGTGAGAGTGTGAAGATCCAGGCCACGGCGTCCGATCCCGAGGGCGACCGCCTGACCTACGATTGGAGCACCTCCGCCGGCCGAGTGAGCGGCAACGGTGCGACTGCGGTGTTCGATTTCACCGGCGTGACCCCGCCGGCAACGGCTACCATCACGGTCCGCGTCTCCGACGGCCACGGCAACACCGCGTCGTGCGACAACGCGGTGCGCCTGCGCGAGCCGGCACGGCCGGCCGAAGCGATCTCCTGTATCGCCGCCGGATTCGCGCGCGACTTTGCAGGCATCAGCAACATCGACAAGGCCTGCCTGGACGACGTTGCCCAGCGGCTCAGCGCCGATCCGCGCGCAAGCGTGATCGTCATCGGCCATGCCGACAGTCATGAGAAGTCCGCTTCGGTCGCCCAACGGCGTGCCGACGCGGTGAAGGAATACCTGGTAAAGGAGCGGAGCATCGAGGCATCGCGCATCACGACTCGCTCGGCCGCTGCGACCAAGCCGGTCGACAACGGAACAGATGCCGCGGCCCAGGCTCGCAATCGTCGCGTGGAGGTATGGTTCGTGCCCGAGGGCGCGACGGTGCCGAAGTAGGACGGGCCGGCTGCTGAAGTAACGACTCTGAATTTCGGACTGACAATTCGGGGCGGGCCTAGGGGGTCCGCCCCGATTGCTTCATCCGCCAAGGGATGGCTTGCAGAAAATGGATCGTCGGACACTTAGTTCTTTCCTCCTCGCCGTTGTCACGGCGCATGTCCTGGCCGGGGCGCCGGCCCAGGCACAGAGTTGGACCCCGATGGGAGCGCCAGGCGGGAACGTGCGCGCCCTCGCATTGGACCCGCACAACCCACAGCGGGTCTACCTCGGCACCGCCGAAGGCATCCTCTATCGTTCGGACGACGGCGGTCTGCTCTGGCGCCGGCTGGGCCCCGGCTTCCCACTGCGCGGTTGCAGCCTGGATGATATCGTCGTCGATGCGCGCGGGGTCGTGTTCGTCGGCTATTGGGAGGTTCACGGCAGTGGGGGCGGCGTCGCCCGCAGCACCGACGGCGGACAGACCTTCGTTGTGCTGAAGGGCGTCGACGGCGAGTCGGTACGGGCGCTCGCCGTAGCGCCTTCGGACCCAAAGGTGATCGCCGCGGGGACACGCACCGGCGTGTTTCTCTCGAGGGACGGCGGACAGGGCTGGACGCGTATCACGCCCAAAAGCCATCCTGACCTGCGCAACATCGAATCGCTGGCCTTCGACCCAACCGATCCGCAAGTCATCTATGCCGGCACTTGGCACCTGGTCTGGAAGACACTCGACGGCGGCGCCGCGTGGGGGCCAGTGCACGAGGGCATGATCGACGACTCGGACGTGATGACGCTGACCATCGATCCTTGGCATCCGCAGACCATCTACTCCACCGCGTGCACCGGCATCTACCGCTCGACCGAAGGTGCCATGGAGTGGACGAAGCTGGGTAGGATCCCGTTCTCGAGCAGGCGCACACGCGCGTTCTCCCTGGGCGGAGACGACGCGAGCCAACTCCTGGCGGGCACGACGGAAGGTCTCTGGATCAGCGAAGACGGCGGCGGCACCTGGTGGCGGGCGACGCCCAAAGCGCTGGTCGTCAACGCACTGATCGTGCTGCCCGGCGGCACCATCATCCTCGGCACCGAGGGGGCGGGTGTCCTCCGCAGCTCGGATCGCGGCCGGACCTGGATCGCCACCAACACCGGTTTCTCGGAGCGGTTTGTCTCTAGAATATTGTTCGACGCTGCTGGACGACGCTTGCTCGTCGCCGTGTGGGGCACCCCTCGCTATGGCGGCGTCTTCGTTTCGTCGGGCGTGCGCGGACCCTGGATCCGCCTGGGGAATGGTCTGGATGCGCGCCAGGTGCTGTCGTTAGCCCTCGTGGGCGATATGATCGTCGCCGGGACCGACGACGGGATCTTCGCGCGGGCTCCGGAGGCGACGGTTTGGACCCGCCTCCCCACGCATCTCGACGGCCGGGAGGTGCACCCGCGCGTGACCGAGCTGCTCGCCCTGCCGCCCCGCCGCCTTCTCGCCGCGACACCGAATGGATTGATCCGAAGTCTCGATGGGGGCCAGACCTGGACACAGCCGACCCTCGGGAGCGCCAGCGAGGTCTCCGATCTTGCTTTGTCCCCCACCGACCTCGACTTGGTCGTGGCCGCGACGCAGTCCGGAATTTTCCGGAGTACCGACGGCGGCGAATCCTGGCGTCGGGTATCGTCCGAGCTGGGGGACGTGACACCACACGCGCTCGTTTTCATGCCATCGGATGACCATATCCTCTTCGCAACGACTTCGGGCGGGTTGTTCCGCTCCGGCGATCAAGGCGACACTTGGCACCGCGTGAACGGCGGGATTCCGCACTCCGACCTCGCCGGGATTGCGGTGAGTCCGGATGGCCGGACGATGTACGCGAGCGACTTCACTTGGGGTGGCATCTTCCGCAGTGTCAACGGTGGCTTGACGTGGGCTCGGATGCCCACCGACGGTCTTGGTTCCGACCGCGTCTGGACACTGGCACTCGATCCCGCTGCACCGGGACGATTGCTGGCGTCGTCCTCGGCCGGTGGCCTCCACCTGTTGGTGCCGGCCGCCGTAGGTGGCAACGCCGGGCTTGTGGCTAAGTAGCGATCCTCCATCTCAGGGTTGTCGGACGTCTCGCGTCCGGCCCCTGCGCTCAGCTGCCACGGGAGCGTCGCGCGGCAGGCGGACTCGGAAAGTCGTCCCATCGATCTCGGACGAGGTGGCGGCGATGGCGCCGCCGTGCGAACGGGCGATCTGCTGCGCGATGAAGAGGCCGAGACCGAGACCCTCGGTCCTGGGGCGCCCTATCGCTCTACCCTTTCGGAAAGCATCGAAAAGGTACGGCATCGCGGCCGGCGGAATGGGCTTACCCTGATTGGCGACCTCGATGACGACTTCGGTCTCCCCGCCGTCGATCTTGAGCTCGATCGTCGACCGCGGTTCGCCGTGATGGACCGCATTGCCGACGAGATTGGCGAGCAGCTGGTACAGCCGATCGCGGTCCCAGACACCGATCAAATCGCCCCGCATGTCCAGGCGCAGCGGACGGTCCGGATGCGCGAGCTCCGTCTCCTCGGTCACCTGCCGGCAGACGTCCCTCATGTCGAAGCGCCTGGGATCGATCGGAATGCCGCCGCCCAGCCTGCTCCTGGTCAGATCGAGCAATTGATCGATCAACCGCACCGCCAGGGTAGCGCTGCGCGCGATCCGTCTCGCAAGCTCGGTCTCGCTCTCGCCGAGGCCCTCGCGTTGGAGCAAGGAGTTCGCCCCCATCAGAATTGTGCTCAGCGGATTGCGAAGGTCGTGGCCGACGATCCCGATGAGCTGCTCGCGGAATCCCCCGATGTCGTCGAGGCGTGCCTTTTCCAGTGCGGCGGCAGCCTGATCCGCGAGCGCGGACAGGACCCATTCGTCCTGCTCCGCGCTGGTTGAGGCAGCCGGCCGGATCACGATGAGGATCCCCTTGATCGTACCAGCCACGACGAGCGGGACCCCGAGGAAGTCCTCGGGCCGCGCGTCGAGGAGCCCCGCGAGGCGCGGCACTAGCGCCTCGCTCAACGGCGCGTGAAAACTCTGGGCCAACGTACCATCGATGCCGTGCGACGAGCGCAAGGTCAGCAGGCCGTTGTCGTTCGTGACCAAGAGGAGTGACTTCTCCGCCGCGAGCAGGTCGGCAGCGCGGAGCGTCGTCAGCTGGAACACCTCGTCGAGCGTCGCCGCATAGGTGAGCGCGCGGCTCACCTCGGTGAGCTTCCGGATCTGATGGAGCCGGTGCTCCTCGATTCGAACGGATCCCTTCACCTGCGTCCCTTGACGACACGTACTCCCCCGTCGTCGATCTTCATCTCGCGCGCCTGAAGATCGTGGCCGATGCCCCGCGCCTTCGCGATGCGGAGCGTCCGACTCATCATCCCGTCGCGCGCCCGGAGGTCGAGGAAGAGGATGTTGTCCGTCATATGGCTAAGCCTGCCCTGGGTATCATCGCTGGTCATGTCGGGTGGATCGGTCTCGAGCGCGAACATGCTGCTCACGCCCATCACCGCGAAATGCTGCACCATAGCATAGAGGTAGTCGTGCAGCCGCGCGGCGTCGCCGGCGGCGGTGGCCAGGTCTCCGATCGCGTCGATGACCACGCGGCGGATCGCGTTCCTGCGGAGGGCTTTGAAAATGCTGACGACGATCCTATCGATGGAGAGCTCGACCGCCGAATAATAAAAGAGCTCCAATCGTCCGCGGGCGTCTTCGTCGAGCTTCCCGCCGATCTGCTCCAACTGGTACGCGAGCTGCGTCGGGTTCTCCTGGAAATTGACCAGCAGGCACCGTTCGCCGCGGAGGAGGCCCTCGAGGACGAACTGAATGCCCACCGTCGTCTTTCCGGAGCCGGTGGGGCCGGCCAGGAGTGTGGCGCTCCCCGTCCAGAAGCCGCCCGTGAGCATGGCATCGAGCCCGGGCACACCCGACGGAGTACGGGTGTCGGCTCGCTTGTAGGAGGCCGCCTCGATCGGACTGACGAGGCGCGGATATACCTGTAAACCTGCCTCCGTGATGTCGAAGGCATGAAACCCCTGCCGGTAGGAGCTGCCGCGGAGCTTGAACACGCGGAGGTACCGCTCGTCGCGCGCCCCGAGGGAGTTTCTTGCCAACTCGATGATCCCGTCCGCTACCGCGAACTCGGGATACGTTGCAATATCCTCGTGCCGGTATTCCCCGACGAGAAGAACGGTCGTGTTGTACGCAGCGAGGAGCCCCGCAACCTCGTGCAGCATTAGCCGCATCTCCTGGGCCGACGAGGCCAGGTCGTGGATCGCCTTGAAGGAGTCGATCACGATGATCTTCGGCGACAGGGTCTTGATCGCGTCCTTGAGCTTGGGAAGCAGCGCGCCGACGCCGCTCGCCGTCAACTCGGCGCCGAGCCTCTCGTACTGGACCGTGTGACCCACCTTCTCCGCGTCGAAGAATCGGAATTGCTGAAGGTATCGGATCACCTTGTCCAGCGGCTCGGAGAGGGTCGTAAGGTAGAGGATGGGCCGCCGCTCGTCGTTCGCGTTGGCGAACATTAACTCCTCGGCGAGGGTCGTCTTGCCCGACCCCGGCGCGCCCATGATGATATTGATCGAGTTCTCCGGGATTCCTCCTTCGAGGATTTCGTCGAGCTCGCGGTTGCCGGTCGAGAGGCGCCCGATCGAAGGATCCGCCTCATGGGACATGTTGGGTTCTCCTGACTCGTGCGCTTCGCGCTTCGAGGATCTGCCGCACCGCGTCGACAAGGGTGTGCTCGGCAAGGGGTTTCAGAAGGAAGGCATCGGCTCCCGCCTCTCGGGCGCGGCCGGCGGCGGACAGGATGCTGAAGACAATCACGGCGATGTCGCGCGTTCGGGGGTCCGCCTTGAGCCGGCGACAGAGCGTCAGCCCGTCCAGGTTGGGAACGAGAATCTCCGTGATGATGATGTCCGGGACAACCTTCCGAGCCTCCTCCAGGACCCCGTTACCGTCCTGCGCGAACCCGACGGAGTAGCCGGCCTGATTCAGGAAGTGCGCCTCGAGCTCGCGGACGTGCGGATCGCGATCGACGACGAGAATAATCGCCTTCCCTTTTTCTGCTAGCTCGGGCTCGACCGCCATTCTCTCAACTCGCGGTAGTTTTACGGGCGCAGAGGTGCCTTGTGGACGAAACGAAATTCCCTTCCCGCACGCGACCCTAACCTTGCGTTCCGGTCCTTGTCCAGGGCCTTTCTCCGTCCTGGAACGCCGGCGGATCGGCGCATCCGGACTTCGCTGCAAGGGGCTCGAGATCGTCACGGTCCCGCGAGATTCGGGACGGCATCGACTCTGGGTACCCAGGCGGGATTTCTCCGGCGGGCTGGACACGGCACCCCCTGCGCCTGTGGCCGATCTGCGTAACCGATAGGCTGCGCGCCTCCTATGTGGCGTCATTCTCCACCGTAGTGTCAGGGGCAACGCGTATCGATCCTGGCGGCGCCACCGCCATAGATCTAATGTCCCCTGGGCATTTCGCCGATACGTCCGAATATGGGTACTCGTCTCGCTTTGTCCGTTCTCTGCCTGGCCGGACTGTGCAACGGCTGCGCGTCCTCGGGAGTGATCCGCGGTACGCTTTCGGCTCGCGCAGGGGCGGAGCCCGCCCTATCGAACCAAGAGCGCAACGCCGGTCCCGCATCGGCGCGCTGCTCCCTCACCGATGCCGTGATTTACGTTGAAGGGCTCCGTCCCGGAGTCGAATCGCGTTTGCCGGCCGCGCCGGCACCGTCCCGCCTCGAGGTAATAGGTCAGGTCCTCCGGCCCCGAGTTCTCGTCGTGCCCGTCGGCACGAGCGTCGAATTCCTCAATCAGGACTCACTGTTTCACAATCTCTTCAGCGTCTCACCGGCAAAGCCGTTCGATCTCGGACGCTGCGGCCGTGGCGAATCCAAGCGAGTGACCTTCGACAAGCCTGGGCTCGTCAACGTCTACTGCAATCTCCACTCGAACTGGCGGCGTACATCGTCGTCGTGCCGAACCGGGCGTTCGCACGGCCCGATTCCTCGGGTCGGTTCGTGCTCCCCACGCTACCCAAGGGACGGTACGTCGTGCGCGTATGGCACCCGGACTTTCCGACGATCCGCCGCGATGTCACCGTCACGGGCGGTGAACGAGCAGAGCTCGTTGTGACGCTGGGGTCATGAGGATCTGGCTACGGTGGAAGATCCTCCTGATCACGGTGCTGCCGCTATTGGCGGTCGCCATCGCCGCACTCTGGACGGTCAACGGGACGGTCTCATCCGAGGTGCGGAGGAACATCGATGCCGACCTGAAGCGCGCGTCCACCCTGTTCGAGATCAAGCTGGCGGAGCGGGCTGAGTATCTTTCCATGGCATCGCGGGTCATCGCGGAAGATCCGCGGTTCTTCTCCGTGCTGACGCTGCCGGGGACCTATCGGAATCCCCAGTTCCGCGCGACCGTGGCAGGGGTCGCGCGCTCCTTCGCGGGCATCACCAGAACCGGCCTGTTCGAAGTGTACGATGCCCGCGGGCGGCTCATCGCGTCCGTGGGCGACGAGGAGTCGGACGCGCAGGCCCGTTCCTCGATCGTTCTCGCCGCACTTGCCGGGAGGCAACAGACCGGGATGCTCGCAGCGCTCGGTCGCAACTATCAAGCCGCCGCAACCCCCGTACTGGCGTGTGGGAGGGTGGTCGGCGCGCTCCTGCTGGGTGACCGGATCGGCCGGAAGGTCGCAGAGGAATTGCGGGAGCTGACGCGAAGCGAGGTGACGTTCCTGACGAATGGGCTCATTACCGGTACGACGCTCGACCGTGACGAGGATCGGGCGGCCGTGTTCCGGGCGCTCAAGACCGTGCGCGGCCGTCTGGCGAGCGGGGGAGGCATCGTCGAGATCAGGACGCGGGACCAGGTCTACCTCACGCTTCTTGATGAACTGCCCAACGCCGCCCCCGGAAGTCGAAATTACTACGCGATGCACCGCTCTCTCGACGCCGAGACGGTCTTCCTCAGAGAGATTCAAGCGCGGCTCGTGGAGCTGGGGATTCTCGGCGCGATCGTCGCGCTCTTCTCGGGGCTTGTGATCTCCCAGCGAATCACCGCTCCGATTCGGAAACTGGTGCGGGGGGCTGAGGAGATGGAGCGGGGCAATTACGAATACCCGCTCGAGGTGAGTGGCCGGGACGAGCTGGCCTACCTGGCCGCTCGCTTCGACGTGATGCGCCAACACCAGCGTGCGTACGTGACAAGCCTCCAAGAGATCGCCCGGTTGAAGAGCGAGTTCATCAGCGTTGCGTCGCACGAGCTTCGGACCCCCGTCAGCGTGATTCGGGGCTACAACGAACTGCTCTCGAAGGGTCTGATGGGACCGACCACGCCGGCTCAGAAGGAGGCGCTCGAGGCCGTCGGCCGGGCCGCGTTCACGTTGCATCGGATCGCCGAGGACGCGACCCGCATGGCTCAAATCGAGGGGGACCGCCTCGACCTGCATCTCGCCGAACACGATGTAGGCAACCTTCTGCGGCGCGCAGCCGATACGGCGCGTTCCGAGGCGAAAGGGCGTTCCGTCGAGGTAATCGTGGATGCGGCGCGGTTTGAGGGTACGTGCATGGTGGATGGGCCCAGGATGACCGAGGCGGTCGCGAACCTTGTCCGAAACGGCATCCGCTTCACACCCGACGGCGGGAGGGTCGAGGTCCGAGCGTTTCGCGAAGGCGGAACCACCCTCGTCATAGAGGTGGCGGATTCGGGGATCGGGATCTCGGAGGACCGGACAAGCGTTCTTTTCGACCCCGCGGTGATGATCCGCGACTCGAAGCGCCATCATTCCTCCGACGCCCTGGAATTCAACTCCGAAGGGCTGGGGCTGGGGCTCTCCATCGCGCGCGGCATCGTCGAATTCCATGGAGGCACAATCGAAGTGGAGAGCGCTCTGGGCCGCGGGAGTAGATTTCTGATCCGTATCCCCATCGCGCCGGCGCGGCGCGATGAGCACGGCGAAAACGCCCGACACCGGGAGCACGCCGCCGTGGAGCGAGCGCTCCCCGCGGCATTCGCCCCCATGAACTCAGGCCCCGCCCGAGATTTGTCCCGGGGCGAGCACGAGCGCCACCGCGATCGAGGGATCACAGCGAGCGGGCCGCCCGCAGGTCGCCGTGCGGCTGTCTCGGCTGAAGGGCGGACCCGCACGCGGCCGAAAAAGCCTAAACGGTCCCGGCGGACGGGCGGCGCGCGGGCTGGGCGGATGGGCGGAGCGCGGGCCCACAAGGGGAATCGACGGCCCCGTTAGGGCTCCCCGAACGTAACCCTCTTCGGAATCGCTGCGGCAACTCCCGCCAGGAATCCCGAGGAGAGAGGAGGGTGTCCTGGTCGAGGGACGTCCCAGACCCACGAAAATAAAGGACCAGACGCCTATATCCCTCGACATCGATAGGCAGGCCATAAGGTGTCGCGGTCGCGCTAACAGTGAATCGCTTGATGACACCGGGATCGCGGAGGTCGAAGCGCGGCAGGGATGGGAACCTGCCTGGCCGTTTCACAGCACTACAGAATCTCGAATCTCATGGGTTACAGTCCCACGCTCCAGCCTTGCGGACGGCAAACGCACCGGTCCCGCTCCCAGCGCAGGGCGTTGCCTTGGTACAGTCGGAGCAATAAAACACAGTGCCATTCACAGGCACTCAGCGACGTGGCGTTCGCCCGGCCTTCTTGCCTGGCGGCGGCTGGGTCTCGATCCTTCTGCTTGCCGCCGTCGTGTCCGCCTTCATCGCAACACCCTTCTTCGCCTTGATTTCCATGCTGGAAGGCTGCACCCGTCCCGTGGGCGGGATCGGAATCTTGCTCTGATCAATCTTCGGGGTCCCGTAGCGCTTGAGATCGATGCTCACCTGGTCGACCAGCTTCGTGGTCCCATTCTTGTAGACCGCGAACGTCTGCAGCTCTCCACCTCCGAACCACAGCCGAAGAAATGTGAAATTGTTGATCTGCGCCGTGTAGACGTTCTCCGGCTTGATGGTACCTCCGGCCGACTTGTACATGCTGAACAGTCGGGCGGCCTCCGCAGGCGGGGGAAGTGGATGGAGCGGCGCGCCCCCGCCGCCCGAGACGATGATGATGAGCACGCTGCCGTCGGGGAAGGTGAGCAGGGCGCGCTCGTAGTCGTGCTCGTGCCCGGAGGCCAGAATCGAGATCCCGCCCTCATGCATGGCGTTCACGATCTGATCCCGACGCGCG
Source organism: Candidatus Eiseniibacteriota bacterium (assembly GCA_036505295.1). Taxonomy (GTDB): domain Bacteria; phylum Eisenbacteria; class RBG-16-71-46; order SZUA-252; family SZUA-252; genus WS-7. The sequence goes on from DASXTQ010000025.1 coordinate 36,859, forward strand.
CGCATTACGGGGTCCATCTCCCACTCCATGCGGTGGTAGCCGGCGGAGAAAGGCGGGCTGTGCATGAACACGAAGGACGGCCCGCGGTGCTCCTTGAGCCGCGCGGTCAGCCAGTCGACTTCCTCCTTCGAGTACTTGACCTGCACCTCGCTTGACCAATGCACTCCTGGCATGGTGATGGGGTTCGAGTCCAACGCGATGAAGCGCACCCAACCGTCCGCCGAGTCGAAGCAGTAGTACATGCGGTCTCCCGCGATAGGCAACCCCGTCGCAGCCCGCCAATTCGCGAGCCCGTCCACCGACCAGGTGTTCTCGTGGTTGCCTGCCACCGCGAAGTAGGGCACGCGCGAGAAGAGCGGTTGGGTGATGCGCAGAAATCGCTGCCAGTGGGCGGGGTTCCTTCCGTCGTACACCAGATCGCCGCTGTTGAGCACCGCGGCGACGATCTTGTGTTGCGCCTTCACCGTGTCGACCTTTGCCAAGATTGCGTTGAGCACCTGGCGCTCACGGCCATAAGTCGGGAGCCCCCGCAGCCTGGGGGGAATGTCACGGATTAGGCCTAGATCGGGAACCATGCCTTTGACGAATGCATAAGGGATCGTGATCAGCGCCTTTGCGATCCTCACCGGATTCAGGGAGAGTCCCTGCCGTATGGTGATCATCTGGGAGTTGAGCCGCGTCATGCGGAACCCCGGTCGGTTGTCACCTACGAGAATGATGTTGAGCGTGTCGGCCGTATAGCCATCGCGCAACCGTCCCAGGAACCGGCGCGAGGAATCGCCCGTGCCCGGCCGGAAGCCGATCAGGGTGTCGGGTCCGAACAATGGATGCAGTGCTGCTGTATGGAAGGTGGACCGCTCCGGATGATGTCCGCCCGTCGTGTCAGCGGGCGTGAGGGTTTGAGGCACCATCTGCAATCGGCCGACATGCGAGCAGCCGGCGAGAAGGGCCACCAGTGCCAAAGATGCCGCGGCAGCGATCTGCCAGCCGCGTATGCGGCGGCCCTCCGAATTGGCCCCCCTCATCTTGGCCCTCACTTGCCCTTCCCGACCCTGCTCCGGGGCCTCCAAGACGGTCTCAGTCGCCGCCCCCCTGTCCGACCATGCGCTCGATGACGCCCAGCTCCCTCTGGAGTTCCGAGTTCTGAGCCTTGGTCTCATCCTGGTTGCCGGCCCTCCCGGCGTTGCCTAGGGCAATTGCGACTCTGCTCACCGCCGACACATGCTGCTCAAGCGCAGCCCTCTGATCGAGCGGGACATTCGCTCGGCCTGCGGCTGTTGCGAGGAGATCGCGTATGAGAAAAGCCTTCTGACCCACCTCATTCAACCTGCCGGCGGAGATGATCTGGCTGAGCTCTGATTCGTTTTGGTGG
>DASXTQ010000026.1:0-15583 GCA_036505295.1 Candidatus Eiseniibacteriota bacterium
GACCAATCCGCTGCGACCCGCATCTTAGCGCGCGTGTCGTCCATGGAAGAGCCGGTCAGGTCGCAATAGTTCTCCGCCTCCTTGCGGCGCCGATCCCAGACGGTTCGGTGGTAGGCGACCAGCTGGGAGCACTCATCGGTGCCCGAATACGGATGATGTAGGACGTACCGCGTCTGCCAGTTTTCACGGTCCGCGGTCACCTGGAACTGGAGATCCTCCGGGAAGTGATCGCGGTCGTAACGCAGGTGCAGCCGTGTCAGGACGGCTTCCCCCGGTGGATACACAGTCGGCGAAATCCAAAACGCACCCAGCGAGCGGAGCTCCTGCGCCGTGAGGTAGGGAGCCGTACAAGGGTCGCACGAAGGCGTGTTGGGAACCACGTTCCAGCAATATTCGAGAAAGACAGCCTCCTCGCCCTCGTGCCGGTGCTGCTTCGTAAATAGCTTCCGATAGAAATCGGGAAAGTCGGGCTTCACGAACTCCGGCACGTCGATCCCGGTCGGCAGTCGGATGGTTCGGTAGTTCGTCGTTTCCACGCGACCCGTGCGCGTGAGCGTGAACACGAACATCTCTTGTGGCCCCTGCGCGTTCACCATGCCGAGGCGGATCGGCAGCATGAGCTTGGGGGATTCGTACGCGACCTGGATCGGACGGAGGTAGGTGAATCCGAGGCGCTTCTGCTCGCTCAAGTTCACCTTGGCCACGAAGAAATACATGCCCTGTCGGATATAGCTCTGAAGCACGTGTGGCGCGCCCTCGGGGATGTTGTAGCCGTTGTTGCGGAGCCACTGGTCGAGCGCGCGTCCTTCCTTGGCCGATAGGATCAGGATGTCGTACTCGTCTACTTTGAAACTGGCCTCAACTCGCACTGCTGTCATATAGGCTTCGCTCGCCAGGGCCCTGATGTCTGAGCCCCCCCTGAAAAGTAGACCTGAATTCAACTGCGCGGCGATCTCCTTCCCCGGACACGGATTCGGGTCCGTGTACTCCACCAACCTCGGCACGGAATAGGCGTCCAGGTGATCCACCCAAGCCGTTTGACCGACATGCACCTGTTCCTTCTTGAGGACGACCGGCACCGGAATCACGACCGCGAACTCCTTGGGGTCGCCCTTGAAGTCGCTCGCCATCGTGAGCACGGTCCGATCGCCGTCCCGGGCCAGCACCACCTTCGACGACTGGTTGTAGAGCTTGGCGTCCCCCTGGGCGACGTAGAAGCCGCAGAAGGCGAACGCGCTTGGCGCGAACGCCGCGAGCAGGAGAAGGGTGAGGGGAATCCGAACGAGGGGGAGAAGGCTCCGGTTCACCGAGTGGTTCCGATCCATGATACGAGCCTCCCTATCCAGCGGGCGGAGCGGGGGCTCCAAGGGAGGTGGGGGAGTGGACTGCCGGCGCCGGGGTGAGTGGCGCCGACACCAATAACGCTACTCCGCGGCCGCCGGGTGTCCAGGGAAAAGTGAAGGCGCGCTCGGGCCCCCCGCGAGCGCGCCCCGTGACGTCAGTTCTTCCACATCCGGTCCCACCACGGAACCGGCTTGTCGGGATCGTCGGACCAATCCCCGCCCATCTTCCTCCGAATCGAAGCGATGTCCCAGCCGGTGAGCGTCGCCAAGGTTTCGGCCTCCTTCACCCGGCGCTCCCGGACGCTCCGGCGATACTCGCGGATGCCGTCGCACGATCCTTCCCCTTTCCACGGATGCCGCATCACGTATCGCGCTTGGAAATTGCTCTGGTCGGCGGTTTCCTGGAAGACAAGGTCCTCCGGGAAGTGTCGGGCGTCGTACCGCACGTGGAGGCGCGTGATGAACGTCGTCTGGGGTCCCGTCTGAGGCGGGTTCCAACCGGAATTGGGCGATGCGACCCAGAAGGCGCCCAGGCTGCGCAGCTCGTCCGCGGAGAGCGGGTCGGCGGCGCAGGGATCGCACCAGCTCATGTTCCATGCGTATTCGAGGAAGACAGCCTCACGGTTTTCGTTTTCGACTTGGCGTGTGAACATCGCGCGGTAGAAGCGCGGGAAATCGTCCTTCACGTATTCGGGTATGTCCACGCCCTCGGGGAGCCTTACCGTGCGGTAATTGGTCGTCTCCACGCGGCCATTCTTCGTGATCGCGAAGACGAAGAGCTCCTGCGGTCCGTCCGCGTTCACCATGCCGAGCCGGAGCGGGAGCATGAACTTCGGCGACTCGTACGCGACCTGGATCGGGCGCAGGTAAGAGAAGCCCAAACGCTGCTGCTCGCCCAGGTTCACCTTCGCGACGAAGAACTTCATCCCCTGGCGGATGTAGCTCGCCAGGACGCGGCGTGCGCCCGCCGGGACCGAGTAGCCGTTCTCAAGGAGCCACGTCTCGAGCCCGCCGCTTTGCTTCGCGGAGAGGATCAAGATGTCGTACTCGCCGACCGTGTACCGGGCCTCGATCCGGACCCCGAGCGAGCGTTCGCGCGCGGAGTTCATCGAGTCGGCCGCCTTCCGCGCCATCCCCTGTGACATGGGGGCGGATCGCAGCGCTTCGTACCGCAGGCACGGATCCGGGTCGAAGTACTCGACCAGGCGCGGCGCCGAGTAGGCGTCGAGGTGCTCCATGACCGCGCGATCCCCTACGTGGATCTGGCCACGCTGGAGGACGGTCGGCACGGGGATTACGATCGCGAACTGCGCGGGCTCCCCGCTGTAGTCGTTCGCCATGGTGAGCGCGGTGCGATCCGCGTCCCGCACCATGACGACCTTCGAGGCGTGGTTGAAGAGCTTCGCGTTCCCCTGCGCGACGTAGAAGCCGCAGAAGCATGACGCCGGATTAGCCCAGAGCAGGCTGATCCAGAGGACGGTGCCTAGGAGAAGAATCCGCTTCATCGATGACTCCTTGGGTTTGGGGTTTCTGTCGCGGACGAGTCCATTCGTATTGTGGTCCGGGCAGGAGCCGGTCGATGAGCGGCACGGCCATCGACCAGAGCGCGAGCGACCACAGAATTCCGTTTGTCCGATAGAGGCCGAACTGGATGAAACCGGCGAACGCGGTCACGACGGCCGCGAAGAGGATTCTCCCCGCGCGCGAGTTCGGCGTGGTCTTGGGATCGGAGATCATGAAGAAGGCGAAGAGGAGCAACGCCCCGCTCTCCATCCGGTGGATCGGTACCTCCCAACGCTGCATGGCCCAGAACGCGCGGCCGAACTGGAGGGCCGCGAAGGAAATCAGAAACGCGTACGTCACGTCACTGCGGGCGGCCCGGTTCACGACGAGGCCGCCGAGGCAAGCCATCAGGAATCCAAAGTAGGCGACGTTCCCCCACTGTCCCGGGGAGACCCAGATGGGCGCGCCCAGGAACATCAGGAAAACCAGCCCGAAATTGGTCGGGTTGAAGATGTGCTTTCCTTTCCATCGGACCAGGAACTTGCTCGCGATCGTCACGACGGCGGCCAGGACGGCCAGCGCCGCGAAGTTCGTGCGCAAGAGGAGGCAGAGGGAGAGCCCGGAGATGAGGGCGCTCTTGGGGTCGAACTTCGGGAGCCGCCAGAGCTTCGTGCAGACGTACTGCGTCAGGAGGGCGGTCGAAAGGAGGAGCGCGGCCCGACCCGGCGTGATGTCGAAATGGAGCCAGCCTAAGCCGTAGATCAAGAGACCGGACAGGACGGAAATCTGGTAAATCCGTGGATCGAGGGGGGGCCTGGGTCTCGAGGAATCAGCACGCATGGTGCTTCTCCTACGCCCGGCCCGGCGAGTGTATTCCAAGAATCCTACCTACCCGGCGTTGACCGCAAGGGCGAATTCGGGGAGACTCGCAGATTGGCACCGGGCCCACGTCGACCCCGGCCCGGTTCGGCACTCAACAATCAGTCGAGGAGAGAGAGATGGGCCACCCCTGCCTTCGCCGGAAGACCGGATCCAGCATCGCCATGATCCTGGCGGCGCTCGTTTGGCTCGGGGTTTCGGGCGCCTCACCGGCCTTCGCCGCGTCGGATCGCGGCACGTTCTCGATCGTCGCGTACGATTCGGTCACGCAGGAGCTGGGCATTGCGGTTCAATCCAAATACTTCAGCGTCGGGACAGACGTCCCGTGGGCCGAGGCGGGGGTAGGCGCGGTCGCGACGCAGGCGCGCGTGGATCCTTCCTTCGGGCTCAAAGCGCTCGGGCTCTTGCGTGCGGGGCTTCGCGCCGCGGACGTGCTGCGCGCCCTGGCCGCGACGGATTCCGTCTGGGACTCACGCCAGCTCGGGATCGTGGACGCGCGCGGCGGCGTCGCGAACTGGACCGGGAGCAAGTGCCTCGACTGGGCCGGCGGGGAAGCGGGTGCCGATTTCGTGTGCCAGGGGAACATCCTGGCCGGCCCGGCCGTCGTGTCCGGGATGGCGAAGGCGTACCGCGAGGGCAAGGGGGAGATGGCGGAGCGGCTCCTCGCGGCGCTCGACGCCGCGCAAGCCGCGGGAGGCGACAAGCGGGGCATGCAGTCCGCGGCGCTTCTCGTGGTTCGGCCCAGCGCGGCGCGCCCTCAATTTACCCAGCGATACATCGACCTTCGCGTCGAGGACCATAAGACGCCCATCAAGGAGCTGGCGCGCCTGCTCCAGATCCAGGAGGGGTTTCACGGCGCGGACAACCACTTCTTCTACGCCGAAGGGTATGAGGCCGCCGGACGCGCGGATCTGGCGACCCGCGAACGCGAGCGCGTGGCCGAGATTTTGCGCCGCGCTCTGGCGCGCGGAGAGCGTGACGCCTCGATGCTGAACGGGCTCGCCTGGGCCTGCGCGACCCACGATCTCTATCTTGGGGATGCGCTCAAGGCGGCCGAGCGCGCCGCCTCGCTCGAACCCAGGAACGTGGACATCCTGGACACGCTCGCGGAGCTCTATTTCCGCCAGGGAAACCACGCGAAGGCGATCGAGGTCGAATCGCGGGCGGCCACGATCGACCCGAAGAGCCAATACCTGAAGGACCAGATCGAGCGCTTCCGCAAGGGCGGCAGGGGATAGGGACGATCTATGACGCCGAGAGCCCTCCGAGTCGTCGCGATGTTGTCGGTCGCCGCGATCGCGGCGTGCGCGTCCCCCGCATGGTGCACCTTTTCCATCGTCGCGTACGACTCGGTCACCCAGGAGCTGGGGGTGGCGGTGCAGTCGCGGGCGTTCAGCGTGGGGATGGCCGTCCCTTGGGCCGAGGCCGGCGTGGGAGCGATCGCGACCCAGGCTTCGACCAACGAGTCCTTCGGCCCGATGGGGCTGGTACTGCTCCGTTCGGGAAAACCGGCCCCTGAGGCGATGCGCACCTTGCTCGCGGCCGATTCCGGGAGCGCGCACCGGCAACTTGGCATCGTGGACGCCCGGGGCAGGAGCGCCAATTTCACCGGCAAGCTCTGCTCCGATTGGGCGGGGGGCCTTACCGGGCCGGGCTACGCGATCCAAGGGAACATCCTGGCGGGTGAAGCCGTCGTGCAGGGGATGCGGCGGGCGTTTCTCGAAACCCAGGGGGAGCTGGCGGAACGACTCCTGGCGGCGCTCGTCGCGGGACAGGCGGCGGGAGGGGATCGCCGCGGCATGGAATCCGCCGCGCTCGTCGTCGTGCGGCCAAGCGACACGTACCCGGAATACCGGACGCGCTACGTCGACCTGCGCGTCGAGGATCACAAAGACCCCATCAACGAGCTGATCCGCGTGTACCGCATCCTCGAGGGGCAGCGTCTCGCCGAGGCCCACATCCGCTACGCCGAAGCCTACGACAAGGCGGGGCGCGCGGATCTGGCGCGGGTCGAGCGCGATCGGCTCGCCGAGTCGCTCGCGCACGCGCTGGCCCGGAAGGACGTCGATGCGTCCACGCTGAACGGCCTCGCATGGATCTGCGCCACGAACAGCGTGCACCTCGCGGAGGCGCTCCAGGCGGCTGAGCGCGCGTCCGCGCTCGAGCCAAAGAGCACGGAGATACTCGACACACTCGCCGAGGTCCACTACCGTAGCGGAAACGTGGCCAAGGCGATCGAAGTGGAGAGCCGCGCGCTGTCCTACTCCCCCAACGATCAGTACTTGAAGGACCAGATCAACCGGTTCAAGAGCGGAAACAAGTAATCCAGCGGAGACCATGATGCCCGAGCGAAACGCGGTCAGCCCCGAAACACTGCTTGAGCTCCAGTTCATCGACGCCATCGCGCTCTCGCCCGACGGGAGCCGCGTCGTCTACCAGGTCCGGTCGATTGATCCCGAGAAGGACGGGTACGAATCGCATCTCTGGCTCGTACCGATGCGGGGCGGCGAGCCGCGGCGTCTCACGTTCGGCGAGCACAAGAACGGAAGCCCCGCCTGGAGCCCGGATGGGAAGTCGATCGCGTTCGTATCCGATCGCAGGGACAAGAAGGCGCAGATTTACCGGCTCTCCCTCGAAGGAGGGGAAGCGGAGCGGCTGACCGATCTCGACGGGGCGATCGCCGGGCTATCGTGGTCCCCCGACGGCTCGAAGCTGTCGTTCACCTACCGCGCGAACGATCCCCCCGAGACGGGGCATCTGCCGAATTCGGTCGCCGCCAAGAACGCGATCGAAGCCAAGGCCGACAAGAAGGATCCCAAGCTGCCGACGTTTCGCCATCTGACGAGGCTCCATTACAAGGAGGACGGCCAGGGGTTTCTGCCGAAATCGCGGTTTCAGGTTCATGTCTTCGAGATCGCGTCGCGCGAGGCCCGGGCCTTGACGAGCGGGGAGTGGGACCACATGACTCCCCTGTGGTCTCCGGACGGCAAATCACTCGTCGTTCCGGCGAATCGCCTCCCCGACGCCGAATACCACGCGACGGTCTGCGACCTCTGGCTCATTCCGTCCTCCGGCGGTGAGCCGCGAAACCTTACGCCGGAGCCCGGCATGGCCCTGGCACCCGCGTGGTCGCCGGACGGCTCGCAGATCGCGTACCTGGGAAACACCGACGAGACGGACGCATGGGGCGTGAAGAACGTGCACGTGTGGATCGTCTCCCCCCAGGGAGGCCCCGCGCGCGATCTCACGCCGGATTTCGATCGCACCGCGCTCGACCTCATGGGAACCGATCTTCGAGATTTCCACGAGCCGGGTCCGCCGGTCTGGTCGCCGGATGGGACGACGATCTATTTCTCCGCAAGCGACGAGGGATCCACCCACCTGTTCGCCGTCCCTTCCAAGGGAGGAGCGCCGCGCCGGGTCACCTCGGGCGCCCTCGCGCTTTTCGCCGTTCACGGGTCCAAGGGCACGAAGGATCTCGCGGTCGTCCGGTGCGATCACACGGATGCCGGAACGGTGGGGCGGCTCGATCCGGCAACCGGCGCCATCGCGCCGCTTGCCCGCCCGACGGCCAAGCTCTTCGACACGCTTGAGGTCGGGGCGCCCGAAGAGTTCTGGGTCGAAATGCCCGAGGGACACAAGGTCCAATGCTGGATGCTGAAACCGCCGAAGTCCGGTGCGCCGAAGGCCGCTCCGAAGGAAAAACACCCCATGGTGCTCGAGATCCATGGGGGACCCCGGATCCAGTACGGCGCCTGCTTCTTCCATGAGTTTCAGGTTCTCGCGAGCGCCGGGTTCTACGTTCTCTTCTCGAATCCACGGGGAGCCCAAGGGTACGGCGAGGCCTTCACGCGCGCGATCGTGCTGAACTGGGGGGGCCCGGATTACGAGGACCTGATGCGGGTCGTGGACGAGGCGCTCCGCCGTTATCCCGAGATCGACCCCGAGCGTCTCGGCGTCACGGGAGGCTCCTACGGCGGGTACATGACGAACTGGATCGTCGGGCACACCCATCGATTCAAGGCGGCGGCGACGCAGCGGAGCGTGGTCGACTTGAAAACGCTCCTTCTCGCGGGCGATTTCAGCGACGATGCGGTGCCTGAGTTCGGGGACCAGCCCTGGAGGGATTCCCCCGACTATCGCCGGATGTCTCCCATCACGTACGTGGAAAACATCAAGACACCCCTACTGATCCTGCACAGCCACGAGGACCACCGTTGCCCGGTGGAAGAAGCGGAGCAGCTCTATACCTCGCTGAAGCTCCTTCGCCGCGACGTGGAAATGGTCCTCTTCCCCGGCGAGAGCCATGGGCTCTCGCGCGGCGGGACACCCTCCCGGAGGCTCGCGCGGCTCCATTTCATTCGCGAGTGGTTCGTGCGGCACCTGAAACCCGGGCCCGCGGGCGATTCCGCGAAGGCGCACGCGGCGTCGGAGCCGGCGATGGCGAAAGCAAAGTGAGTGGAGCTTAGCGGCCGCTCGATCCTGCTCACCGGCGCCTCGGGTGGGATCGGCCGCGCGACCGCGGAGCTTCTGGCGCGGGAGGGAGCCAGGCTCACGCTCTTCGCCCGCAGATCAGGGCCGCTCGAAACCCTCCGTTCCTCCATCGAGACCTCAGGCGGCACGGCGATCGCGGTGGCCGGAGACGTGCGGAGCGTCCCGGACGCGGAGCGTGCCGTGGCTCTCGCGGTCCAGAGCTACGGCGGGTTGGACGCCGTGGTGAACAACGCTGGCATCGGCATGCTCGCCTCCCTCGCGGAAGCGCTCGACGAGAGCGTGGCGGAGCTCTTCGAAGTAAACGTCCTCGGTACGTTTCGCGTGACCCGGGCCGCGTATGCGGCGCTCGCCGAGCGTGCGCGAACCGGCGCGCGAAGCGTCATCGTCAACGTCGCGAGCTTCGCGGGAAGAGTGGGCGTGCCGTATTATTCTTTCTACAACGCCTCGAAGTTTGGACTTGTCGGGATGACCGAGGCGTGGCGGCGGGAGCTTCGTCCCAGCGGCATCGACGTGGTGCTCCTGATGCCGGCGGCGGTCGAGACGGAGTTTTTGGCCCGCCTCGATCGAGGCCGGGCGCTCGGGCTGGGCCCGGCGGGCACCGTACTCACTCCGGAAAGGGTGGCGCGGGAGATCGTGGGCGCGCTTCGGCGGCCCCGACCCGAAATCTACATTCCGCGCCGGAATCGATGGATCGGTCTCTTGAACGTCCTGTATCCGCGCCTGGCGGATCGAATCGTAAACCGCCTCTTCCGTTACCCCGGGAGGCGCACGTGACCCCGTCCGCCGCGGACGGCGGGAAAATCGCGCTGGGCCTGACCGGCGGCGGCATGACCGGCGCCTTCTACGAGATCGGCTGCCTGGCGGCGCTCGACGATTTTCTGGGATTCGATTTTTCGAGCACCGGCTTCCATATATACATGGGTGTGAGCGCCGGGGCCTCGGTCGCCTCGCTGCTCGCCAAGGGCGTGCCCGCCCGAAAGATCTACTGGGGGCTTCTCCACGGCTCCGAGCCCTCGCTCGAGTTCAAGCGCGGGGATTTCTACGTGGCGAATCGCTGGGCCATCTTGAAATCGGTGCTGGGGACCGTGGCCTCGGTTCCAGGGTTCTTCATCAAGAGCATTCGGCTGCGCCAGCACCCTTCGCCTTTCGAGTTCATGCACCACATCGAGGAGCGCCTGCCTCCGGGCCTCTTCGCGCTGGATAACTATCAGCGGTTTTTCGCCAAGCTGCTCGAAGGCTTTGGCAAGACCGATTCCTTCGCGGGTCTGACACGTGAGCTCTATATCCCCGCGACCGACCTCGACCTCGGCACGAGGCGGATCTTCTCGAACGGCGACGGAGACCAGGTTCCGATTTCGCACGCGGTCGCCGCTTCCTCCGCCATCCCGCTCTTTTTTCGACCGGTTCGGATCCAGGGACGCGACTTCATCGACGGTTCGACCGGCCGGGTCGCGCACATCGACGTCGCGATCAAGGCCGGCGCGTCCACGATTCTCATCATCAACCCGCTGCTCAATATCATGAACGACCGAAGCTCGGTCTGCATTCCACGGAGCGACGGGAAATGCGCGCGGATCGCGGAAAAGGGCATGTCCTTCATCCAGGATCAGGCATCCCGGATCGAGACGCGCGTGCGTTTGGACGGCGAAATCCGACGCGCTCAGGCCGAGTTTCCGCAGGTGAAGATCTATCGCATTGAACCGTCGTCGGCCGAGGTGATGATGTTCCTCCATCCGACCATGAGCTACGCGGAGCGTGAGCAGATCTTGCGTTACGGTTATACTTCGATGACTTCGGTCCTGAAACGCAGGCGCGCGGTCATCGAGGAGCTGATGCAGTTCCACGGATTGAACCCTTCGGACGAGGCCTCGGTCGCGGAATGATCCACAACCCGCTCAAGAGCCGCCTGACCCGCGGCGAGCTGATCCTTCTGGACGGGGCGCTCGGCACCGAGCTCGAGCTGCGGCAGATCCCAACCCCCCTTCCACTGTGGAGCGCGCAGGCGCTCTTCGATTCTCCCGACACCGTCCGCTCGATCCACGAAGACTACGTGCGCGCCGGAGCCGATATCCTCACCGCCAATACGTTCCGCGCGACCCCGCGGACGCTGGCCAAGGCGGGCCGAGCGGCGGATACGGAGCGCATGGTGAGCCTGGCGGTCTCGCTGGCGCGGGAAGCGGCGGATAGGGCGCGGGGCGCGCGCGAGATCCTGATCGCGGGAGCGCTGGCGCCCCTCGAGGATTGCTACCGTCCCGATCTTGTGCCCGACGCGGCCCTGGCGGAGCGCGAGCATGCCGAGCAGGCGGTCCGTCTCGCCCGCGCCGGCGTCGATCTCATTCTGATCGAAACGATGAATTCGACCGTCGAGGCCAAGGCGGCGCTCCGCGGTGCCAAGCCGTCGGGGCTCCCGGTGCTCGTGAGCTTCATCTGCAAGAGCGCGAAGGAGATCTTGAACGGCGAGTCCTTGGCGGATGCGGTGCGCGCGGTCGAGCCGTTCAAGCCGGACGTGATCCTCGTGAATTGCACGGCGCCGGACGTGGTCGCTGGGTGCTTGGAGGAGATGGCGCGGTCGACGCGATCGCCGATCGGCTGCTACCCGAACGCCGGCGCGCCGGACATGGCCCATGGGACGTGGCTCTTCGACCCCGCGTGGACCCCGGAGAAATTCGCGGACGCCGCGGCCACGTGGGTGGCCCGGGGGGCGCAGCTCATCGGCGGCTGCTGCGGGGTCGGCCCGGACCACATCCGGGCGCTACGGGCGGCCCTTCCTTCCGTGCTCGTCGAATAACGTTGCCACCGCAATCGATCCCCGAGGCCAAAGGCGCGGGTGCGGGACTGCCGCTCCGCTTGGCCGCGAGCCTCATCCTCATCTCGCCCCAGCCCGTGCTGCGCGTGCTATGGGTACACCGCGCCGAGGCGAATCCTTTCCTCGGGGGCTTTCATTCCTTCCCGGGCGGGAGGATGTCCCCCGAGGACGGGCCGACCGACGGGGAGGAGGCGCTCGAGCTGGCGATGCTCCGCTGCGCCGTGCGCGAGACGTTCGAGGAAACGGGAATCTTCGTCGGTGTCCACGGGCCGATACCGGATCGAGCCGCGCAGCGTACCCTGAGGGAGCAGGTCCTGAACGGCAACGCGGAGTTCTGGCCCTCCGTCGAGCGGATCGGTCTCTCACTCGACCGCACGGCGTTCCGGATGTCGGGCCGGTGGGTCACGCCCCATTTCAGCCGCGCGCGCTTCGACACCATGTTCTTCGTGGCCGAGCTAGGGCAGTCGGAAGCACCCGATGTCTGGCCGGGGGAGCTCAGCTCGGGGGAGTGGATCGAGCCCGATCGCGCGCTCAAGCTCTGGGAGGAAGACCGCGTGACGCTCGCGATGCCCACGCTCTACGCGATCCGTGTGATCGCGGAGGGAGCCCACGATCTTTCTGCCCGGCTCCGCGCCGTCCCGGAAGCGAACGCGGTGCCTTCGCGCCACGTGATCCTGCATCCCGGAATCGTGATGGTGCCGCTCCGAACCGAGACGCTCGCGCCGGCGACCCACACGAACGCCGCCGTGATCGGGGACGGGGAGGTTGTCGTCATCGACCCCGGCACGGCGGATCCCAGCGAGCTCCAGTCTCTCTACGAGGTGGTGGATGCCGCGACCGCGGGCGGGGGAAAGGTCGCCGCGGTGCTCCTCACGCATCGCCACTTAGATCACGTCTCGGGCGCCGATGCCGTGCGCGGGCGCTACGGCGCGCCGGTCTGGGGACACCCCCTCGTCTCGGACCGGGTGCGGCTCGATCGTCAGCTCAAGGACGGCGACCCTATCGAGCTCACGGGATCGCATCCACGGCGGGTGCTCGCCCTTCATACGCCCGGCCATTCTCGATCCCACCTGGCGTTCTTCGAGGAGCGCTCGCGCACGCTCTGCGCCGGGGACCTCGTCTCGACGCTGGGAACGGTCGTGGTGGATCCCCCCGATGGGAACATGAGCGATTACATGCGCTCGCTCGAGCGCATCCAGGAGCTCCAGGCGACCGTCCTCATCCCGGGGCACGGTCCGCCGAGCCGCGGGGTGGACCATCTGCTCGCGGCGCTGCTCGAGCATCGTAGGAATCGGGAATCGCGGATCTTGAAGTCGCTCGAGGCGGGGCCCATGACCGAGGAGCTCCTGCGCGAGGAGGTCTACCGCGACACGCCCGGAGCGCCGCCCGCGCTCGCCGCGAGGACGCTCGAGGCGCACCTGGAGCGTCTTGCTGAGGAGGGGCGTATCCGGAGGGAACCCGGGCGCGTGATGCTGGCGACGTAAACCCTAGTACGCGGCCAGCTCCCTCAAGACGCCCTCGATGCGGTCCACCTGGGGAAGGATCGCGTCCTCGAGCGCAGGAGCGTACCCGACCGGCGTATCCAAGGCCCCGATCCGCCGTACCGGCGCGTCCAGCGAATCGAAAAGATCCTCGGCGATTCGGGCCGCAATCTCTCCGCCGAATCCTCCCGTGAGCACGTCCTCGTGGAGGACGAGCACCCGCGACGTCTTCCGGACCGATCTTGCGATCGCCTCCATGTCAAAGGGGAGGATCGTGCGCAGGTCGAGCACCTCGACTTCGTGCCCGTTTGCCTCGAGGCGTTGCGCCGCGAGGAGGGCGCGATTCACCGTAGCTCCCCACGTGACGACCGTGATGTCTTTCCCTTCGCGTGCGAGCCGCGCCTTTCCGAAGGGGATCATGTACTCCGGGCCGGGATAGGCTCCCTTGGCGAAGGGCTGGCGGTAGATGTGCTTGTGCTCGAGGAAGAAGACGGGGTCGTCGCAGCGGATCGCGGTCCGAAGGAGCCCGTTCGCGTCCTGGGCGGTGGAGGGAAAGACGATCCTGAGCCCCGGGCTGTGCGCGAAGATGCTCTCGCCGCTCTGGCTATGATAGATCGATCCGCCCTGGAGGTAGCCGCCGATCGGCACGCGCACCACCAAAGGGCAGGAGAAGGCGCCATTGGAGCGCCACCGGAGCATCGCCATCTCATTCCGGATCTGCATCATCGCCGGCCAGATGAAATCGAAGAACTGAATCTCGACCACAGGCTTGATCCCGCGTGTCGCCATGCCGATCGCGCGCCCGATGATGTTCGCCTCGGCGAGGGGCGAGTTGAAGACGCGTTCCTTGCCGAACTGCTTCTGGAGGCCGTGCGTCACCTTGAAGACGCCCCCCTTGCCTGAGACGTGGGCCAGCGCCTCTTCGCGCGTCGCGTCGGCGACGTCCTCGCCGAAGAGCACGATCCTCGGGTCGCGCGCCATCTCATCGCGCAGACACCGGTTGATCAGCGTGACCATCGTCTCGGGCGCGCCCTCGGGCTTGGGCTCGGTCTCGAAGGCCCGTGCGGTCGGATCCACGGTGGAGGAGTAGACGTGATGCAGCGCGGTGTCCGGATCGGGCTGCGGGGACTTGAGCGCTTCCGCCTCAGCCTGCGCAATCGCCGCCGCCACCTCCTTCTGGACCCCTTCGATCATCTCGGCGGTCGCGAAGCCTTCGCGAATGAGGAATTGGGGATAGGTCTGGACCGGATCGCGCTTGGCTTCAGCCTCGCGCTCGGAAGGCGGCTTGTAGGAAAGCTCGTCGTCCGACATCGAGTGGCCGTACGGCCGGACCACGAGCGCGTGCACCAGAACCGGCCCCTTGCGCGCGCGCAGGTGGGCCACCGCTTCGGTCATCGTCTTGTAGGAGGCGACCGGATCGGTGCCGTCCACCTTCATGATGCGAAGCCCCGGGATCGCGCTCAGGCAGCGGGCGATGTCGCTTCCGGGAGTCTGCACCTCGACGGGGACCGAGATCGCGTACTGGTTATCGGTGATCAGAAAGAGCGCCGGGATCTTGTTCGTCGCGGCCGTGGTGAGGGCTTCCCAGAACTCACCCTGGCTCGTCGTGCCTTCTCCCGAGGAGACGTAGACCACCTCGTCCTCGTGGAAGGGAGGGCGATTCTTGACGTCTTTCAGGATCGATAGAAGCCGGCCCCCCTCGGAGCAGCCCACCGCCTGGAGGAACTGCGTGCCGGTCGGGCTCGACTGCGAAACCACGTTGGCGCGCTTCAGGCCCCAGTGCGCCGGCATCTGCCGGCCTCCCGAGTTCGGGTCCGCCGCGGCGGCCACCGCCTGGTAGAGCATTTCGGTGGGGGTCATGCCGAGCGTCAGCATCAGCGCCCGATCGCGATAATACGGATAGAACCAATCGTAGCCGCTCCGAAGGGCCTTGCCTGCCGCGACGAGCACCGCTTCGTGCCCCGCGCCGCTGATCTGGAAGAAGGTGAGGTTTTGCTTCTTGAGCTTGATCTCCTCGTCGTCCATGCGTCTCGAGAGAAGGATCAGCCGGTACATGTCCAGAAGCTCGGCGCGATTCAAACCGTGGAGCGTCTCTTTCTCGACCCGGAGTGCCACGCGAAGACCTCCTCGAAGGCGGGATTTGGTGCTTGAGCATGTAGATTATACCGGAGACACTCGCTCTCGAAAACTCTGGAATTGCCCTTATGCGAAGAGGAATGGACACATGGAACCGGCCGTTCCCGCCTCCCGTCACGTGACCCCGGTCGAATTCCAGGGTCCCGCCGGAAGGATGGAAGGACTCTGGTCCGATCCAGGCCGCGGCCTTCCCGCGGCCGTCATCGCCCATCCGCACCCGGCGCACGGCGGCTCGATGCACAGCAAGGTCGTGTACACGGTCTATCGCGTCCTCGACCATGCCGGGCACCCTACGCTGCGATTCAACTTTCGTGGAGTCGGCAAGAGCGAGGGCGTCTACTCCGGATGGAATGAGGAGAAGGCGGACGCCGCGGCTGCATTCGCGAGAGAGAGGACGGGGCGGCGTCCGCTGTGGGGCGCGGGATTCTCCTTTGGGGCCTGGGTGGGGCTTCAATGGGCGCTGGGGGACCCGGAGGTGGAGCGCTTCATCGCGGTCGGTCTCACGGCCAACGACCGCGGGTTCGATTTCCTGGATCGGGTGCCTTGGCCGCTCGCGATCGTGCAAGGGGAGCGCGACCAGTACGGGAGCCCGGCTGCGCTCGCCGAGTTGACGCGAACATGGGAGCGGACCGGCAAGGTCACGGTACGGATCGTGCAAGGCGCGGATCATTTCTTCACAGGCAAGCTCGCGGAGCTCAAGCAAGCGCTCGAGGAGATTCTATGAACGGAAGCGGAGCCAAGGACAAGGCCGCGATCGTGACGGGCAGCACCAAGGGGATCGGCCGGGCCATCGCGGAAGGACTTCTGGATGCCGGAGCCAGGGTGGCGATCTCCGCCCGCAACACCCAGGAGGTCGCGGCCGCGGCGAAGGATTTGGAGCGGGCGCACCCCGGGCGGGTCCTCGCGCGCCCTTGCGACGTGCGACGCGAGGATCAGGTGGC
>DASXTQ010000027.1:0-12369 GCA_036505295.1 Candidatus Eiseniibacteriota bacterium
TTGCCATCCCACTCCGCTTCGGCGCGGCGTTCCGGCATGGATTCACCCTCCTCTCCTACAAGGAATGTACATGGCGCTACTTCCCCACGCCGTACCGCTCGACCAAGAGCCCGCGATGATGAAGCTCGTGTCCCGCGAGGATCCAGGCGAGTGCACGAACGCTGACGGTATTGCCGTTCGCCGTCCCTCGGCGGAGCAGCGCCTCGTGGTCGAGTCCGCGGAACAGCGCGAGGGACGCGGCGCGCACGGACTCGAACTCGTGGACGATGTCGGCGAGCGGCCTCGAGTCGAAAAGTCCCGCAGGAACGTACGCCTTCTCGTCGAACCCCGGGAGGGGGGTGGCATCCCCCCGACCCATGCGCAGCGCGCGGTAGGCGAACACGCGCTCCGAGTCCAAGAGGTGGCCGACGACCTCCTTCACGCTCCACTTGCCGGGCGCGTATCGATGGAGCGCTTTCGATTCGTCCAGCGGCGCTAGGAGCCGGACGGTATCCTCAATCTGGTCGCGCAACACCGGTCGCGCATCGTCGCCCGGGACCAGGTCGATGTACTTGCCGTAGTACTCGAAGAACTCATCGGGCCCCGGCCGCGAGATGGCGAGCGTGGCGGGCATGGACTTCTCCTATGGTTTGGGCCGGACAGCGTTTTGCACCGAGAGAATGTTGCCGCCCAGATCCTTGAACCACGCGACCTGGAAATCGCCGGCGGCGTGGATGTCCCCCTTGAGGGTCAAGCCGGGCAGATCATAATGCTCGAAGGTCACCCCTTTGGCTTTCAGCTCCTTCACGGTCCCCTCTACGTCTCTTACCTCCCATAAGGCTGCGGTTCCCTTGTTCGTGCCCGCGAACTCCGAACGATAGACACAGAGCTTGGTGCCGCCGCTCTGATACACAGAAGCGGTGCCGGGCATGGAACCGACCTTCTTCAGCTTTAGGATTTCCTCGTAGAACCGCTCCGCCGCCTTCATATCCTTCACCGGAAGCATGGGCTGCACATCTGCGTTCTCGAACATTTCATTCTCCCTTTCCGTTGTCCCTGCCCTCACCCCTGCGAGGCCAATCATATCTCCGCCGCCGGAATCGGTGGTCTATTCTCTGTCCCATGCGGAGCGGTCAGAAACCGGAGTCGGCTCGACGACGTCCTCCGCGCGCGTGGCACCTCTGCTGCGCCGGCATCCTCTTCCTGACCTTCGCTGCCTATCTTCCGTGCCTGAACAACGGTTTTACGAACTGGGACGATCCACTCTTCGTACTCCGCAACCCACTGCTCCTGAACCCGAACGTCGTGGACGTGGTGACGACCCCCGTCGCCAACAACTATCACCCGATCACGATCTGGTCCCTGGCGCTGAACTACAAGATCTCCGGAGTGGATCCCCGTTCCTATCATTGGCTCAACCTACTCCTGCACCTCGCGAACACCGGGCTCGTGTTTGTGTTCGTCCGGCGTCTCTCCAGAGACAGGTTCTGGACGACGGTCGTGACGAGCCTTTTCTTCGGCATTCACCCAATGCACGTGGAGTCGGTCGCTTGGATCGCGGAGCGCAAGGACGTAGCGTATGCCTTCTTCTACCTCCTCGGCCTGATCGCCTATCTCCGATACCTCGATCGTATGAAGTCGGCATGGCTAGGTGCCACGCTGCTGGCGTTTGCTCTGTCGGTGGCCTCCAAACCGTCGGCGGTCGTTCTCCCGCTCTCGCTCCTCGCGATCGATTTCTACCGCCGTCGTCCTCTCCGCGTTCGCGTCTTCCTTGAAAAGGTGCCGTTCTTCGCGATCTCCCTCGCGGCCGGCATCCTGACGATCCACGCTCAAGAGGTCACGGGAGCGATCGATACCCAGCATTGGGGGCCATCCCTTCAAAAGGTCGCGTTCGCCTGTCATGGGATCACGATGTACGCCGTGAAACTCTTCTGGCCGGTGCACCTCTCCGCGATCTACCCGTATCCCGGACCTGCCGAGGGGCTCGGATGGCAGTTCTACCTGACATTCGGATTGGTCGCGATCGGCCTTCCGGCGATCCTCTATTTGTGCCGCCGCAATCGACCCGTGCTCTTTGGAATCGCTTTTTTCTTTGTCAACATCGCTCTCGTGCTCCAGGTCTTCACCGTGGGCCAGGCAATCATGGCGGATCGGTATACCTACTTGCCCTACGTTGGCCTGTTCTTGACCCTCGCATGGTGGCTGGATGAGGGGCCGGCGGCGGGATCGGCCGGGAGTGCCTGGAGGACGCTTCTGGCCGGGGCCTTCCTTTTCCTGGCGCCGTTCTCCCTTGTGCAAACGTGGAAGCGCTGCGAGGTGTGGAAGAACTCGGAGACTCTCTGGAACGATACGATCACGAAATACCCGCACAGGATCGTCTACGCGTACTACAACCGGGGCTACTACTACTATCAGGACGCGAGAAGATTCGACGCAGCACTTGCGGATTTCGACCGAGCGATCGCGATCGATCCAAAAGCGGCCAACATCTGGCTCATCAAGGGGAACCTCTTTGCGGATCTCGGCAGGACCGACTCTGCGATGGTTTGCTTCGATCATGCGCTGCGGTTGAAGGCGGACTTGGACTTGGCGTGGAGCAATCGAAGCGCGGTGAAGCTGCGAATGGGGGATGTGTCGGGAGCATTGTCCGACGCCGAGCGGGCGATCGCGCTGAACCCCAGACTCCGGGAGGCTTACTGCAATCTGGCGCTCACGTACGCACGGATGGGAGAGTACGAGAAATCGATCGCCGCAAGCCGCAGCGCCATCGCGCTGGATCCAAGGCATCCGGACAATTACGCGCAGTACGCGTCCATCGGCGTGGCCCTGGAGGGCATGAAGCGCTACGCGGAAGCCATCGCGGCGCTCGACGAGGCGATTCGCCTCGTGCCCCACAGAGATTCGAAGGTGGGGGGCTATTATCTCTTCCGCAGCTACGCCAAGCTTGCGCTCGGGGACCGGGCCGGAGCCCTCCAAGACGCAAACGAGGCGCTACGTCTCGGCGCCACGGTCGAACCGGCGTACATCAACCGGATCGGCGGATGAGATCCATACCCAGGCGCACGCCGCCCCCATGACGGCGAGCACGGCCGACGCGAGGGCGGTCGCGCGAAACGCGGTGACAAACGCGAGTGCTAAGGCCCGGCGAACCTCCACGGCCTCCGCGGCCGGGAGCCCTGAAGGCGGCTCGGCGGCCGCGAGCTTTGTTCGCTCGGCGAGCACCTGCGCGCGTGTGGATGGGTCCAGAGGGAGCGCCTGCACGCGGCGTTCCAGGTCCCGGTCGAAGACCCCGGTGAGGAGGATTCCTAAGAGCGCGATGGCAAGGAGACCCGCCGTCCGCGAAACGGCGTTGTTGACCCCCGACGCGATGCCTGCGTTTCCCTCCCCCGCCGCGTTCATGACCGCTGTCGTGAGCGGGGCGATACTCACGGCCATCCCGAAACCGAGAACGAGGACGGCCGGGAAGAACGTCCTCCAGTAGCTCCCGCCGACCTCAGGCAGGGCCAGCAGCAGGAATCCGATCGCGACGACGATCGGCCCGACGAGGAGGGGCCGGCGCGGCCCGAAGCGCGCGACGAGCCCTCCGGACCAGCGCGAGAGGGAAAACAGCACCGCGATGAAGGGCAGCATGGCCGCCCCGGCCCCGAGCGGTGAATAGCCTTGAACCTGAATCAATTCGAGCGGAAGGAAGAAGAAGACGCACGCGAGAGCTCCGTAGAGGAAAAAAGTGAGCGCGTTCGCCCCTGCGAATGTCGGCGAGCGGAAGAGCCCGAGCGGCAACATGGGGGATTTCGAGCGGGCCTCCACCGCGACGAACGCGGTGAGCGCCACCCCACCGACGGCGAGCGCTGCGAGGACGGCTGGATCGGTCCAGCCCCGCCGAGACGACTCGATCAAGCCGAAGACGAGCCCCCCCAGCCCCGCGGTCGTAAGCGCGGCCCCGGGAAGATCGAGCTTCTGTGTCTGCGGATTCCGGCTCTCGGGCACGCGCCGGAGGAGGAGGAGGACGACGGCGGCGAGGGGCACGTTGAGAAAGAATGCCCAGCGCCACGACAGCGTGACGAGCCATCCACCAAGCACCGGGCCGATCGCGGACGTGATCCCGCTGAAACCCGACCACGTACCGATCGCCCGCCCTCTTTCGGCCGGATCGAACGATGCCGAGATGAGCGCCAGGCTTCCGGGCACGAGGAGCGCTGCGCCGACGCCCTGCACGGCCCGCCAGACGACGAGCCACTGGACGGACGGAGCGAGGCCGCAAGCGACCGACGCCAGCGCAAAAACCGTGACCCCGAGCGCGTAAACCCGGCGCCGCCCGAAGCGATCGCCGAGCGAGCCGCCTACGATCAGCAGCGCGGACAGGAAGAGCGCGTACGACTCGACGATCCACTGGACGTCCGCCCCTTGAGCCCCGAACTCGCGGGCGATCGCGGGCAGGGCAACCGAGACGACCGTTCCGTCGATAAAGGCGAGGCTCGAGCCGAGGATCGTCGCGGCGAGCACCCGGGGACCCACCGCACGCGCCTCCACGGTGGCCGGCGGTCCCGAACGGATCGCTTCTTCGTCGCAAGGCAGTCGCACCGCGTGGGACATGGTCGGCTCGTCTTCCTCGGGGGCGGGGCTCTAGAGCTGGGCTGCAGTTCGATGCCGGCTCTGCCGATATTCGGCCGCGTTCCGGTATTGAGCCGTGTCCGATAGCTGCGGGCCACCCTACCGCACGGTCACCGAGAATCGAAACGTCCGCTGCGGTATTTGCTGCCATTGCCGCCGATATTCGAGCCGGACGGTCTGCTTGCCCGGCTTGGCCGCGCGGAAGCGCCATGTCTCGGTGCCCCCGCCTCCAGACTTGGCGGCCCTCGCCACGTAGACTGGGCTCGCCGCAGGAACGATTACGGTCCCCGAGGGCTCGACCAAGATCCACTTGAGACCGCTTGATCGATTGGATTCGAGCACCACGGTCACCACCTGACCTTGACGCAGGTCAAAGGAGCTGCCGTCGGCGGCGGCGGTGAGTCTCCCGCTGGCGCGCACGCTTCCTGCGCCCCCGTCCCGCGCTTCGGCAGTGCTGGTGCCGCGTGCGGCGGCGCTTGTGTGAGCCTTGCCTGCCTTCGAGCCCGCTCTCCCACCTGCTTCTCGCTTGGACTCCGCTTTCCCGGTGGCCCCGGATTGCTTTCCCTGCTGGCAGCCAGCGGCTGCCAGGATCAAGATGCCCACCGCCACGCCAACGCGGAACGACAAATTCATCCTGTCCTCCTCTCCATCAACCTCCAACCACCACGCGCCACATCATGCGGCACGTCCGCCGCCCGGTGTCGTCCGCCGGAAAGATACGGCGCGGGCGAGCCGCCCGCCACTGTTGAGATCGAGGTGAAAACCGCGGTGGGAGCACGCCGGGCTGCAGCCCGGGCGGGGCTCAGAGGGGCCGGATGCTGATGATCTCGACAATCGGCCCCGCCATATGGATGCTGGCCATGTCCGGTCGCATTTTCGCCTCGAGCCGAACGCGGAGACCGTCGTGCTGGAAATCGGAGGGCAACCCACCCATCGGGTCGTACGTCGTGCTGTCATCGCCGCGCACGGCCCAGAAACCCCCTTCGAGGGTGTAATACCGAACGGTACCTGTGACCCGGATGGTCTCGGGAGCCGAAGTCTCTCGGCATCCGGAAGCGCCCAGGATGGCGAGGGCGCCGAGTAGGAGAGCCGCGCGTCTCATCTGGGGCGCTTCCGGACCTACGGCAGCACCGCGAACCTTCGCGACAATCTCTTTCCACCGGCTTCAATTCTGTAAAAATACACGCCGCCGGGCAGACTCGATGTGGGAATCCGCATCGCGTGGGGACCCGGGTCCAGCGTCGCGTCCACAGGCGTCATCAACAGCCGCCCGCTCACGTCGAACACGCGAACCACGACGCGCTGCTGTGTCGGGACCGAGAAGCGAATACTCGTGAATTCCGAGCCTGGGTTGGGCCCACTTTGAGCCAGCGAGAAGCCAATCCCCTGAGAGGCCAGATCCTCGACGCCGGTGGCACCCAACCACCCGACATCGCCGAAGAGCTGCATCGTGAGATCCGTGTCCGAGGAGAGCGAGCTGTTGATCGCGGGCTCCATCAGCAGGTTCGGCTCCGCCGAGACGTCCCAGTGAGAGACGGACGATCCGGCCTGGTACGGATTGGGGGCGTACATCATGACTCGCCCGCCCGCGCCTACACCCGCCCTCTTGGAGGGGTCGAGTATGAGCGTGGCATTCATGCCGACGAGGTTTGCCTTGAGAAAGCTCCCGTCCGATTGGGTGACGCGAACGGAAGGAATCGTGATCGTGGGGTCGCTCCCGCTCATTCCGGGGGGCGGGCAGCCGGGCACGCTGTCCGCGACGACGACCCCGATCGCGCCCGCATCCTGGGCGTTCTTGACCTTGGTTGTGAACGGGCAGCCGCCGCGGTCAAGGAGCACGATCTTTCCCGCTACGACGTTGATCAGCGGCTCGCAGGCGTTGGTCACGATGCCCACGCCGTCGTTCGCCAGCACCACCCCCCCGGTCACACCGCTCTGGTTCAGCGGCGGCCCGAACGTGGCCAAGCCGACTTCATAATCGCCCACGGCGGGTGCCGGGCTGTTCACATGCAAATTCGGCTTCGAATCGAGATAGGACGACGCCCGCGCGGTCACCGCGGTCCCGTCCCATACGAGATCCCCGCAGCTCACCGCCGATGCGGCGCGCTGTGCGTTGTTCATTTGATTCCAGTGGAGCCCGACGGACGGATCGAACAGGAAGTGGTCCCAGACGCTGGGGAAGCTGTTGAGATACACACCTGTCTGGCCATTGGTCGTAGTGCTGAACCCCAGCCCGTGACCCATCTCGTGGAGCACGACCGGGAATAGCTCGATCTGCCCCCCCTCGTTGCCGTCGGTGCCGTAGTACCAGCCGATGGAAAGGCAGGTCGGGCTCCCCACGCTGGAGTTGAACGTGGCGTTGATGTCGTTCTGCCCTGCCTGATCCACGCCGGCGAGCTTGTTGGCCAGGGCCTGGTGGTACCAGGTTCCGGAAAAGATCGCGCCGGCGAAGTCCCGGTGAACGGTGGTGGGGCCCGCGCTTCCCAGCACGCCGCTCGTCGCGTTGCAAGAGAGCGGATCAAATTGCGCGCCCACCCGGATCTCAACGTTGCTCTTGAGGAGGGTCGCCCAGATGTTGGCTGCCCGCTGGAAGACGTAGAGCCGCTGCGCGCCGATCGTGGTGCCCGGATTCCCCCCCACGGGCGACGCCGGGGTGGCATCGTTGAATCCCTCGTTGGGGCCGTCCAGGTTCACGATCGTGATGGTCGCGGCGTACGCGGCGGGAGCGAGAGGGCCGCCCGAGATCATGGTTCCGAGAACCGCAACTACGGCGAGAATCATGGAGGTCGCGATGCGAGGGCGGGTCACCGCGTCACCTCTCTTCCGATTCCACACGCGGGGGCGCGGGTGTGTTCCGGGCCGGCGCGACCTCGGCCGGACCGAGAAGCGGACCCTTCAGCGCGCGCTCGGCGTTCTCTGCTCCGTCGACGCACTGGAAGATGAGTTTCCCATCGGGACCGATTCGAACCGTCGCAAACTCTTGGAATCGCCCCTGAAGATCCACGCTGACCGACCCGTCCGGGTGATGCACCTCGATGAGACCCGCCGATGAATGGTCGAGCCGTTGCTGCTCCAGATCCGAAAGCTCATTCCATTGTTCGCGCGTGGGCATGCCCAGCTTGCCGGTTTCAGGATCAATCCCGATCAACATGCCGCCCACGGCGGGACGCGCGGCCGCGTGAGGTGGACCTGCCTGGTCCGATCCTGCTCCGGCATCGATGGCCCGGGAGCTCTCGCTCGCGGGGCCGCGTTCCTGGACGCGGCGTGCCTGCGCCGCGACCGGTGTGGCCGGCGCATCCGAGGTTCGCACGAGCTCGGGCCGCGTGGTAGGAGCGCCCGGCGTGGAGGTCTCGTCGGTGGCGCCCGGGAGCCCCAGAAGGATTCCTGCGAACAGCGTGGCCGCTACCGGCCACACGACACGTGGGAAGGTTCGGATACCTGTCATCGCGGAGCCTCCTTTCAGCGGAGGTATACGTGGCGAGATGGCTCGTTCAGCAGACTGAGTATGCGCCTCCGGTTCGAGTGCGACAACAGGTAGTCGTGCGGGTAGGCGACATGAATAACTTGATCGAAATCGGGTCGCGGATCGAGCCGCCAATCGGATCTAATGGTTAGGTCATCGCGAGACGGATCGACGCTGTCCACCGAAACCACACGGCTGCCGAGGAGGCTGGCAATGAACGCTTTTCGAATCTTACCCGTACCCCAATCGATCGCGGATCGGATCCGCGAGAAACGGTCGGATGATCACGGCAACGTCGACATTCAGCCCACGCGCACCGAGGAGCCCCGGGCACTGCCCTGCCGCGTCTGCCTCGAAGAGGCTTCGGTCGGTGAGGAGATGCTCCTCTTCTCCTATTCGCCGTTTGAACGTCCGGTTCCCTACCGAAATGTGGGGCCGATCTTCGTCCACGCGACCGCGTGCAAGCCGTATGACCGGCCCGCGACCGTGCCCGACCTGATGCGGCGACGGTTGCTCGCGCTGCGCGGCTACAGCGCCCAGGACCGAATGATCGAGTGCGATCTCGTTGAAGGTGCCGTCTTGGAATCGCTCATCGAGCGGTTTTTCGAGAACCCCGACGTCGCCTACATTCACGCGCACAACGCGCGTGCGGGTTGCTTCGTATGCCGGATCGAGCGGGACCGCCCGGCTACGTGAGGGAGCGAAGGTGACGGCTACCGGCCCGATGTGGGATAGGGTCCTGGGTCAAACGGGATCGAGAAGCCAAACCGGGTCATGAGGCCAGTCCAGTCGGCTCTCAGCCTCGAGCCGTCCTCTGCGAGCACGTCGGCGCCTCCCTCGTCCTGCAGGTTGATCTTCGCAGCCCGGTACCCGATCGCGGCCTCGAAATGCAGGGAAGAGGCTCGAATATCACCCATCGCGAGCGCGTGGAATCCGGGCCCATTCCCCGTCACATTGGACGACGTTCGCTCCGTTCCGACGCGGGCTTCGATCTTGCCGTCGCAAATGTAATACCCGACCCCCGCGCCGAGGCCGTAACGAACGCGGTGCGAAGTCTTGAAGTAGCCCGCCGTCGCGGTGAGCGCGCTCGCGGGCAGTTTGATATCAACGGCGACAGGCGTTCCATCGATCAGCGCTTCTTTCGAGGTGGCAGCGGCAAGGCGCATGAAGTCGAACGAGAGTCCCAGTTTGGCTGACGGCCATACGCGGATCCCCGCGCCGAATCCGGTTCCGCCTCCGATCTCATCGACCACAAAGCCGCTCCCTTCGACCTCCTCATTGCCGTGCCTGATCTCATCGTTCACATCGGACATGCTGTACTTCTGCGGGCCACCGAAGAATGCAATGTAGACCTTGGGCCCGCTTTCGGACTCCGCTCGGGAAGTTCCCGTCCAGCCGAGAAGCACCACAAGAGACAACATCCGCGCGAGACGGGAGAATCTCATAGTCCCTCCAGGGTCGAACTCGCTGCGCAGCTCACGATCCGCGGCCGCACGGGAAGGTAGCCGGCAAGAATCCCGAATCATAGGTTGGACGGCCCGCGGACGCCACCAATCTTGGCATGCCACCAACCGGTTGTGCATCTTGGAGTTCGTGGTCCAGAATGGGCGGGGACGCCCTCCTTCGAGCGCGCCCTTTAGAGTAGGCTCCTACCTCTGGTATACATGCCGTAGCGAAGAGGACCGAACCGCAGCCCGCACAAGGGGGAGCATGCACGAGAGTCCGGAACGCATTCCTGTCTTGGTTGAGGACGCGTACGACGATATCGCCCGGTGGGTCGCCGGGCGCATCGCCGAGCTTATCCGCAGCAGGCAAGACGCGGTGCGGAGGACCGTCCTCGGGCTGGCGACCGGCTCGACACCCATCGGCATCTACCGCGAGCTGATCCGGCTCTATCGAGAGGAGGCTCTCGATTTTTCCAACGTCGTGACCTTCAACCTCGACGAGTACTACCCCATGCCCCCCGACAGCCTCCACAGCTATCACCGGTTCATGTGGGAGAACCTCTTCGAGCACGTCAACATCCAGCCGCGGAACGTGCACATACCGCGAGGCGACATTCCGCGGGCCGAAATCGAAGACCACTGCCGCGACTACGAGCGCGCCATCGAGGAGGCCGGCGGCATCGACTTCCAGATCCTCGGGATCGGACAGTCGGGCCACATCGGCTTCAACGAGCCGGGGTCGAGCGCAGCCTCGCGCACGCGCCTCATCGTGCTCGACTCGATCACGCGGCGGGTCGCATCGGCCGACTTCTTCGGGACCGAGAACGTGCCGGTCGAAGCCATCACGATGGGTGTGGGGACGATTCTGGAAGCGAAAGAGATCGCCCTCGTCGCGACCGGCGAGCACAAGGCCGCGATCGTAAGGCGCGCCGTCGAGGGGGACGTGGACCGATCGGTGGCGGCGACCTTCCTGCAACAGCATCCCAACGCTACGGTCTATCTCGACGCCGCGGCCGCAGCCGAGCTGACGCGCCGGAAGACGCCCTGGGTTCTGGGCGACATCGAATGGACCCGTCCGCTCGAGATCGAGGCCGTCGTTTGGCTCAGCCAGATCACAGGCAAATCGGTCCTCAAGCTGGATGACGTCGATTATCGAGAACACCGCCTCACGGGGCTTCTCTCCCGGTACGCTTCCTCGGGAGATCTCAACGGGATCGTCTTCAACGCGCTCAGCGCCAAGATCCGCGGACGGAGCAAGCTTCCGCAAGGCAAACGCATCATCGTCTTCTCGCCCCATCCTGACGACGACGTGATTTCGGCGGGGGGCATTCTGCGGAAGCTGCGCCAGAACCAGAACGAGATCGCGGTCGCCTACCAGACGTCGGGCAACATCGCCGTTTTTGATCACGAGGTGCGCCGTTACCTCGACTTCCTGCGTCGCACGGCGCAGGATTTCGGCTACGGCAACGAGCTGCTCGCGCCCTTGATCAACAATGTCGAGGACTTTCTCGCGCGCAAGGAGCCGGGCCAGGTGGACAGCGATGCCGTGCTGATGCTGAAGCGGCGCATCCGAGAGGTCGAGGCGATATCCGCGATCGCGGTGTTGCACGTGCGGCCGGATCAGGCCCGCTTCCTGAACTTGCCTTTCTACCAAACCGGCAAGGTACGCAAGGATCCGATCGGAGCGCGTGACGTCGAGATCATCCTCGCGCTGCTGGATGAGCTCAAACCCCACATCATCCTGGTCGCGGGGGACCTCTCCGACCCGCACGGGACCCATCGGATGTGCAAGGACGCGATCGACCGGGCGCTCGAGCGCTACTCGGGCGAGTCGCCGGAGATGTGGTACTACCGAGGGGCGTGGGAGGAGTGGTCCGTCGCCGAGGCGGACATCCTCGTTCCCATGTCGGAAGAGGAGCTGAGGCTCAAGGTCAGCGCGATCTTCAAGCACCAGAGTCAGAAGGACCGCGCGCCGTTCCCCGGTGTGGACGAGCGCGAGTTCTGGCAGCGCGTCGAAGAGCGGAACAAAGCCACGGCGCACCTGGTCGACCGGCTCGGACTCCCTGAGTATTTTGCGATGGAAGCGCTCGTGGTTCGCCCCAGCGTCACGGTCCCCGCTTCTCCAGCAAGCAAACCGCCGCCCATGGTCTCGAGCCCTGGCGGCCCTTCGATTCGGGGAGGAGCGCCAGGAGACGCATCACGGGGTTGAGCCGTCCTTTCCGAGCCGCCCATTTCATGTAGGAGCGTACCTCCGTGTCCAGCCCCGCGGCCAGGTTTACGACTCGGTCGCCGCCACCGCGCACATGTTCCGCAATCAAGGAATCGAACAGGTAGGTGCGGATCGGGAACGGCCAGTCCGCCCTCGAGCGAGCGTCCATGACGGCGGCGATCTCCTCACCGCGCTTCCCCGCCAGGCGGCGGGCGTACGGATCCCGGAATAGCGCGTCCGGCCGTTCCGTCTCGCGAGCCCTGTAGACGGCAACCCAACGGGCGGTATCGGAGATATTGCGGATCAGGGGTTCGGTCGAGGGCATTTCTCTCCCCGGTGGAGCGGGGTGGGCCGAAAGACTAGAGCCGAAGCGAGAGGCAACTCAGGCCACCGTCCATCTTCCGGAACTCGGACATCTCGAGCGGAAGGATCGAGTAGCCGAGGCCGCGAAGGGTCCGCTCCAGGCTCGGAAAACCTGCCGCAACCAGAAGGCTGCCGTTCACCGGCACGCAATTGGCCGCGTAGCTCTCCTCGGTTGACACGCGGACCACGTCGTACCCCAGAAAAGCCTCGTGCCCCGCAAGAGCGTCGATGGCGACAAGGCGGCGCTCTCCCAACGCCGCCATCCCGCTCTTCAAGTGAAGAACTCCCGCCATACCCCG
>DASXTQ010000028.1:0-9501 GCA_036505295.1 Candidatus Eiseniibacteriota bacterium
CCTGGGTCGACGGCATCGCGGCGATCGACCGCAAGCTCCGCCAGCTCCTCGAGAGCGAGGGCGTGCGCCGCATCGAGGCCTCGCCCGGAACACCGTTCGATCCGCGCGAGCATGAGGCCGTCGCGACCGTCCCGGGCAGGGGTCGCCCCGGAGGCGAGATTGTCGAGGAGCTGCGCCGGGGCTACCGACTCCGCGACCGCGTGATCCGGCCGGCGCTCGTCGCCGTCGCCGAGGATGCGGGCGCGGTTCACGCCGAACCATCCGAACCAATCCACTGAGCCACTGAATCACTGAGGGGAGCAACCACACCCATGGGCAAGCTCATCGGCATCGACCTCGGGACGACCAACTCGGTCGTCGCCGTCATGGAGGGCGGCGAGCCCACGGTCATCCCGTCGGCCGAGGGCGGCCGGACCGTCCCATCGGTCGTCGCCTTCACCAAGACCGGCGAGCGGCTGGTCGGCCTGCTGGCCAAGCGCCAGGCGGTTACCAACCCGGCGAACACGGTCTACTCGATCAAGCGGTTCATGGGCCGCCGCTGGGACGACGAGGAGGTCCAGCGCAGCAAGAAGCTCGTGCCCTACGCCGTCGAGAAGGACCCCAAGTCCGACGGCGTCGTGGTCAAGGTCGGCGACAAGACATACACCCCGCCCGAGATCAGCGCGATGATCCTCCAGAAGCTGAAGTCGGACGCCGAGGCGTACACCGGGGAGAAGATCACCGAGGCGGTCATCACCGTCCCGGCCTACTTCGACGACACCCAGCGCCAGGCAACCAAGGACGCCGGGCGCATCGCGGGCCTCGACGTCAAGCGGATCATCAACGAGCCGACCGCGTCGGCCCTCGCGTACGGCCTCGAGAAGAAGCACGACGAGAAGATCGCCGTGTACGACCTCGGCGGCGGTACGTTCGACATCTCGATCCTCGAGCTGGGCGACGGCGTATTCGAGGTCAAGGCCACGAACGGCGACACGCATCTCGGCGGCGACGACTTCGACCAGAACGTCATCGAGTGGCTGCTGGCCGAGTTCAAGAAGGACCAGGGCATCGACCTCTCGAAGGACCCTCAGGCGCTCCAGCGCCTGAAGGAGGCCGCCGAGAAGGCCAAGATCGAGCTTTCCACGGTGGTCCAGACCGACGTGAATCTGCCCTTTATCACGGCGGACGCGAGCGGGCCGAAGCACCTGAACGTGACCCTGACGCGTGCGAAGTACGAGCAGCTCGTCGACGATCTCGTCCAGCGGACGATTCCCCCGATGGAGATGGCGCTCAAGGACGCAGGGCTCAAGCCGTCCGACGTCAACGAGGTGATCCTCGTCGGTGGCGCGACGCGTACGCCCAAGGTCCAGGAGATCGTGCAGAAGTTCTTCGGCGGAAAAGAGCCCCACAAGGGCGTGAATCCGGATGAGGTGGTGGCGATCGGCGCGGCGATTCAAGGTGGCGTTTTGGCGGGAGACGTCAAAGACGTGCTCCTCCTCGACGTGACCCCGCTTTCGCTCGGAATCGAGACGCTCGGCGGCGTGATGACGAAGCTCATCGAGCGGAACACCACGATTCCCACTCGAAAGACGGAGATCTTTTCCACGGCGGCGGATAGCCAGACGACGGTCGAGATCCACGTGCTCCAGGGCGAACGGCCTCTGGCCGTGGACAACAAGACGATCGGCCGGTTCCAGCTCACCGGAATCCCGCCGGCGCCGCGCGGCGTGCCCCAGATCGAGGTGACGTTCGATATCGACGCGAACGGCATCCTGAACGTCTCGGCGCGCGACAAGGCGAGCGGGAAGGAGCAGAAGATCCGGATCGAAGCGACCGGCGGCCTCTCCGAAGCCGAGATCAAGAAGATGGTGGCCGACGCGGAGGCTCACGCGGAGGAAGACCGCAAGCGGCGCGAGGCGATCGAGACCAAGAATCGCGGGGAACAGCTCGCATACGAGACGGAGAAGAATCTCCGGGAGCTGGGCGACAAGATCGATTCCGAGTCCAAGGCGCGGCTCGACAGCGCGCTCGAGACGCTCAAGAAGGCGGTCGAGAGAAACGACACCGACGAGATTCGCTCCTCGAGCGAGGCGCTCACGCAGCTATGGAACGAGGTGTCCGGCAAGCTCTATCAAGAGGCGTCGAAGCCGGGTGGTCCGCCGCCCGAGGGTGGCGGCCCGACGGACGAAGGGGAAGGGAAGAAAAAGCAGGGCGGAGACGGGGAAATCGAGGCGGACTACGAGGTCGTCAAGTAACGTCCTGAGGGCGATTCCAGGGAACCCGAATCGGTTTCCGGTGATCCAAATTGATGGGGACGGGCGACCGCCCGTAACCGCTGGATAGACAGCGCCCCGGGGGGGACTTTTCCCCCCGGGGCCTTTTGTCCCAACTCGCAGGCTCGCTCGTACGAGCAATGAGGGGGGAACGTATATGCGCTTTTACGGAATCTTTTTGGTGCTAGGGTTGCTCGGGACAGCAGTCCCGGAAGCCGCGATGCCGAAGGGGGCGCAAAAGAAGATGGACAAGACGACGACCGAGAAGGCCACGTTCGCTGCCGGTTGCTTCTGGGGCGTGGAAGCCGCATTCCGGCAGGTGAAGGGGGTCGTCTCGACTCAGGTCGGGTATACCGGCGGACGGATGGCCAATCCCACGTATGAAGACGTCTGCGCCGATAAGACCGGGC
The DNA here is from genome assembly GCA_036505295.1 of Candidatus Eiseniibacteriota bacterium. Lineage (GTDB taxonomy): Bacteria > Eisenbacteria > RBG-16-71-46 > SZUA-252 > SZUA-252 > WS-7. The sequence continues at coordinate 2,663 of DASXTQ010000028.1, forward strand.
ACGCCGAGGCCGTCGAGGTGACGTACGATCCCGCGCGGGTCTCGTACGACGACCTCCTGAAAGTATTCTGGGAGAACCACGATCCCACGACGCCGAACCGCCAGGGTCCGGATGTGGGGGAGCAGTATCGCTCGGTGATCTTCTATCACTCTCCCTCACAGGAAGCTGCGGCCCATGCGTCGAAAGCGCGCCTCGAAGCGGAGCGGCATTACCGCCGTCCCATCGTGACGCAGATCGTCAAGGCCGGGCCGTTCTACCGCGCGGAGGAATACCACCAGCAATACCTCGAGAAGCGCGGACTGTCGGTCTGTCACATCAAGTAAGGGTCGTGGCGGGCTAAGGATCGTGGCGGGTGGCGCAAGCCCCCGCCATTCCCATTCGTGCTCGCCCGCGCCCAGGCGATGACGTAATCTGAGGCTCGTCGGTCCAAGAAAGACGGCCGACGGGGAGGCGGGGGATGCGGGTCGAAATTCGCGAGGTCGCGTCGGAGAGGGATCTCGGGCAGTTCATCCGCTTTCCCTTCGACCTGTACAAAGACAACGACTGCTGGATACCCCCGCTCGACTTTGACGAGCGAAAGACGCTGCACCGCGATCAGAATCCCGCGTTCGATTTCTGCGAAGCGAAGTACTGGCTGGCCTTCCGTGGCCGCAAGGTCGTCGGGCGCGTCGCCGGCATCATCAACAAGAGCTACGTCGAGACGTGGAATCAGCGGTACGCGCGCTTCGGGTGGATCGATTTCATCGATGACCTCGAGGTCTCGCGCGCCCTCCTCTCGGCCGTCGAATCGTGGGCCGTCGCGAGGGGTATGGACGCCGTCCACGGGCCGCTGGGGTTCACCGACATGGACCGCGAAGGCATGTTGGTCGAGGGATTCCACGAGCTGGGGACGATGGCGACGATGTACAACTACCCCTATTACCCGGTTCACCTCGAGCATCACGGATACGAGAAGGACGTCGACTGGGTGGAATTCGAAGTCCGCACACCCGAGACGATACCGGAGCGCGCGGAACAGATCTCGCGGCGCGTCCTGGGACGCCGACGCCTTCGCATCCTGGACGCGAAACATCCGCGGGACTTCCTTCCCTACGCGCACGCGATTTTCGACGTGATCAACCGCTCCTACGGCAACCTCTATGGATTTGTCCCGCTGACGGAGCGGCAGATCGATTTCTATACCAAGCAGTACTTTCCGAACGTGGTGCCGGATTACGTCAAGATCCTGCTCGACGAGCGCGATCAGCCGGCCGGGTTCGTGATCGGGATGCCATCGTTGTCGCGCGCGCTCCAGAAGGCGAAGGGGCGGCTCTTCCCGTTCGGCATTTTCCATTTGCTCCACGCGCTCCGCCGCCCCAAGCACGTGGATCTCCTCATCGGGGCGATCCGCCCCGACCTGCAAGGGAGCGGCGCCGACGCCCTTCTGATCACGGAGCTCGCTGCGACCTTCATCCAGAACGGAATCCTCTCGGCCGAATCGAATCCCGAGCTGGAGGAGAATCTCCGCGTGCAGGGGCACTGGAAGCATTTCCATGCCCGCCAGCACAAGCGGAGGCGGTGCTTCATCAAGCATCTGGCTCAAGCGCAGCACGGCGAAGGGCACGCTGTGGCCCAAGCGGTGGGAGCCGGACGGGGATGACGGCTCCCTGGGCCCTGATTCAACACGTTGCGATCGAGGGCCCCGGGCTCCTCGCTTCCGAGGCCGCATCGTGCGGCATCCCGCTCGACGTGAGGCGGATGTTCGCAGGCGATCCGTTACCCAGAGCGGAAGAGATCGGCGGGTTGATCGTTCTGGGCGGCCCGATGGGCGCCAACGATGACGCGGCGTTCCCGGATCTGCCGCGGGAGCGCCAGCTCCTCGCGGAGGCCGCGGGCGCGGGGGTCCCCGTGCTCGGGATCTGCCTCGGAGCGCAGCTACTGGCCGCCGCCCTGGGCGCGCGCGTGACCCGAGGGGCTCAGGAAGAGGTCGGCTTCGGGGAGGTGACGCTCACGGACGAGGGTTGTCGCGATCCAGTTCTCGGGCGCGGCCCCCGCTCGGTTCCGGTGTTCCACTATCACAGCGACGCGTTCGACGTGCCGAGGGGCGCCGTGCTTCTCGCGGCTTCACCGAGCTACCCCAACCAGGCGTACCGCTTTGGCGACCGCGTCTACGGATTCCAGTTCCACGTGGAGGTCGATCGCGGCCTTCTCGACGCGTGGATTCCGGTCCTGCCGGCCGGCGCATCGATCGACTCCTCGCTCCAGGTCGAGGCGGAGCGGACGGGCCGGAGGGTACTCGCGTCTTTCTTCCGGACACAAAACCGGCCCCACGCTCGCGGTCCGGTGAGTGCGCGAGATGTCAGTGTATCCGGACCGAACTAGAGCGCGGGGCCGAGTCCCTGTGCTTGTCTTACCCGTTAGAAATGGAGCCCCAATCCCAGAGACATGTCCCAGAAGTCCGGGTTGAACTCCCTGGGAACGATGGCCGTTTCCTGGTTCTGCAGCCAGACGTAGCGTCCGTTCATGTCAAGTGCGATTGCCGGAGCGATCGGAACGCGTACGCCTCCTCCTAAGTGAACGCCGAACTTCTGGGTGGTCTGATCTTGTAGTGACGAGGGGGCATTGTAGTCCAACGTGGTGTGATACCAGCCCACCCCGCCACCTGCGTAAATGACCCGCAACGGCGTCAACCAAGCCGAAGCCGTGATGGGCCACATCTTCTCGGTAAGCTGCCCGTCGAACCGATCCTGCTTCCGATACTGTCCCTTCAGCTCGATGGCAAGGACGCTCGGAATCGCGGACCCTCGGATCGCGAGGCCGACGGACGACTTCGTGTCCTCTGAGTCGACCGATCGCGTGAGTCCGATGGATGGAATGATCTCGGTGGCTCGGGCCTTGCTCACGGTCGCTATCAACAGTACGGCGAGTGGTGCTATTGCCGCGGTACGGAAGATATTTCGAGTCGTCTTCATGTTCCCCTCCATTTCTTCCATCACCCGACAGCTCGGCTCCCAATCGCTCCGCAGCCGGTCTGTATCCAGGATCGTGCCAGCGGGGAAGAAACGCCTTTTTCCTAGGTTTCGCAGCGTGTTCGCCCGTGCATCGTCCGCCATCGGGCCATGGATCGTCCCGTGCGGGACACCCATTGTTCCAAATTACTTGCAAATCTTTCCGTGAAGCGAATCGGCTAATGCGTGGCGGGTCCAACTCGTTATCGGGGGCGATGCCGGTTTTTGCCCCTCCTGGCACGCGCCTTGATGTACTCACATGACGAGGGCGGGGGCAGCGGCCTCTTCGGGGAACTTGAGGTCAGATGCAGGGATAGCGTGGGAGGACACGAGACCTCTCGAGCTCCCGCATCCGGCGTCACGGAGAATTTCCAAGGAGGGACTTGAGGCGATCCGTGCCGTCGTGCTTCTCCGCCCGCCGAATAGGTTTCACGAGCGAGAGCAACGAATAGGGGAATCGGAATCGGTAGGGAATCGTCGGATGGGGACGAGGCCCGCCAGGCCTAACGGGGCCGGGTCCGGGCGTGAACCCTGACCCTGGCGGGCCTCCCCCCGGATCGTCAAAGGACCGACGCAGACGGCGGTCCGACACAGAGACGACTCGCGCGATCGCTAACGAAGCGACGCTTTCAGATCCGCTTCCACCTGGGACGACCGGGCGAGGAGCGGATTTTCTTCTTGGGGTGTGATGAGGTCCAAAGGGGCTCGGTGCTCGAGCCAGGAATTGTCGTCGGTATTGATAGGCCCGGGCCCCGCCTCGCGCGCGACCCGGTCCAGGCGGCCGCGGTAGGCGCCCAGCACATCCTGGATCGAGCGGACACCGATCCGCGCGAAATCCTGAGCGACCGCGGGTCGCGAGAACGCCGCGCTCATCGCGGCTCGATCGAGGTTGAGCTCCCGATCCGGGGCGGCCAGGATGATGAGGTCGCCCGACGATTCGACGTAGAAGAGCTGCCCCTTCGGGAACGTGGTCGCGACCGTGCGGAACACCGTGGAGAGAGTCGCCGGTGAGACCGAGTAGGTGTGAATCCACTGGCAGAAAACACCGCCGGGCCTGAGTCTCCGGCGCGCTTCCTCGTAGAATTCCTTCGTAAAGAGGTTCCCCACGCCCGCGATCCACGGGTTCGAGGGTTCCGAGATGATCACGTCGAAATCTTCCTTGGTCGAGCGGAGGTAGGTGCCCGCGTCCTCGACCACGATCCTGCTTCGAGGATCGGAAAGAGGCCTCATCGCGGAGGCCTCGAAGAAGGGTGCCGCTTCGATCACCGCGCCCTCCAGCTCGATGGTGAGCGCCTTTTTGATTGGATGCGCGAGCACGGCGTGCGTCGTCACGCCGCTCCCGTAGCCCACGACGCACACGGATTCGGCGTTGGGCACCATGAGAAGCGGCATCTGCCCCACCATGACCTGCTGCGCCATGTCCTCGCCGCTTCCCGTCGTCGCGTCCGTCTTGCCGTTGATCAAGAGAGCCCGCCGGTCGCCGGTCTCGAGCACCGTCACCGTGGCGAGGCGCCCCTCCTTGTAGAAAAGGAGCCGCTCCAACTCCTTCGACTGCCCGATCTTCTCGATAAGCCGGTGCACGAGCCCCTCCCCCCCGAACTCGTACGCGCGGAGCAGGCGCACGAACCCTAGGCTCATCCGCTCCGCGTTCCAGGTCGGCGTCGCGAAGGCCGCGACCGCGATCGTCCCGGCCACACCCACCAGGGCGGCGCATGCGCGCTTCCAGAGGACCCCCTCGGCCAGGAGAAGGGCGATACATCCGATCGCCGCGTTCGCGAGCGCGGCCGCGAGAAGCGATCGGAGCGATCCGATCGCGGGAATCAGGACGAACCCGGTCAAGACCGAGCCCGCGATCGAGCCGAGCGTGTTGGCCGCGTAGATGGTCCCGACGGAGGCTCCTGCCTCACGGCGGCCGCGCTGATAGATCGCCGCCGCAAGCGGGAACAGGGCGCCGAGGAAAAACGTGGGGAGGAGCACGATCCTGGCGGTCACACCCGCTTCGCCGGAGAACAGGTGAGCGGCGCTCCCGCGCGATTGCGCGATGAGCGTCGTTTGCATGTTGGGGAGCGAGTCGAATACGCGCGAGCCAAGGACCACCGCCCCCGCGAGCAGGAGCTGAAACAGGCCGAAGAGAAAAACCGGCGAGCTCGACCGCTTGAGAAGGAGCGCCGCGAACGCGGCCCCGAGAGCGATCCCAAGCAGGTAGACCGCGAGGATCGCGGAGAAGGAATAGACCATGCCCCCGAACGGGACCGCCAGGATTCGCGTCCACCCGACCTCGTAGAGGAGCGCACAGAAGCCGGAGACTGCGAAAAGAGGAACGATCAGCTTCCCAAAGAGACCGGGGCCGGCCGGGAGCGAAGCCACCAGGTCCCGGATCCGCTCCGCGCTCGCGCCGCTTGGCTCCGTGGCGCGATCCGTGGGGATCTCGCGCATGGCTCTCGCGGCACCGCCGGGCTTGATAGCGAAAATGGCCCCGGCCACCGCGAAATCCAGGATCCCCGCCGCGGCCGCGGTCTTCCAGAGCCCCAGCGCTGGGATCAGCGCGAACCCGGCGGCCGCGACGCCGAAGACCGCGCCCATGGTGTTGATCGCGTAGAGCCGCGAGACCGACGAGCCGAACTCCGCCTCGCGACGGGTGAACGCAGAGACCAGAAGCGGAAGCGTGGCGCCCATCGCGATCGTGGGGATCAGAAGCGCCATGAAGAGGAACAAGAAGCGCACGATCAGGAATGCGGCGCCGCTTCCTCCCATCGCCCCGTACAGGCTCGAGAAGAGAGGCCGCGCCGCGTGATAGGCGAGCGGGCTCGCAAGTCCCACGATCCCAATGAGGAGTTCGAGCCGCGCGTAGAGCAACAGGGGTTCGCGCGAGCGGGACGCGAGCCGGCCGCCGACGACGGCGCCGATCCCCAACCCGCCGAGAAACGCGGCGACCACCGTAGAGACGCCGTAGATCGAGTTCCCGAGGAGATAGGACAGGTACTTGGACCAGACGATTTCCAGGGTGAGTCCAGCCATGCCCGAAGCGAAGAAGCAGACGTAGAGCAGGCCACGGCGCTCGACCGGTTGGGCATGACGAGGGACAATCCCGGTGGTTGCGTGGTGTTTGGCTGCTTGGCCGGTGCGACGCTTCGGCATCAAATCCCCCGCGAATTAGCTGACTCAGACAACCCGGCGCAGCTTACCTGTTCGTCGCGAGACCAGGTAACCGTAGATTTTTCAGTCTGTTTGTGGCCCGATCATGATGCCGCTGGCATATAGTCCCCGTGTGAGCGCGTTGCACTCCGGAACGCTCCTCTCCCACTACCGGATCGAGAAGCGGCGGGCTTGAACGGCCTCGGTGACGTCGCGCTCAACCAGGGGGACCAGGTCGCCGCGCGCGAATACCAGAACCGAAGCCTCTCGATCCAGCGCGACCTGGGGGACAAGTCGGGGATCGCTTTCTCGCTGCGACTGCTCGGTCGGATCGCGGTGCGCGAGGGGGATATCGCCGGAGCCCGCGGGCTGCTCTCGGAGAGCCCGGAGATTTTCAAGGAGGTTGGGGACACGGGCGGCGTCGCCGCCGCGCATCGGGAGGCGATCAACGTACCGCTCTCGCGCCCCGATCTGGAGCAGCTCGAGCGAAGCCTTGCGGTCGCCCGCGCCGCGCTCGGAGAAGGCGCCGCCGAGAAGGTGTTCTCCGCGGGCCGAGCGCTTGGCCTGGATCGGGCGATGGTGGAAGCGGCGAGCGCCGCGTAGGTCGGATACGCGGCGCTCTGTGGAACGGAGGACTTCCTACCGACCTTTGTGGGCGACTACCAACCAGCCTTTCCGCACTGGTACGTTGAGAAGTGGGAGAGAGGGGCGTCGCGG
>DASXTQ010000029.1:0-30417 GCA_036505295.1 Candidatus Eiseniibacteriota bacterium
TGTACCGTCCGAAGTCTTCACCACGACCTTCAAACGCGCCCAGTTTCTCAATTCCTGTGCCGAGTTATCGAGATCCGGGCAGTGCCGGGCGAGCCCAACCGCACCGCCACCGATGGTCAGGGAGTATGACGGCAGGTTCCCGTTGGCGGGAACCGCAGCACAGTTTCCCGTCGTTCCCTCGCAGGGTGTCGCCAATGGACCCCCTTGCGGCACGAAAAATGAATTCACCGTTACATCCGGCACTCCCGCATAGGCGGCCGGGACGATCAACACCACAAGTGCGGCCGTCGCAATGCCCAGCTTGGCCAATCTCAACATCATCACACCTCCTACGGTCTCAACTGCTGCGTACTAGCAAAGGGATGTAGAGGTTTGCTGCGTACACGAAGGTTGTAGGCGTATTGCCGTGGCGGTAAGAAACACCTCCTTTCGAGCAATCTTATATTTTTGAATTGGTCAAACTATTCAAAGAAGTCCCAAAGGCTTGGTTGCGCTCAAGCTCTCATCTTGATTGGGTGCTACGGGATCGTGCACTGGTTGAACAGAAAAGATTCTACCACGCACATGGAGCAAAGTCAAGCACAAGAAATCGCTAACAGCCGTTGGGGACTGATTTTTGGTGGGCGAAACAGGGCTCGAACCTGTGACCCCTTGCGTGTAAGGCAAGTGCTCTACCAGCTGAGCTATTCGCCCCCCGTTACTTGGCCAGGATACCCCAGGGGATGAGGACCAGGTAGCCTGTCAAAAGCAATATGGGCGCGAGGGTTATGGAGCCCTTCGAAAGCGCGATGTACCCGACCAGTATGACCAGCGCCGCGAGACCGAAGAGGATGTAATTCTTCCTTCCGAAGGGAAGCTCCACATTCGGGGGCTCGCTCGGGCGCGGCCCGGGGCCCCGGCGCTGCCGGCGTATCTCGGCAGGGGTCGGCATCGGCTCAGTCCTCCAAATCGTTTGGTGGCAGGGGGTCGGCCCGCCGATAACCCCGGGGGTCGATCTCCATCTCAGAGAATCCTAGTCCCCTTACAAGCGTGAGAATAGCCCCTTGCTGCTCCGGGTCGAGAAGCCGCGCAATCTCGGCGGGGTCGACCTCGATCCGGGCTTTCAGCCCCTCGTGGCGCAGACGCACGACCCGGAGCCCAAACCGCTCCTTGAGCGCCGCCTCGCCAACCTCGACCTGCTTCAGCTTCTCCTGCGTGACTTCGGATCCGTGCGGAATCCGGGATGCGAGGCACGCCGATTGCGGCTTGTCCCAGACTCTGAGCCCGAGGCGCCGTGCCAGCATCCGAGTCTCCAGCTTCGAGAGCCCCGCCTCGAGAAGCGGCGCGCGAATCCTGTGACGCTCCGCCGCAGACATGCCGGGACGCACGTCGCCCAAGTCGTCCGTAACGGCGCCGTACGCAAGCGTGTCCCAGCCCTCGTCTGCGGCGATGCGCTCGAGCTTCTCGAAGAGCTCGGTCTTGCAGTGGTAACACCGGTCCGGCCGGTTCGCGCGGTATTGCTCGCGATCCATCTCCTCGGTCCGGATCACCCGCACGGGAAATCCTCCTTCCCGAGCGACCGAGAGCGCGTCCGCAAGCTCCCGCTCCGGGAGCGAGGGGCTTCGCGCGATCACGCCACACACCCGGTCCCCGAGCACGCGGTGCGCCTCCGCGAGGAGAACCGCAGAGTCGACGCCGCCCGAGTAAGCGATCAAGACGCGCCCGAGTCCATTCAAGATCCCCTCGAGACGCGATCGCTTCACGGCGAGATCCTGCGTCGCCGAGGATGGAGCGCCGGGTCGGGTGAAGAAGGTGGCCTTCACGCTCATCTCTTCGTAGCGGCTTTCTTTTTGGTCGTGCTCTTTGTGGTTCCGCTGGAGGCGCGCGTGGAGCGTCCGGTGCCCTTCTTGGGCGCGCTCACAACCTCGGCGCGCTTGGTGGATCGCCCGGGCGCGCTCACGACACCCGCGCGTCCGGCCGGCTTCGATGGAGCGCTCACGATTTCGGCGCGAAGCGCGGGCGGGGCCGAATCGGGCGCCGCGCGAAGCACAGGACCCTGCATCAGCAGCCCCGCGGGCCTTGGAGTCGAGTCCACCTTGGCCACGGCTCGAACGTGCGCGATCGCGGCCAGATGGTCCTCCCAGGATCTCGTGAAGATATGGGTTCCGTCGCCGCGCGCGACGAAATAGAGCTCGGTCGAGTCGGGCAGTGGAAAGAGCACCGCGTGAAACGCCGCACGGCCCGGGCTGCAAATGGGACCCGGCGGGAGCCCTCGATTCCGGTACGTGTTGTACGGCGATTTCACGTTGAGGTCGCTGTAATAGACCCTGTTTCTGAAAATCCCGAGGGCATAGGAAACGGTCGGATCCGATTGCAACATCATACCGCGCCTCAGCCGGTTGTAGAACACCGCCGCGATGCGCGGTCGCTCGGAAGGAACCATGGCTTCGGCCTCCACAATCGAGGCGAGCGTCACGAGCTCATGCATGGTGAGCCCCTCACGCGCGCCGGGGAGCGCCATCTCCTCCTCGAACACGCGAAGCGCGCGCCCCACCATCACTTGGGCGACCTCCTCAGCCGAAAGGAGTGGATAGAAGGGGTAGGTGTCAGGATAGAGATATCCCTCCAGCCGATCGGCCGGCACGCCGAGGGACGCCGCGAAGCTCGAGTCGCGTGTGAGCGCCATGAAGCGGGACGGATCGGTTTTCGACTGAGCGGCGAGAAGGCGGGCGGTCTCGTCGGTGCGCAGCCCCTCGGGAACCGTCACCATATCCTGCTTCCCCATCCCGCTCGAGAGCTGGCGCAGGATTCGGTAAATGCTCGCACCCACGGGAATCGTATAGCGGCCGGCCTTGAGATGCCGGTCGTGCCCCAGGACCCGCGCCGCAAGCACGAAGAGCGCGGGGCTTTTCACGAGACCATCCGCCTTGAGGATTCCCGCGATCGTCTCCACGCTGGCGCCTCGGGGAATCAGGACCTCCCGCGTCTCGTAGACGCGGGTAACCGAAGCGGGGAAGAAGAGGATTCCCGAGAGCAGCACGACCCCCACGATCCCCCCCAAGATGAGGGTGCGGCGGATGCGGTGACGTCGCTTCACTCCGCCCCTCCCCTGGTCCGGCGCGGGCGGTCGAGCCAGCGTTGGAGGATCAAGGCGGCCGCGTGATCGTGGCGATCAGGGTCGCGGGGGGAACGTCCCCTCTGCCGCGCCGCTTCCTTGGCCTCACGCGTGGTCAAGCTCTCATCCACGAGGTGGACGGTGAGCCCCGACGCCTTGCGGAGGGCGCGGGCAAAGCGCTCCACCCGCCGCACCTCCTGTCGCCGTTCCTCCCCTTCCAACCCGAGGGGGACCCCCACCACGACCGATTCCGCTCCCACTTCCGCGGCCACCGCCGCAACGGCGGCGGGCGCTTCACGCACCGAGTCGACGCGCAGGACGCGATGGGGCGTCGCGAGCGTCGAGCCTTCGTCGCTCAGGGCGATCCCGAGCTTCCTCAGTCCGAAATCCACGCCTAGCACCCGCATGCCAGGGCCCGGAGCACCGCCGCGAAGTCGGGCGGCACGGGACAGGTGAACTGCATGGGCTCCCCGGTCTCGGGATGGCGGAACTCGAGCCTCTCCGCATGGAGCGCCTGGTGATCCAGCTCCGATAACAGGAGCGCCGCGCGGGCCCGGTGCGCGGGAGGAAGTCTGAGCAGGGGACCGCGACGGCCCCCGTATTCCGGATCGCCGAACACGGGATGCCCCAAGTGCGCCAGGTGAACGCGGATCTGATGCGTGCGGCCCGTTTCGAGGGTCAGGGTGAGCTCCGAGAGGTAGTCGAACGTCCGTTCCACATGGTATCGGGTGGCCGCGAAACGACCGCCCCGTGAGACCACGGCGAACTTCTTCCGGTCGCGGGCGCTTCGGGCGAGCGAAGCCTCGATGCGGCCCTCGAGCTCACGCATGCGCCCCCAGACGAGCGCCCGGTAGACGCGCCGCACGTCGCGCGCCTCGAGCTGCCTCGATAGGTCCCGGTGCGAGGCCTCGGTGCGGGCGACAAGCAGGAGGCCGGACGTGCCCTTGTCGATCCGGTGCACGATCCCCGCGCGCTCGAGGCCCGCGGCACTAGGAAGCGGTCCGTAGCGGTGAAGGAGCGCGTGGACGAGCGTTCCCGTGCGGTGCCCTACCGCGGGATGGACTACCATGCCCGCCGGCTTCGCGATCACGGCCAGCGCGTCGTCTTCGTAGACAACGTCGAGCGGAATATCCTCAGGCAGAAGCCGGGTGGGCACGCGGCGCGGGCGGGTGACCTCGATCCGATCCCCTGCCTTGACCCGCCGGCTCGCGCGCGCCGGCGCCCCATTGACGCGAACGCATCCGGCATCGATGAGCTGCTGGACGGCGGAGCGCGACAGCGAGCGTTCGACCTCGGTTAGGAAACGATCCAGGCGCTCACCCGCGCGCGAAGTCGGAACCGGGTGGACTTTCGAGATCGGGGTCGGTGCGGCCGGATCGGGCGAGATTCCAGGCAAGGAGGATCACTCCCAAGGTGACGGCTGAGTCTGCGACATTGAACACGGGCCATCGGAGTGTGCCGAACCCCACGTCGATGAAATCGACGACCCTCCCCGAACGGATGCGATCCACCAGATTACCGAGCGCGCCGCCCAGGATACACCCGAGCAGGACGCGGTTCAGGAGGCTGCGATACGCGTCACGCGCGAAGAGAAAGAGCACGACCGCGATCGCGAGCACCGAAACCAGGATGAACGGAAGCCGGCTGCCTGGGAAGAGTCCGAACGCCGCACCGCTGTTGTGCACCAGCGTAAGCCGGAAGAACTGTCCCAGGACCGGGACCGGCTGGCCCATGAACAGGTGAGTCGACGCCAGCGCCTTCGTCGCCTGATCGAGGGCCAGTACCGCCGCCGCGCACGCGAGGAACGTCCCGAGGCGCGTGCTCATCCGCGCGCGGCGTTGGACGTCTTCTCTTGCTTCTCCTGGCAATTCACGCACAGGTTCGCCTGCGGCATCGCATCGAGTCTCTGTTTCCCGATCTCCTTACCGCACGATTCACAGACGCCGTATTCGCTGCGGTAGAGCCGGCGCAGCGCCTCGTCCACGCTCATGAGCTGCCGCCCCTCCGCGGAAGCGAAGAGAAACGCCTTTTCACGCTCCATAGCATCGGTACCCATGTCCGCCATGTGAAAGGAATACGCCGACAGGTCGCCGGAGGAGTCCCTCTGAGTCTGCCCCATCGCCTTCTCGAGGTATCCGAGCTGGCTCAAGAGCTTCTTGCGCTCTTCGAGTAGTCGCTCTTCGAAATGTTTGAGATCCTTCTTGGTAAGCAACCGCTCACCCTCCTTTGTGAACCCGCTCGATGCCGACGCGGGCCCGCTCTCCGTCAAAGGTCCACTCCTCAACCGGGCCGCTTCCCGCGATTCGGGGGACGACCTCCTCTGCCAGCACCTCTTCCATGATGAACCGCTCGTACCGCGCGCACGCGTCGGCCAGCCCGGGGCTCAGCTCCCAATGGAGGCGAATCCGATCCGTAACGTCGAACTCCGCGCTCCTGCGCAGCGTTTGGATCCGGTGTGCAAATTCCCGAACAAGGCCCTCGGCGCGAAGCTCCTCGTCGAGGGTCGCGTCTACCGCGACCGCCATTGCGGAATCCGCCTGGGCGACCCACGGCGCCCGCGAGGACTCATGCACCGACACATCCTCGGCGGTCAACGTGAACCGCTGTCCCGCCGCCTCTACATCCCATCCTCCCCCCGCGATCGCGGCCCGGATCTCGCCGGGCGGGGCGGCCTGGACCTTGGACGCAAGCTCCTTCATCGCGGCTCCCGCTTTCTTACCCAGCACCGGGTAATTGGGTTTCACGGTGGATTCCAGAATCTCGCCGCGATTGGGCGGAAACACGATTTCCCTCACGTTTAGCTCGTCGCGGATGAGATCGGAGACCTCCTCGACCCGTGCCCGCTCCCCATCCCCCAAGCCCGCGACGGCGAGACGTCTCAGCGGCTGGCGGACCCGCAAGGAAGAAGCGTTCCGCGCCGCACGCCCCAAGTTCACGACCCGCAGCGCCGTTTCCATGGCCCGCTCGAGCCCCTCGTCGATCGCGGAACGGTCGGACTCAGGGTAGTCGCACCAGTGCACGCTCTTCGGCGCGTCGGGAACGGCCGGACGCACGAGGCTCTGGTGAAGCTCCTCGGAAACGAACGGAGTGTAGGGCGCCAGCAGCCGGGCCACGGTTTCGAGGCAGCGGAACAAAGTATCGTAGGCGGCACGCTTGTCGGCGCGGTCTCCCGATTTCCAGAACCGCCGGCGGGAGCGGCGCACATACCAATTCGAAAGGTCCTCGACCACGAATTCCTGGATCGCGCGCGCGCCGCGCGTCAACTCGTAACCTTCGAGAGAGTCGCGGCACGCCGAAACCAGAGTATGGAGACGCGAGAGCACCCACCGATCCAGGAGCGTCGGCTTCGATGGCTCCGCGAGCGAGGGGTCGTACACGTCGATATTCGCGTACATGGCGAAGAACTGGGCCGTGTTCTTGAGCGTTCCGAGGAGTTTTTTCGCGACTTCGGTGACCCCTTCCGGATCGAACCGCGTCGCGGTCCACGGCGGACTCGTGCTGATCAGGTAAAAGCGGACGGCGTCGGCCCCGCGCTGGTTCAGGATCGTGTCGGGATCGACCACGTTCCCGCGCGACTTGCTCATCTTCTTGCCTTCTTTGTCCAGGATGAGCTCATTCACGAGCACGTGCTTGTACGGCGACTTCCCGGTGACGAAGACCCCGATCGCCATCAGCGTATAGAACCATCCGCGCGTCTGATCCATTCCCTCCGATATGAAATCAGCGGGATAGAGCGAGTCGAAGCGGCCGGCGTTCTCGAAGGGATAGTGCCATTGCGCGAAGGGCATCGAGCCCGAGTCGAACCAGACGTCGATCACTTCCGGCACGCGCCGGGCCGTGCCGCCGCATTTCGCGCATCGGAAGGTAATCTGATCCACATGCGGGCGATGGAGGTCGAGGGTATCGGGCACCCCTTGCCCCTCCCTCAGCTCCGCGATGCTCCCGATGCAGCGATCCTGGCGGCAGCCCTCACACCGCCAGATCGGAAGGGGCGTGCCCCAGTAGCGATTCCGCGAGAGCGCCCAGTCCACGTTGCTCTCGAGCCAGTTTTCGAAGCGATTCGCCCCGATCTCCTTGGGGTGCCACGCGACCTTTCGATTCGCCTCGAGCATCCGATCGCGATAGCGCGTCGTGGCGATGTACCAAGTCTTCCAAGCGTAGTAAAGGAGCGCCGTGTCGCATCGCCAGCAGAAGGGATAGCTGTGCGTGGTCATTTCCTCGCGGTAGAGGAGGCCGTGGCCTCGTAGCCACTCGCGGATGTCCTTCTCCACCTCCTTCACATTGCGTCCGGCCCACGGCTTGACCTCGGTGGTGAAGCGTCCCTGCGGGTCGACCGTGTGGCGCTGGGGAAGGTCGAGCTTCAGCCCGAGCTGGTAGTCGTCCTCTCCGTACATGACCGCCGTGTGGACGACGCCGGTTCCATCTTCGGTCGTGACGAAATCCGCCTCACAGACGTAGTAGGCCCTCTTGCCCGTCAGCTTGGCGAGGTCGATGAAGTCGAACAGCGGACGGTAACGCCGTCCGGCAAGCTCGCGCCCCTTCATCTCCTTCTCGATCGTGTACTCCCCCTCGAGCTGGGGGAGCCTCTCCTTCGCCAGGTAGTAGCGCTCCTCACGCCCCTCACGCGCCTGCCGCACGCGCACGTAGACGATGTCGGCCCCCACGGCGAGCGCCACGTTGCCCGGAAGGGTCCACGGCGTGGTCGTCCATGCGAGGATGAAGGCGCCCGGCTCGTCCTCCAGAGCGAACTTCACGGTCACAGAGGGCTCCGTCACGTCCTCGTAGCCCTGGCTCACCTCGTGGCTGCTCAAAGGCGTGCCGCACCGGGGGCAGTAGGGGACGATCTTGTGCCCCTGGTAGAGGAGCCCCCCATCCCAGAACTTGCGCAGGAGCGACCACACGGTCTCGATGTAGGTGTTGTCGAACGTGAAGTAGGGATGATCCATGTCGAGCCAGTAGCCGATGCGCTCGGTGAGCCGGCGCCAGTCGGCCTCGTAGCGCAACACGCTTTCCCGGCAGCGGCGATTGAACTCTGCGATCCCGAACGATTCGATCTGTTCCTTGCCGCTGATCCCCAGCTCCCGCTCGACCGCAATCTCGACGGGGAGCCCATGGGTATCCCAGCCGCCCTTGCGCGGAACGTAAAAACCGCACATCGATTTATAGCGGCACACGATGTCCTTCAACATCCGGGACAGGACGTGGTGCACGCCGGGCAGGCCGTTCGCGGTCGGCGGACCCTCGTAGAAGACGAACGGGGGAGAGCCCTCGCGCCGCTTGAGTCCTTCCTCGAACGCCTTCGTTTCACGCCAGAATTGTAAGACCTGGGCTTCCGTTTCGGGCAGGTCGAGCTTGGTCGAAACCGGGATGAACATGTCGGATTGCACGCTCACCGCGCGTCGGACGCCCGGGGCATGCGCTCGATGATGCGTGTGACCAGGCGCGTCAGCGTGGGCTCCGCCTTCGCGGCCGTGGCCAGGATCTTCGGCACGTCGACCGGCTCGAGGGCGTCGGGGAAGCACGTGTCCGTGACGACGGCGAGCGCGAGCACGCGCATCCCGCCATGGACCGCCACGATCGTCTCGGGCACGAGCGACATCCCGACCAAGTCGGCACCGGCCCAACGCAGGAACCGATATTCGGCGCGCGTCTCCAAATTAGGTCCTGCGACGCCCACAAACACCCCTTCCCGGAGGGGAATCTTCTCCTCCCGCGCCGTTTCGAGCGCCAACGTGATCAGCTCCCTGCTGTAGGGTTCGGACATGTCGGGGAACCGCGGGCCCAGCGACTCTTCGTTCGCGCCCCGGAGCGGGTTCTCGCCCATCAGGTTGATGTGATCGACCGCGACAACGATGTCCCCGGCCGCGTACAGCGGGTTCATGCCACCGGCGGCGTTCGTGACGAGAAGCGTTCTCACGCCGAGGGCGCGCAGCACACGAACCGGGAAGGTCACGTCGCGCATCGAGTAGCCCTCGTAATAGTGGACGCGTCCGTTCATCACGGCGGTGGGTCGCCCGCCCAGCGCTCCCGAGACCAGCTCCCCAGCGTGGCTTTCGACAGAGGGGACCGGAAAGTTGGGAATGTCTCGATAGGCGATGGAGGCGCGGGTCTTCATGGCGGCGGCGAACTGACCGAGCCCTGTACCCAGGATGATTCCGATCTCCGGGGTGATTCCGAGCTTGGGCGCGAGAAATTCCCGCGCCTCCTCGATCGCCTTGAGCTCGCCTGCGGCTTGATTCATCACGACGCTCATTTCAGGTCAGTTTCCCAGCCGGCGTTTGACTTCCGCCTCGTCGATTCCATCCAGATCGACCCATTTCTCCCGCGAGGAGGCGCCTCCCGCGAGCCGGATCGCGCCTCGAGCCAACCCGAGCGCCTCACTCAGGAGCCGGATCACCGCTTCGTTGGCTTTGCCGCCCTGCGGCGCGGCGGTGACCCGGATCCGGAGGGCTCCGTCCTCCCGGACGCCGACGATCTCATTGGCGCGGCTCTTCGGCGTGACCTTGAGCTTGAGCCTCATGGGACGCGGGGCCCTGTACCGGGGTCTGCGGCACCCGGCCGTGGCCCGAAGAGGGCCGTTCCCACGCGGACGATCGTCGCGCCCTCTTCAATGGCGATCTCGAGATCGTCCGACATCCCCATGGAGAGGTCGGCGCCTTCCGTAAGGAGCCCTGCTCCGGCGGCCTCGCGGCGGATCCTTGCCAGGCTTTGGAACGCGCGTCGCGCTCCTTCGGGACCACCTTCCAGGGGCCCGATCGTCATGAGACCTTGGAGCTCGATTCCCTCGAGCCGGCCCGCAGCCTGGAGAAGCTCGAGGGCGCGATCCGGTGCCGCGCCGAACTTGTTGCGGTCCCCGGAGGTGTTCACTTCCACGAGGCAGGCAATCCTGCGATGGGCTTGAACGGCCCTTCTCGAGACTTCGCCCGCGATCGCGTCCGAGTCAATCGAATGGATCACGTCGAACAGCTGAGCCGCGCGTTTGGCCTTGTTGGTCTGTAGGTGCCCGACCAGGTGCCATCGGGGGCGAGGCTCGACCGCTGGTATCTTCTCTTCGGCTTCCTGGACCCGGTTCTCGCCGAAATCTTGTAGTCCGAGGGCGATCGCCTCACGCACGGTGTCTGCCGGGAACCCCTTCGTGACCGGAAGCAGCCGGACCGAGGCGGGATCCCGCCCCGATCGGGCGCAAGCCCCGGCGATCCTTTCCCGCACCAAGAACAGACGATCCGCGAGGTTTGCTTCCCTCATCCACGGAATTCCCTGTAAAAATCCAAGCCGTGCAGTATATCGGTCGTCGCAGGTAGCCCACAAGCTCAAAGGGACGCGGGCGAGGAAAGGACCCCCAGAAAATGCTATGCGCTAATTGCGGAAAGGAGTTGGAAGAGCGCGGGTGCAAGGTTCGGTGCAAG
Source organism: Candidatus Eiseniibacteriota bacterium (assembly GCA_036505295.1). Taxonomy (GTDB): domain Bacteria; phylum Eisenbacteria; class RBG-16-71-46; order SZUA-252; family SZUA-252; genus WS-7. The sequence goes on from DASXTQ010000029.1 coordinate 10,501, forward strand.
AACTGCGGCTATTTCGAGGACTGCTCGGACCCCAGTGCGCCCGGGGAATGGGGACCGCCCGCGCAAAGCGCGGCCAACGCCGTGGCCGACCCACCGTCCAGGTCGAACGGACCGGGGGCCGGGAGACCTAGCGGGCCTCTTTGTACTGGGAATCGGTCCGGCTGAGGTGCCCGGTGCAGCCCCGATTGCGGCAAGGCACCCGTTCGGGGGCGGTCAGTAGCTCCGATACCTTTTCCGCCGTTTGGGATGCCCGCAGCTGAGCGAGAGCTTGAAACTGCTGCGGCGTGTACATATAACCGCACTTCACGCAGCGATACCAAAATTCCTGGTCCATGGGTCACTCCTGTAGCTTCCCACAGGAAATAACCCCTGCGATCGGACCGGAGTAGGCGGTGATGCGGTGACGCGACTTCCTGGGGCATATTACGGCGCGGGCGAACGCGCCACGCTCCAATCAAGAGCGCCCACGGAGGATAGACCATCCCGGGCGCGCTGGCAAGCCCCATTCCGGCGTGCTAGCATCTAGGTGCCCCCACGGAAGCCGTCAGCCCACCCTGGAAAGGGAGCATCCGATGGCGAAAGCTTTGGTTCACATGTTGCTCAACGCCGCCGTCTTCCTTCTGCTTGCCAATTACCTTCCCGGCTTCCACGTCAGCGGCTGGGTTTCGGCGATCGTATCGTCCCTCGTGCTGGGAATCGTGAACGCAACGGTCGGCCTGATCCTCACGATCCTGACGTTTCCTCTGATTATCCTGACGCTCGGCCTCTTCTCCTTCGTCGTCAACGCGATCGTGATTCAGCTGGTCGCATTTCTGGTGCCCGGGTTGAGCATCAACGGATTCATTCCGGCCCTGATCGCGGCCGTCGTGCTTTCGATCGTGAACATGGTCTGGAAGATGGCGACCGCCACCCGGAGCATCGACTAGATCCGTTCCCAGCGCTCCTCGATGCTATCGCGCCGTCTACCGGAGGACTTCGCGCCCAACGAAATCACCGAGCTTCTCGAGAAGAAGCGCAGTGCGGGCGAGAGGATTCTGGACCTCACCGAAGCGAACCCCACGCGGGTCGGCCTTGGCGGCGCCGGGCCGGTGGAGCTTCGGGCGCTGTCGGACACACGTGGGTCCCTCTACGAACCGGATCCCCGAGGGTCGCTCGGGGCGCGGGAGGCGGTTGCGCGCTACTATGCAGGACGTGTCTCCGCCGAGGATCTCGTCCTCGTCGCGAGCACGAGCGAGGCCTACGCGCATCTCATGCGCCTCCTCTGCGATGCCGGCGATGAGATCCTGATTCCGATGCCCAGCTACCCGCTCTTCGCGCCGCTCGCCGCGTTGGAAGAGGTCCGCGTCGAGAGCTACCGGCTCGCATACGATGACCGCTGGCAGCTCGACCTGGATTCCCTCGAGGCCGCGGTCTCACCGCGTACGCGGGCCGTCGTGCTCGTCCAGCCCAACAATCCGACCGGCTCGTGCCTCTCCGGTGATGAGGCAGCGAGAGTGGAATCGCTCTGCGCGGAACGCAGGATCGCGATCATCTCGGACGAGGTGTTCGGGGACTTTCCGTGGCCCCCTTCGTCCACGCCGCTCCCTTCCATGCTCGGCGAGCGGCGCGCCCTCACCTTCGTGCTGGGGGGTCTCTCGAAGCTGTGCGGGATGCCTCAGATGAAGCTGGGGTGGATCGCGCTCGCGGGTCCTGCGGCGCAGAGACGCGGCGCTTTATGCGGTCTCGAGTGGATCGCGGATCTGTTTCTCTCGGTTTCCACGCCGGCCCAGGTGGCTTTGCCGGTCCTTCTCGAGGCGAGGCACGGGTTTCAACAGAGGGTCCGAGAGCGACTGGCGGTCAATTTGGCCCGGCTGCGCGCGCCGGGGAATGGAGGACCGGGATTTCGAGTACTGGAGGCAGAGGGTGGATGGAGCGCCGTGCTCGAAACTCCGGGGACCACCGGCGATTTCGCGTTGGAGGCGCTTCGGGCGCATAATGTCCTGGTTCATCCCGGACATTTTTACGAGATCGCGGAGGAGCGCCGTGTGGTCGTGAGCTTGCTCCCCGAGGCTGCGGTCTTCGACGAGGCCGTCGCGCGGCTTGCCGGAGTGACATGAATCGGAGGGGTCGAATGCCCCCACGAAATACGAGGTCACCGCTCTCGGTCGTGGCTGGCCCTGTCGTGATGATTGCGGCCGCCATCGCCAACGTTGCCCTGTTGGGGGCGGCCGTGACAGGACCCGCCATGAAAACGATTCCCGCGGTCGCCGAGAACGCGTTGCGTCGGTCGCTCGAGAGGGCTTCCGGCCTGGTCCCGCCACCCGAGAAGCCCTACGTCCTCGACTCGGAGGGAGCAAAGCTCGAGATCGACCGGCGCGCACCGTGGGATCCTCGATACCGGATTTGGACGCGGCCCGGCCGCGCGACCGCCGAGCTCTATTACGAGGTCCCGGAGGACGGGCCGGGAGCATCGGCGGAGGACCGCGAGCTCCTGGGCCCGATCGAGGTAACCATCGAACTGAACGGCGAATCCAGGCTCGCGGATCTCGGCTCGGAAGGGGGCCCCCCGGGGGTCCTCCCTTTACACGACCTCGTCGCGGTGGAGATTTCCACCATCGTCCCCGGCTCAGCCGAGGAGCGTGTCGCCTCCATGACACCCCGGCAAAGCGCATTCCGGCCGGCAGCCCTCACCCTCTTCATCGGCGACCCTCGTACCGAAGCGGGAATCAGGAGCGCCCTCAAGGGGGGCTCCGATTCGCCCGCCTCGCTCGGGCGAGCCCGGGACCCGGCCACGCTCCGCCTCATCAGCATCCGTCTTCACGGCCCAAAGGAGCCAATTGAGGACCTGGCACGGCGCATCCCGGCGGCTTCCCTCCGCTCCCTCCTCAGCAGCTGAATTCGAATAAAAAACTTCTGGCATTGGTGGGCCCCCGGTGTAGGCTCTACTTCCGCGCGGCGGCATTCTCCGGAATGAGGGTCCGGAAAATCGTCGCTCCACTTCACCGGGCGGTCTCGCCGCCCCAATCACATCCAACATGGCAAGGGGGTATCTCAGATGAAGGTTCGTCTCTCTCTTCTCGGCCTAGGTCTGCTCTTCGTCTTCGCGGGTTCGCTGATGGCAGCCGACGCAAAGGCGCCGGCCAAGCCTTGGACCATGAACGCGACGATCATCGAAGCGTGCAGCTGCCCGATGTTCTGCCAGTGCTATTTCAGCTCAGAGCCCGCCTCGCACGCGGGGCACATGGAAGGGCACGAGGGCCATAAGGAGACCTATTGTCGCTTCAACAACGCGTACAAGGTGAATCGCGGTACGTACAACGGCGTGAACCTGGCGGGCGCGAAGTTCTGGATCTCCGGCGACCTGGGCGCGAGCTTCGCCGACGGCGAGATGGATTGGGCGGTTCTCACGTTTGATCCCGCCGTGACGCCCGCGCAGCGCGAAGGAATCCAGACGATCGTCGGCAAGGTTTACCCGGTCAAGTGGGCTTCTTTCGCGGTTGGAACGGACGCGCCGATCACGTGGGAGCACAAACTTGGATCCGACGTCGCCCACGCAACCCTCGACGGCGGCAAGGCCGGCGAGGTCGCCCTCAAGAGCTCGGTCAACAAGAACGCCGCCGGTCCCGTCGTGATCAAGAATCTCAAGTATTTCGGCGCGCCACGGAACGACGGCTTCGTGCTCATGCCGAACGAGATCGAGACCTATCGCCTCGGCGACAAGGCGTTCGAGTTCAAGGGCACGAATGGCTTCATGATCACGTTTGACATCGCGTCGAAGGACATCAAGGAGCAGGCCACGAACTAGGCGCCCAAACGACCAACGTGCGCGGAGGCACCTTGGGCCCACGCCCGAGGTGCTTTTCCGTCCTCGTAGAGAACACGGTGTCTCAGGAACGTCAGGCCGCAGTCAGGAGGATTCGATGAACAAGGCTCAGCTCAGAAGCTGGTGGGATCATTTCAGGACCGTGAACGGGATCACATTGCGCGGAATCAAGGAAGTGCCGAAAGACAAGATCGATTCCAAGCCGTGCAAGGACATGCGCACGCCGAAAGAGCTCATCGTGCACATGTACACCGCGATGCCGGCGATCGCGGAGGGCATCGTCAAGGGGGAGATCACGTGGGCCGACGAGGATGACGCGAAGGCCGGCGCGGGGATCAAGTCGCACGACGATCTTGTGCGCTACGCATCCGACGGCTGGAAGGCGACCGATCGTGCCGTCCAGTCGCTGACCGACGAGCAGATCACGGCCATGGTCAAGACGCCCTGGGGACAGAGCTTCCCGGGCTTCGTCTGCGCTCAGATCATTTACGACGAGCACCTGCATCACCGCGGCCAGCTCTACGCCTATCTCCGCCAGATGGGAATCGAGCCGCCCTTCATCTGGGACTTCGAGCACAATTCTCCGGAGTTCCAGCCGCGGGCGGCGACCGCGCAGGTATAGGAGTCTGATCGAAACACGGCCGTACCCGAGGGGGCCGGACGCGACGAGCGCCGGCCCCCTTCGCGCGCCCGCCCCGATCGCCTTTCTCTGGAGCGCCCAGTTCTTCTCGCAGTTCGGGGACTCGGTCTCTCTCGCGACGGCGACCGGCCTACTTGGGTTTGTCTCCAAGCGGTTGCGCAGGCTGTAGCGGGGACGGGCTCGGGGACGCGAGCGTGGCGAGCTTCCTCCGGGTGAACTCGTCGCTGGGATCGATCTTGAACGCGCGTTCGTATAGAGAGCGCGCCTCATCCGGGCGTCCGGACATTTCGCGGAGTACGGCCAGGTTCGTGAGCGCGAGCGCATTTTCCGGGTCGAGCTCGATCGCGCGCGCGAGCGAGCGCTCGCCGTCCGCGGGCCGTCCATGGGTCGCTTGGAGAACGCCGAGGTTGACCCAAGCCTCCGAGTAGTCGGGATGTTTCCGAATCGCCGACTCGAAGAGCCGCATCGCCTCCTCCGAGAGTCCCTTGACCGCGAACTTCACGCCCAGGCTGTATTCGGCGTCGGCGTTCATCGTGTTCGGCATCGGCCCCTGCGCGAGGTTGCCCAGGAGAAACAACGGCACCACCGACGCGATGGCCGCGGCGCGCGCCGGAGCCCGCGCCTCCTTGAAGAACCACCGTACCCCGGCGGCCGCGAAGATGAGGAGGTACGGGACGAGCGGCATGCGGTAGCCCGCCGTGATGAAGAAGGCGAGAACCGCCGCTCCATACGCGACCACGATCGCGGCAAGCATCGGGGCTCGGCGCCAGCGTACCGCCATGCCGACGAGCCCGAGCGGCATGAGCAGCCCGAAAGGAAACGCCAGCCCGGGGATTTTCCACAAGAGGAGACGAAGCACGGGCGAATGCTCCCGGGCCGGGTAGATCTCCTGGTTGCGGGGGATCTCATTCCCTGCGAGGAGGAGATAGAGCTTCTTGAGCTGAAGCCTCGCGAAGCCGAGCGGATCGGACCCGGCGTAGATCAGGACCTTTCCGACGAAGTAGTTCGACGCCGCCGCTACACCCCGCACCCCTTCCCGCCGCGGCTCGAGCACAAATCGCTTCCAATGCAGGTCGGGACGGATCCCTACGGTCTCGTCATAACGCGGATTATTCCCAATGTAGAGGTTGATCCCACCGTTCCAGGAAATCGGGATGAATTCGCCTCCGCGCTTCAAGTTGCGCCACGTGACCGGGGCGATGGCAAGCGCGGCCCCGAGGAGGACGACCCATGCGCGCCGGCGCGCAAACGCCGCGAGAACCGCCACGACCACGAGCGACGTTGCCGTCACAATCGATGCGAGCCCGGCGAGAACTCCGGACCCGCCCCAGAGCCAGGTGCCCCGCCGAGGGTTCTCGCTCGCGAGAAGCGCCGCGAGGACCGCCGCGAGCTGCAGGGCGATCGTGAGCGTGGGCGTCAGGAGCTCGCCGTCGAAATAGATCAGCATGCCGTAGAGCGCCGCTCCGTATCCTGCCGCGAGACCGACACCCCGGCCGAAGTGGCGCGCCCCGATCCAAGCGGTCATCACGGCGCTCGCGGCGCCGAGGAACGCCTGCACGATCCGAGGGGCGACATAGCCGAGACCCGCTGCGGAATAGATCCACGCGAGCAAGTAGGAATAGCCGGGCGGCTGCCAGAAGATCAGGTCGGGATGGCCGCGACCCGCGGCGATGGCACGCGCCGCGTCGTCGTAGGTTGCCGCGTCGATCACGGGATTCGTGAAGTAGGGGCTCGCGCGCATGGCGAGCACGTGGATGAGCCGCAACACGAGCGCCGCCACGAAGAGGAGCGCCATCGAGCGCCCCGAGAGTCCGGGCGCTTCCGCGCGCGGTCGCTCCGGTGCGCGCGTTCGTCCCGGCGCTCGCGTCCGTCTCGATTTCACCCTGTGCTGTCCGCCGTGGCTCCCTTGCGACCCTTGCGCGCCCAGACGTAGGAGAACGGGAACCCGAGCGCGGCCACGAGCACCCCGGCCGCGGCCCGCCATCCGCTCGAGCTCAAGTCGCTCGCAACGATCGCGACCGTGACCAGGATGAACACGAGCGGGGTGATCGGGAAGAGCGGCGTGTGATAGCTCGGCGCCGGGAGGACACCCTGACGCACCTTGCGCCTGTACACAAAGAGTGCCGCGACCGTGAGCCCATAGAAGAGCCATGAGGTCGTGACGAACCAGCCCGACACGTCCTCGAACCCGCCCGCGAACCAGAGCCAGATCGTGGAGAGTGCGCCCTGGATCCAGAGGGCAACGTCGGGCGTGCCCCGTTCCACGTTCACGTGCGCCGCACGCTTCCAGAAGAGTCCGTCGGCGGCCATCGCGAGCGTCACACGGGGGCCGGTCAGAATCGAGGCGTTCACCGTGCCGAACGTTGAGATCGCCACGAGAATCGCCAGCGAGCGGCCGCCCCAGTCTCCGAGGATGCGCCGCATGGCCTCCGCCCCGACCGCTTCGTAGGTGCCCACCTCTGCGGGGCTCAGCACCGAGAAGTAGGCCAGGTTCGTGATCACGTAGACGGCGACGACGAGCATCGTCCCCCCCAGGATCGCGATCGGGAAGTTCCGCGCCGGGTTCACAATCTCCCCTCCCACGTAGGTGGAGTCGGTCCATCCGTCGTAGGCGAAGAAGATCGGGATCATGGCGAACGCGAAGGCGAGGAGAAAGGGGTGCCCGCGGTGCGGCTCGGTCACGACTTGTCCGTGGGGCGCCCCCGCGTGGGGAAGGAGGAACGCGGCGAGGCAGAGGACCAGGATCCCCAGAACCTTGAGCGTGGTGAGCACGGTCTGGGTGGCCGTCCCTTGCTTCACGCCGAGCAGGTTGACGAAGGTGAGGAACGCGATCGCGCCGAAACCCGCAAAAAACTCGGCGCCCTTGCCGAGCCCCACGGCCTGGCAAAAATAGGTCGCGAACACGCTCGCAATCGAGGCAATCACCGTCGGCTTGATCACCCAGAGACTCGCCCATCCAAAAATAAAGGCGAGCCGGTCGCCGAAGCTCTCGCGGATGAAGACGTAGAGCCCGCCGGTGCGCGGGTGGGTGACGGCCATTTCCGACAGGGCGAGCGAGCCGCACATCGATAGAACGCCGCCGAGCACCCACGCGAGGAGCGCGGCGGCGGGGCTCGTCAGCTCTTGCGCGACGGAATGCGGAGAGCGGAAGATGCCCGATCCGATGATGCTCCCTACCGTGATCGCGGTCGCGGCGTAGAGCCCGATCCGTCGTTTGAGCTGGGGCTCCTCGCGCGGCGGAGACGTCTGGCCGACCATGGCCGCAAACCGTACCCGCTCGCGGGGGCGCTGTCCACGGCATCCGTCCGGCGAAGAACGGTATACTGATGGGAGCGTCACCATCGACCCACCCGTTGAACAAGGACTCGTGCTGCGGAGGCGCCATGGCGATAGCGGCAAACGGATCGGCCCGGACTACCCTGAGCGTGCTGCTTGTCGCCTCCCTCATCCTCGTGGGGTTGATCATCCGGCCCTTCGCCTCCGCCCTTTTCATGGCGGCGGTGCTCGCGGTCACCTTTCATCCCTGGTACGCCCGCCTCGTGACCCGCCTGCGTGGAAATCGGACGCTCGCCGCGAGCGTCATCACGACCTGCCTCGCGCTTGCGCTCGTCCTGCCGGTGGCGGCCCTGGGAGTGGTCGCCGTGCGGGAGGCCGCCGAGACCCTGGATTCCCTCCACCAAGTCCTTGCCGAGCAAGGCGTGGAGGGGCTGATCCGCCAGGTGCCCGAACCAATCCAAACTTGGGCGGCCCGGATGTGGCATCAGCTACCGAAGCGCGACCAGAATGCGGAGTTCATCTTCAATCTCGAGCGCCGGGCGGCCGCTTCGATCCCACGTCTCATCAACGAGGCCGGGCAGATCGTCGCTCAAGCTCTTCTCATGACGATCGCCGTCTTTTTCATGCTTCTGGACGGCGGGAGGCTGCTCGCCTGGCTCGACGTGATTTCGCCGCTTCAACGAAGGCAGATGCGTGAGCTGTTATCGGAATTCCGCCGCGTCTCGGCCAGCGTGCTGCTCGGCTCCGTGGTGACCGCGGGCGCGCAGGCCGCGGTCGCGCTCGTCGGTTACCTCATCGCGCGCGCGCCGAATCCATCGTTCCTCGCCCTCGCGACGTTCTTCCTGGGACTGATTCCGATTCTTGGGGCGGGAGGCTTCTCCTTCGGGGTCGCCGTGTATCTTTATCTCTCGGGGCACGTCTACGCGGCAGTCTTCCTCGCGATCTGGAGCACGTTCGTCGTGGGCATGGTGGACAACGTCTTGAAACCGATCGTGATCAAGGGCGGCATGGAGATGCACGGCGCCATCGTCTTCTTCGCTTTGATCGGGGGAATCACGGCGTTCGGCCCGGTCGGCCTCGTCCTCGGCCCGCTCAGCGTGAGCCTCCTTCTGGCCGTCCTGCGCATCTACCAGCGCGACTTCGCGGAGCCAGACGAGGCCGTCGCGTAATGGACGCCCCGCTTCACGTCGAATCGCTGGTCAAGTCCTACGGATCCCGTCCCGCACTCGCGGGGGTCGCCTTGGATGTTGGCAAAGGCGAGATCGTTGGGCTCCTGGGTCCGAACGGCGCCGGCAAGACAACCCTCATCCGGTGCGTCGTGGGTCGGGTCGTGCCGAACTCGGGCTCCATCACGATCTTCGGCGAGCCCGTCGGGAGCGCTCACGCGCGGGCGCGGATCGGCTACATACCCCAAGAGATAGCGCTCTACCCGCGGCTCACCGCCGAGGAAAACCTCGCCGTGTTCGGCCGGTATGCGGGTCTCGCCGGCGGGGCGCTTGCCGCCGCGATCCGCGGCTGCCTGGACTGGGCCGGCCTCGCGGAGAGATCCAAGGAGCCGGTGATGGGCTTTTCGGGAGGGATGAGGCGAAGGCTCAACATGGCCGCGGGGCTCTTGCATGGACCGCGGCTCATCCTCCTCGATGAGCCAACCACGGGGGTCGACCCCCAATCGCGCCAGCGGATCTATGCCATGGTGGAGCAGCTTCGCGCGGATGGCGCCTCGGTGATCTACACGACCCATTACATGGAGGAAGCCGAGCGGCTCTGCGATCGGATCGCGATCATCGACAACGGGACCATCATCGCGCTGGGGACGCGCGGCGAGCTGGTCCGGCAGAATTTCGGCTCGAGGGGGTACCTTGTGCTCCACTGCGACGGGGAGTCCGCGTCCGCCCACGCGGATTGGGCCGCCGCGCGAGGCGGCACGGTGAACGGGGCGTCGTTCCGGTTCCCCGTCTCCGATCCCGCCTCCGAAATCGCCGAGATACTCCAATCGGCGCGTGCCGAGGCGGTCCAGGTCCGCGATCTTTCGTTCACGGCACCGAACCTCGAATCGGTGTTCCTCCATCTGACCGGAAGGGGGCTCCGCGAGTGATCCTCTCGATCGTGCGAACGGGCTTCATGAACCTGCGTCGAGACCGAGGCGCCCTCACCTTGAGCTTCATCGTCCCGATCGCGTTCTTTTCGATCTTTGCCGGGATTTTCGGAAGCAGAAACGGCGGGACCGATCCGATCCGGATCGCGGTCGTGGACGAGGACCGTACCGAGCTATCCAAGCGGCTCGTGGAAGCGCTCCAGACGGAGCCGGGTTTGAAAGCCGAAACCGGACCCACGGCGACGAAAGGCGCCCCACCTCGATTCTATGACTCGCGAACCGCGGAAGCCGCGGTCCGCTCCGGTGACTTCCCGGTCGCGGTGATCATCCCGAAGGGCTTCGGGGACTCGCCGATCCAATTCGGCCCCTCGGGGAAGCAAACCAAGCTCGAGATCCTGAACGACAGCTCCGATCCGATCGCAGCTCAAGTGGTCTACGGCCTGATTCAGAAATCGGCGATGATGTCGCTCCCGGATGCGATGGCGTCGGAAGGCGCGAAGTACCTGGATCGCATCAGCGGCGGCCTCACGAGTGAGCAGCGGACGCGGGTCGATCAATCGATGCGCGATCTTCGCGCCTACTCGGAGTCGCGGCGGGATGAGGCGGCGGCAGGAAAGGCCGCCGGGTCAGCCTCTTCCAAGGAAGGCATGACCGGCTTGATCTCGGCGGAGATCCGGGACGTCGTCGGCGAGAACAAGAAAAGCCCCCTGGTCGCGTTCTACGCGGCGGGCATCGGCGTCATGTTCCTTCTCTTCAGCGCGTCGGCGGCGGGAGGCGCGATCCTGGACGAGTCCGAGAGCGGCACGCTCGACCGGATCCTCTCCTCGCGCGTGACCATGAACACGCTCCTTCTGGGGAAGCTCCTCTACTCGGCGATGCTCGGCTTCACCCAGCTCACCGTGATGTTTCTCTGGGGGGCGCTCGCCTTCAAGGTCGAGCTGTTCCGTCATCTCGGCGGCTTCATCCTGATGGCGTCCGTGACGGCTCTCGCCTCGGCCGGTTTGGGTTTGGCCCTGGCCTCGGCCTGCAAGACGCGTGCTCAGCTGGGCGCGCTCACCACGCTCGTCGTGCTGGTCATGTCCGCGCTTGGCGGAAGCATGGTTCCGCGGTTCATCATGCCGGAGCTTCTTCAAAAGATCGGGCTCGTGACCTTCAACGCGTGGGCGCTCGACGGCTTCACGAAGATCTTCTGGCGCGAGGAGCCGGTCACTCACGTGTGGCCGCAGGTGCTCGTATTGATTGGAGCCGCGACGCTCTTTTTCGCGATTGCGCGAAGGCTCGCGCGCCGGTGGGAGGTGGCGTGATCCGGCGCGCGGAGGCGGGAAAAAAGTGGAGGCGGAGGGAATTGAACCCTCGTCCGAAAGCAGATCCAGAAGGAGCACTACGCGCGTAGTCCGTTATCCAGATTTCGCGGCCCCGGACGCCAACGGACTAGGTCACGGTGCCGCTAGCTCGATGTGATCTCGTCCCTTCGACTCAAGCGGATCGTCGGGACCAGCCTACCTAAATGACGCCCGATCCAGCCTCGGCAGGCTCAGACCGGTCGAGCGTGGCAGCTAAGCCGCCAGAGCCAATTCAGAATTGGCTTTTGATCTTTGCCCGTGGTTTTACGAGGCCTACGGGCACCTCGGCGCGCGTTCCTAAATTCACTACTCCGTCGAATCCGTTCGCCCCCAAGAGGTTGATCGCTTATCTTCTGATGCTGCAACCGCTCCTCGTATTCTACCAGGCTGGGCTCGTTAGTTCACGCAGATATCCCTTTACCACCCCTCTTAGCGTAGTACACTGCGCCGGCTTTGCGGGGACGCTTGGCCACAGCCCCAGGGTCCGCTCGCCCGCATGGATTGACCTATAAAGGTGGCGGTTCGAAGTTCAGGGGACAACTGGAGGGAATCGGAATGTCCACTCGAATGAAGTACCCAGCCTTTACCGCACTGGTCTTGGCGCTCACGTTGACCCCGGTTTGGGCATTCGCGTCAGGCGGCATGCGCGTCGGGATCGCCGGATTCGGTGGCTACCAGACATACAGCATGTCCGACGTCAACGACGGGATCGGCCAGCTAAACGCCGACGCGGCGGCAGCCGGCGTGACGGGGAGTCTGGACGACATCAGCCACGGGCTCGGATTCGGTGGCGGCCTCCACGCATGGTCGAACGACAACATGTTCTCCTTAGAGTACAACCGGCTCGTCGCGAGCAGCTCGGGGGATTTCACGGATCCATCGAGCGGGGCCACGGCTACTGCCGAGTTCAAGGTGCCTGCCAATGGGGTCACGCTGGGAGCGACCCATTTCTTCCATTCCAGCCACAAAACCCGTCTCGGTCTCGGGCTAGGAGTGGGCTACTACAGTGCGGACGGCACCGAGAAGGTGGAGGACCCCTCGAGCGGGACGACGACCTCGGTCGACGTCACCGGCCACGCGCTCGGCTTCCATGGTATGGGAATGGTTGACAGCCCTCTGTCCCCGATGCTGCACCTTGAGATCGGAGCAGGATATCGCTACGCCAAGAGCACCAACGCCAAGGAAGGTGGCGTGGAGGTTCTTAATGCGGATGGCTCCAAGGCAAAAATCGACTGGAGCGGCTTGATGACGCGCGCCGGCCTCACCTTCTACTTCGGGCAGAGCTCGCACCAGTAATTGTTATTGCAGGCGCCGAGGACCCGGCCGGGGAGCAATCCCCGGCCGGATTTTTTTGGGCCATGCCGCTCTAACGGCTAGTAGACTCTTTGGTCCTTTGGTCCGCGCAGCTCACCTTCAACGTGGAGAACCCATGGGGTCCTGGAAAACGCTTCGCATGGCGACGGTACTTCTGCTCCTCGTGCCCACCGCGCCGGCTCAAGCAGGCGGCCGATGGCAGATTGGCGCCAACGCCGGGGTAGGCATTCCCATCGGCGATTTCGGCGACTTCTGGAAAGCCGGTCCCCTGGTCGGCGCTTCGGTAGGGTACGCACTCACCCCTCAGCTGGTGGTTGGCGTGGATGGATCGTACATGAAGAACAAACCATCCAAGGATGCGGCGACGGAGCTCGCGCTCCTGAGCGCCGAGGACGAGTTCCAATTCGTCCGTTACGGCGTGCACGGGAAATGGATCGCACCTATGAGCGAGAACGGCGTGAGCCCCTATCTGGTGGCCGGACTGGGTTTCTATAGCGTGAAGGAGAATTACGTGGAACCGGCCTTTTCCGAGGAGTCGACTCAGACGGCGTTCGGGCTTCGGGGCGGCGCGGGTTTCGATTGGAGAATCGGTTCGAGTTGGGGCCTGACGTTCGAGGGCAACTACCACCACGTCTCAATCGACAAGGACAAATTCGGGCACGATTCGGCGCCGTTCCTCGGGGTGACCGCCGGCATTCACTGGGTTCTGCAACACGGGGCCAAATAGGCGCGCCGATTTCGATCCTCCGCGGATCGGTCGGTCCCCTGAACAAGCGGCTATTCGAGGTGAATCAGGCGAAATGCACGCTGGATCCGGTTCCCTGTCCCAGTAGCCCCCAAGACCAACGGGTAACCCCCAAAACCCACTCACCAAAGGCCCCCCTCCTGCCGAAACCATGGCTATGCGGCTCATGGCGTTGGCGTCACGGACAGCGGTCGGAATCGCCCTCGTGGCGCTCCTCGTCCCGCGGGTAGCCCTCGCCCTCGACCCCGCGCGGGCGGTCACCCAGTATGTCGTCCAGACGTGGTTCGCCAAGGACGGGCTGCCCCAAAATTCGGTGGGGGCGATTCTCCAGACCCCGGACGGTTACCTGTGGTTCGGGACCGAAGAGGGGCTTGCCCGCTTCGACGGGGCCCAGTTCACCACCTTCGACCGCAAGAGCGGATCGCTCCGTCACAATTACATTACCTCGCTGACGCCGGCTCTCGATGGCGGGTTCTGGGTGGGTTCGCTCAACGGCGGGCTCGCCCATTACAAGAACGGCCGGTTTACCCAGCATGGACAGGAGTTGGGCACCGCCAACAACACGGTGGGTCCGGTCTACGAGGACGGCCGTGGCGGCCTGTGGGTCGGGACAGTCGGCGGCGGGCTGACGCTGCTCCGCGACGGACGCGCGACAACGTACACGCAGGCCAATGGCCTCGCGAGCAACATCGTGCGCGGCATTCTCGACGACGGCGAGGGAGGCATTTGGTTCGGGACGCCGGAGGGCCTGCATCGGCTCAAGAATGGGAAGGTGACCGTCTACACCACGCGCGACGGCCTCGCCAACAACACGATATTCCGGACGTATCGCGATCAGGCCGGCGTCCTCTGGATCGGCACCCTCGGCGGTCTGAGCAGGTACGAGGGCGGGAAGTTCACGAACTACCGCCGGGCGGACGGTCTGCCGAACGATGCGGTCTACGCCTTGCGGGAGGACAAGAACGGCAACCTATGGATCGGGACCGAGGCCGGCCTGTGCCGCTTCAGCGGAGGGCGATTCTCGACGCTCACCACAAAGGACGGGCTGTCGGGCGATCGTATCCGGAGCATCTACGAGGATCACGAGGGCAGCTTATGGGTCGGAACCTTCGGCGGCGGCCTCACGCGGCTGCAGGACGGCAAGTTCCTGACCTTCACGACCCGCGAGGGGCTCGTGCACAACGGGGTCGGTCCCGTATTCCAGGATCACCGCGGAAACATCTGGTTGGGAACGATGGGCGGCGGCGTGAGCCGTTACAAGGACGGGAGATTCGTCAACTACACGACAAAGGATGGGCTCGTCAGCAACCTGGTCGAGTCGATCTGCGAGGACCACACTGGCGCGATCTGGCTCGGCACATTCGGCGGAGCGCTGTCGCGCCTCAAGGATGGGTCCTTCACGAGCATAGCCCCGCGCGACGGCATGAGCCGCAGCATCATCATGGGACTGTGTCCAGATCGAAAAGGAAATCTCTGGATCGGCTGCAACGGCGGCGGGCTCGATCGATACAAGGATGGCGTGTTCACCCATTACACGACGGCTCAAGGGCTCGCCCACAATCAGGTCAAGACCATCTTCGAGGACCGGGACGGCGTGCTATGGATCGGCACGTTCGGTGGGGGAATCAGCAGGCTGGAGAACGGCCGGTTCACGAACTTCTCGACCCGGAACGGCCTCCCGCACGACGTCATCTGCTCCTTCTACCAGGATGCCCAGGGATCCCTCTGGATCGGCACGATCGGGGGCGGCCTGATCCGCTACCGCGACGGGAAGTTCAAGGCCATCACCACGCGCGACGGACTATTCGACGATACCGTCTACGCGATCCTCGAGGACACCCAGGGCTACTTCTGGATGAGCTGCAATAACGGCATCTCCCGGGTGAGCCATCTTCAGCTCGACGACTTCGCGGACGGAAAGATCCCCAAGGTCGAAGCCCTCTCGTTCGGTGAGGACGACGGAATGCGGAGCCGCGAGTGCAACGGCAGCTCCCCCGCTGCTCTTCGGGCGAGCGACGGAACGCTCTGGTTCCCCACGCTACAAGGCGTGGCGGTCATCGACCCGAACCGGATCGCGTTCAATCGGCATCCGCCTCCGGTCCTGATCGAGCGAGCGCTGGCGGACGGGAATGCGCTGCCGCCGGGTGGCGACGCTCGAATTTCCCCCGGGAAGGGAGCGTTCGAGTTTCACTACGCGGCCCTGAGCTACCTGGCGCCGCACCGCGTCCGCTTCCGCTACCGGCTCGAAGGATTCGACAAGGATTGGACCGAGGCTGGGACGCGACGGGTCGCGTACTACACCAATATCCCGCCCGGCTCGTACACCTTCCAAGTTGCCGCCTGCAACAACGACGGCGTGTGGAACTCCTCCGGCGCGTCCTACGGGTTCCGGCTCGCCCCGCACTTTTATCAGACGTACGGGTTCTACGGCTTCTGCGTCGGCGCGGTGGCGCTCCTGGGAGTGCGGTGGCACCGGTCACGAATCCGCCGGCTCGAGGGACACACGCGCGAGCTGCGTTGGCTGGTCGAGGAACGCACGCGCGCGAAGGAGGCGCTCGGCGAGAGCAATCGGCGGCTCGAGCAGGCGCTCGCGGATCTCCGGCGCGCCCAGGATCGTTTGGTGCAACAGGAAAGGCTGCGCGCCCTGGGCCAGATGGCAGGCGGCGTCACGCACGACTTCAACAACGCGCTCACGCCCATCCTCGGCTTCACCGACTTCCTTCTCGCGCGGCCCCAGATTCTGGACGACCGCGAGAAGACCTTGGCCTATCTCACCAACGTGAACCGGGCCGCGAAGGATGCGGCCAACGTCGTGAGCCGCCTTCGGGAATTCTACCGCCCGCGTGACGAGGCGGAGGTCTTCCCCTTGGTCGCGATCGACGCGATCGTCCGGCAGGCGATCTCCATGACGCAGCCCAAGTGGAAAGATCAGGCCCAAGTCAAAGGCGTCTCGGTCGAGGTGCAGACCGAGCTCGCTCCGACACCGCTCATTTCCGGCAATGAATCCGACCTACGCGAAATGCTGACCAACATGGTCTTCAACGCGGTCGACGCGATGCCCGAGGGTGGACGGATCACGCTCCGTTCCCGCGTCGACGGCGAGTTCGTCGTGCTCGAGATCACGGACACGGGAACGGGGATGACCGACGAAGTGCGGCGGAGGTGCCTCGAGCCTTTCTTCACGACCAAGGGGGACGAGGGGACCGGCCTGGGCCTTCCGATGGTGTATGGAATCGTGCGCCGCCATGGAGGAACCGTCCAGATCGAGAGCGCGCCCGGAAAAGGCACGACGTTCAGCATCCGCCTCCCCATCAAGCCGAGCGCGGCGAGCACGGAGGGGGAGGACACGGTTCACCTCGCCCCGGAGGTCCGGAAGCTTCGGGTGCTGGTCGTGGACGACGAGCCCCGGATCTTGACCTTGGTCGGCGAGTACCTTGCCGCGGACCAACATCAGGTCGAGACCGCCACCGACGGTCGGGACGGACTCGAGAAGCTACGCACCGGGCATTTCGACCTGATCGTCACGGACCGGTCCATGCCCAAGATGAGCGGCGATCAGCTCGCGGTCGCAGCGAAGCGCCTGAGCCCGGAGACGCCGGTTCTGCTCCTTACCGGCTTTGGCGAGCTGATGGTCGACCAGGGCGAGCGACCCGAGGGCGTGGACCTGATCGTCAGCAAGCCCGTGACGCTGAGCACCCTCCGCGACGCGATGGCGAAGCTCATTGCGGCGTGATCCGCATCGCGTAGAACGACCGCCAGACAAACGTCATCGACACGAGAAGGAACACGGCGGCCAGGATGCCGGTCAGGAGCGGCCCCTGCTGGCGGGCCAGGGAAACGGCCAGTTCCACCGCGAGCAGCCCGAAGAGCGTCGTGAACTTGATCACGGGGTTCATGGCCACCGAAGACGTGTCCTTGAACGGATCCCCCACCGTGTCGCCGACGACCGTGGCGTCGTGGAGCGGGGTCCCCTTCTCCTTCAACACCACCTCGACCACCTTCTTCGCGTTATCCCAGGCGCCCCCCGCGTTGGCCATGAAGATGGCCTGGAAGAGGCCGAAGAGCGCGATGGAAATCAGGTAGCCGATGAAGAAGAACGGCTCGACGAACGCGAACGCGAGGGTTCCGAAGAAGACCGCGAGGAAGATATTGAACATCCCCTTCTGCGCATACTGGGTGCAGATCTCGACCACCTTCTTGGAGTCGGAGACCGAAGCCTTGGTCGTTCCCTCGAGCTTGATGTTCCGCTTGATGAACTCGACCGCGCGGTAGGCGCCCGCCGTCACGGCCTGAGTGGAAGCGCCGGTGAACCAGTAGATCATGGCGCCCCCCGCGATCAGGCCTAACAGGAAGGGCGCGTGGAGGAGCGAGAGGTTCGCCACGTACTCGGGCTTCAGGCCCTCGGTCAGGGCGACGATGATCGAGAAGATCATCGTGGTTGCTCCCACCACGGCGGTGCCGATGAGGACCGGCTTGGCGGTCGCCTTGAAGGTGTTCCCCGCGCCGTCGTTCTCCTCCAGATTGTGCTTCGCTTTCTCGAAGTCGACGTCGAATCCGAATTGCGACTTCACCTGCTCGCGGATGCCGGGGATCGTCTCGACAAGCGAAAGCTCGTAAATCGACTGAGCGTTGTCGGTCACGGGCCCGTACGAATCCACGGCGATCGTCACAGGTCCCATGCCGAGGAACCCGAACGCCACGAGGCCAAAGGCGAAAACGGCGGGGGCGATCATCAGGCTCCCAAGCCCCAGCGTGCTGACGCCGTACGCGAGCGCCATGAGCACCATAATCGTGAGGCCGAGCCAGTACGCGCTGAAATTTCCCGCGACGAGTCCGGAGAGGATGTTGAGTGACGCTCCCCCCTCCTTGGAGGAAGTCACGACCTCCGCGACGTGCTTCGAGTTCATGGAGGTGAAGATCTTCACCAGCTCGGGGATGATCGCGCCCGCCAGGGTGCCGCACGTGATCACGGTCGAAAGCTTCCACCAGAGCGACCCGTCGCCCAGGCCGCGGACCAGGACATACGACGCGGCGTACGTGGCCGCGATCGAGATGAACGAGGTGAGCCAGACGAGGCGCGTCAGGGGATGCTCGAAGTCCATCTTGTCCGCATTCGCGTACTGGCGGTGGCTGATCCACTCATTGACTTGGTACGAGAGTCCACTGGCCACGACCATCATCACGCGCATCGCAAAGATCCACACCAAGAGTTGGACCTGGACGATCGGATCGCTCACGGCGAGCAGGATGAAGGAGATGAGCGCGACTCCCGTCACGCCGTAGGTCTCGAAGCCGTCGGCCGACGGGCCCACCGAGTCTCCAGCGTTGTCGCCGGTGCAGTCCGCGATCACGCCGGGATTTCTCGCGTCGTCCTCCTTGATCTTGAACACGATCTTCATGAGATCCGAGCCGATGTCGGCGATCTTCGTGAAAATGCCTCCGGCGATTCGGAGCGCCGCGGCGCCGAGCGACTCGCCGATCGCGAATCCGATGAAGCAGGGCCCCGCCATGTCCCCGGGGACGAAGAGCAGAATGATGAGCATGATCAGGAGCTCGACGGAGATCAACGCCATGCCGATGCTCATGCCGGCCCTGAGGGGAATGGAGTAGCAGTTGAAGGGCTTCCCGGTCAGGGCGGCAAACGCTGTTCTGGAGTTGGCGAGCGTGTTGATGCGGATCCCGAACCACGCGACGCTGTAGCTTCCCGCCATCCCGACGAGGCTGAAGAACAGGATGACCGCGACCTTGAGGGGTGGGAATCCTCGCTGGATCTCGCCCGCCGCGTTCACGCCGGTCACCGCCAGCCAGCCGAAGTAGACCAGCACGATGGCGCTGATGAACACCCACAGGACAATGAGGAACTTGCCCTGCTGGAGGAGGTAGGTCTTGCACGTCTCGTAGATCAGCTCGGAGATCTCAGCCATCGATTGGTGGACCGGCAGCTTTCGAATTCGCGAATACGCCGCGATGCCGAAGACCATGCCGAGGGCACAGATCAAGAGCCCGAACACCAGAAGGTTGTGCCCGTTGATGCCTCCAGCGAACGACACCGTCCGGAGGTCCGGAAGCGCGAGACTCGCTTCCCCTCCGCCGTGATGCGCCCCGCCTTCTTTAGCGAACGCCGTCGCGGAGGGCGCGAGTACGAGCAGCACCGAAAGCGCCGCGAACATGAGGGCCGCCACTACCGTCCGACCTCTGGTCCCGATTCCCAGCATCATTTCTCCTCGATTTGAATGTTTGGGGGGGTTGGCCGCCCGACGTGGCAGGCGCTTCATCGCCCGGTGAAAAGGGTTAGGCTCGCGAGAACAAAGGTTTATAGCAGAGAGACGGGGCGGTGTCGAGCGGAGGTTTGGACGGCGCTCCAAAGTGCTACGATCAGGGTGCGGTAGCGATGTTTATCGAAGTGCCGACCGATCATAAGGAGAACGAGCGATGAACCCACAGAAAGCCATAGCCCAGCATTTCCAATTGATGTACCAAACCGCCGCGGCGAATCTGAAGGGAGTGACCCCGGAGCAGTCCTTGGTGCAGCCTTCTCCAGGCGGGAACTGCGCAAACTGGATCCTGGGACATCTGATGAACGTTCAGAACGGCGTCATGGGCGTCCTCGGCGAGAAGCCGGTATGGGAAAGCGGCGAGCTCGCGCGGGCGGGCGACGACCCGATCACCGGACCGGCGAACGCGATCGACTGGGACACCCTC
>DASXTQ010000030.1:0-56775 GCA_036505295.1 Candidatus Eiseniibacteriota bacterium
TCGCCGTAGGCCGTCTCGATTTTTCGTGCGTCCAACTCGAGCGTCCCGGCGTCGAGCAGCTGCCCCTCGGCAACGGTCAGCTTGCCCTTGAGCGTTGAGGCTTCGATCTTCTTCGCGCCCCGGAAGACGATTTCCTTGACCCGCGGCCGCTCGGAAACGTGGATCGTGAGCGCGACGCCTCCGTCAGGCGTAGACGCGTCGCTCACGGTGACGTCGGTGAACAGCCCCGTGGCGAATAGGCGACGGACGCCGCTACGGACTTCCTTCGCGTCATAGGGCTGGCCAGGGGCGAGACCGAACGTGCGGACCACGACCACGGAATCGACGTTGATGAAGCCGGTGGCCGCGATGCTGCGGATGACGGCGCCCGGCCCCGAGCTCCCCGGCGCGGACAAGGAGTCCGGGACCTGCGCGCTCGCGGGGGGGACCGGGAGAGAATCGGGGGCTTCTGCGCGGGCGCGCGGCACGGATGCGAGGAGCAGGACCATCGAGGCCAGGACCGCGGCGGGGACCGCAAGACGCGAAACGCCGCCGGGGCGATTTCTCCCCGGCGGACATGGGTTCCGCTCGCTTCTGCGTGGAGCCTTCGTGGAATGCCTCAAGAGGCGAAAATCAATTCATCACCCCGGCGGGAGACCAAGACGTCGCTACCCTCCTTCAGCTGGCCGCGAAGCACGTGCTCCGAGAGCGGGTCCTCGATCAGCTTCTGGATGCTGCGTTTGAGCGGACGCGCGCCCAACGCCTCATCGAAGCCCTTCTGGATGAGCAGATCCACCACCTCGTCCTCGAAGTTCAGCGTGATCCCGCTTCCCTTCATGCGGTCCGCGACCTGGCCGAGCAGGATCTTGGTGATCGAGCCCATCTGCGGCCGGTCCAGCGCATGGAACACGATCTGCTCGTCGATCCGGTTCAAGAACTCGGGATTGAACACTCGTTTTACCTCATCCATGATCGCGTTCTTCATGGTCGCGTAGTTCGACCCGCCGTCCCGCTCGGTGAACCCCAGGCCCCGGCCCCCCTTGATCTGCCGCGCCCCCAGGTTCGAGGTCATGATGAGGACCGTGTTCTTGAAATCCACCTTCCGGCGCAGGCTGTCGGTGAGCTGCCCGTCGTCCAATACTTGCAGAAGAATGTTGAAGACGTCCGGGTGGGCCTTCTCGATCTCGTCGAGAAGGACGACCGAGTAGGGTTTCCGCCGCACCTTTTCGGTGAGCTGCCCGCCCTCCTCATGTCCGACATACCCCGGTGGGGCGCCGATGAGCCTGGAAACCGAGAATTTCTCCATGTATTCCGACATGTCGATCCGGATCAGGGCGTCGGGGTCGTCGAAAAGGAAGCGCGCCAACACGCGCGCCAGCTCGGTTTTCCCGACCCCCGTCGGTCCCAGGAAGATGAACGAGCCGATCGGGCGGCGCGGGTCGCGGAGGCCGGCGCGATTCCTACGTATGGCACGGGACACCGCGGCGACCGCCTCCTCCTGGCCCACGATCGATTTCCGCAGCTCCTCCTCCATCCGGAGCAGCTTCTCCGACTCCTTCTCCTCGAGCCGCGCGATCGGGATCCCCGTCATGCGGGAGATCACCTTCGCGATCAGGTCGACATCGACGAGCGCTTCCTTCTCATGCTTGATCTCGGTCCACGTCTTCTTGTGCTCCCGGAGCTTCGCCCGCAGATCCTTCTCTTTGTCGCGGAAGCGGGCCGCCTTCTCGAACTCCTGCTGCTGGATGGAGGCCTCCTTCTCCTTGGCGACTTCCTCGACCTGCTTCTCCAGCTCTCGGACCTCGGTCGGGATCGCGGAGATGCTGAGCCGCGCGCTCGCGCCCGCCTCGTCGATGACGTCGATCGCCTTGTCCGGGAGAAAGCGATCGTTGATGTACCGGTCCGCGAGCTTCACGGCCGCGACGATCGAGTCGTCGGAGTACTTGGAGCCATGGTGCGCTTCGTATTTGTCACGGAGCCCGCGGATGATCTGGATGGTCTGGTCGACCGAGGGCGGATCCACCATGATGGGCTGGAATCGCCGCTCCAGCGCGCCGTCCTTCTCGATGTACTTCCGGAATTCGTCGAGGGTCGTCGCGCCGATGCACTGCAGCTCGCCCCGCGCGAGCGCGGGCTTCAGCATATTGGAGGCGTCGATCGCTCCCTCGGCGCCGCCGGCTCCGACGATCGTATGCAGCTCGTCGATGAAAATGATCGTGTCCTTGGACTCGCGGATTTCGTTCATCACCGCCTTCAGACGCTCCTCGAACTGCCCGCGATACTTCGTGCCCGCCACGACGGCGGCAAGGTCCAGGGTGACGATCCGCTTGTCCTTGAGCGTCTCGGGGACCTTGTTCTCCACGATCCGCTCGGCCAGCCCTTCGGCGATCGCGGTCTTCCCGACGCCCGGCTCGCCGATCAGGATCGGGTTGTTCTTCTTGCGTCGGGAAAGGACTTGAATGACGCGGTCGATTTCGAGCTCGCGCCCGATGATCGGATCCAGCTTCCCTTCCCTGGCCAGTGAGGTGAGATCCCGGCCGAACTGGTTCAGTGCGGGCGTCTCGACCTTACCCTCGCGTTCCGGTTGCGACACGGACGGCGTCCCTCCCAAAAGCTTCAGCGTCTCCTCGCGGACCTTCTTGCGGTCGACGCCGAGCTCGAGCAACACGCGCGCGGCGACGCCTTCGCCTTCGCGGATGAGCCCGAGGAGGAGATGCTCTGTGCCGACGTAGTTGTGGCCGAGCTGACGTGCTTCGTCAACGCTCAGCTCCAAAACTCTCTTCGCGCGCGGCGTGAACGGGATCTCGCCGATCGTGAGCGTCCCACCGGTGGACGAAACCATACTCTCCACCGCTTGACGGATCGCGTCCAAGTCGAGCCCCAGGTTGTTCAGCACCGTCGCCGCGATCCCTTCCCCTTCGCGGATGACTCCCAGGAGGAGGTGCTCCGTGCCGATATAATCGTGCTGGAGGCGCGCGGCCTCCTCGCGCGCGAGGTACATCACCTTCCGCACGCGTTCTGTAAATTTGTCATGCATGGATCAGGCCTCCAGCCTGGTGTTAATTACTCGCAACCGGGACCGAGCCTCCCTCACCGAGAAGCCTCCGGATGTATTCCGCTCTCAAGATATTTCGCTCGCGCTGCTCGAGCTCGCGCCCCACCGTGATTTGAAGATGCGCCGGCTGGGATCGCACCAGAAGCTCGTTCAATGTCTGGACACTCGCCAAGCCCTCGATCCGGAGCGCGACCCCGAAGCGAACCGCGGAAGAAAGGTTGACCACCTCCTGAGAGGAAATCACCCGACTGTGACGAAGGGTGCCGTAGGCGCGCCAGATCTTATCCTCGATTTGGACTCTTGCGTCTTTTAAGAGCTCATCGCGCGCCCGCTGCTCCGAATCGATGATCTGCTTCGTGACGCGCTCCAAGCTGTCGATCGTCTCGCGCTCGTTCTGCCCGAGGGTCGTCTGGTTCGAGATCTGGAAGAAGTTTCCCATGATCTGCGAGCCTTCGCCGTAGAACCCACGAACCGCGAGGCCCACCTGGGTGATGCCTTGCAGCACGCGTCCAATCTGTTTCGTCAGCACGAGCGACGGAAGGTGAATCAGCACGGACGCCCGCATCCCGGTTCCGACGTTGGTCGGGCATGCGGTCAAATACCCCAGCTCGTCGCTGAAAGCATAGTCCAGGTCTTGAGCCAATTCATCATCGATGGCGTTCACCGACTCCCACGCGGAGCGGAGCTGAAACCCCGAGGCCAACGCTTGAAGCCTCAGGTGGTCCTCCTCGTTCACCATGGCAGAGATACTCTCGTCAGGCAGCACGAGGAGACCGCGCAGCTTCCCGTTGTCCGCCAGGTCGTGACTGATCAGGTGGCGCTCGACGAGGAACTGGCGGTCCAGCGGCGTCAGCTCGCGCATTTCGAGCGCGAGCGATTGCGTGAGCGCCGGCGTCTTCCGGACCGCGGATAGAACGCTCGAGTAGACCATCGCCAGCTGCTCTTCCCGGGCACGATGGGTGAACGGCACGCCCGCGAGGTTCCGGGCCAGGCGTACGCGCGTGCTCAGGACCACGTCCGAGGCCGGTCCCGATCCGTCCAGCCAGCGCCCGAGCGACGTGGACAATCCCGTGAGCTTCACGCCGCGCCCCCTTCGACGGTCCGGACGTCGTTCGCCTCGAGCTTGCGGATCCGATCCCTCAAGCCTGCGGCGGCCTCGAAATCCTCTTGCTCCACCGCCTTTTGCAACTGCTCGTGTAATCCCTGCACTTCCCGCCTCAACGCCACGCGCGCGGCATCCCGCACAGGGGTCTTCCCTACGTGCTTCGTGCTGCCGTGCACCCGGCGCAAAAGCGGGCGAAGCTGTGACCGGAAGGTCGGATAGCACTCCGAGCAGCCGAGCCGCCCCGTCTCCTTGAAATTGGAATAGACCAGGCCGCACTTCGGACACTGGACCCGCCCGACGCGGGCCTCCTCCGCTGATCCGGGCTGCTCCACCATCCCGGCCAGGAGATCCCCGACCGAGAACTTCGTCTTGACGAGCGGCACGTGGTAGCCCTTCTCCTCCGCGCACTTCTCGCAGACATGGTATTCGGACTTCTTGTTGTTCACGATCTCGGTGAAATGCACCACCGCCGGTCGCTTACCGCAAATCTGACACTGCATGGTTTCCTTTCGGGGGCCCAACCCTCCGACTAATTAGATGCGACCCGTCTCAATTCTAATCGGCCTTAGATATCCATCCTCAAGGGCAACCACCCGACCTGCCGATTTCGCCACATCCGGGTTATGTGTCGCAATGACAATGGCTTGCTGTTCCTGCGACCGGTACCGCTCAAAGATTTCGATGAGGGAAGCCGAAGCCCGCCGGTCCAAATTCCCCGTGGGCTCGTCCGCGAGAAGGACCGCGGGCCTCATATGCAAGGCGCGAGCCACCGCGACACGCTGCTGCTCGCCCCCAGAAAGCTCGCCAGGCTTGTGCTCCGCACGCCCGATCAACCCGAGATCGCGCAAGAGACTCTCCGCACGCTCGCGCGTCGCTGCGCGCGGCGCGCCCGCCACCCAGCCCGCCATCATCACGTTTTCGAGCGCTGTAAACTCGGGCAAGAGTTGGTGGAATTGGAACACGAATCCTACCGCACGTGCCCGGAGCCGCGAGCGGCCCGCTTCATCGAGCCGGGAGAGGTCCTCCCCACCCACGCTCACGGAGCCGGCCGTCGGCCGATCGAGCCCTCCCAGAAGATGAAGAAGCGTGGATTTTCCGGACCCCGACGCGCCGACCACCGCCACCACCTCACCGGGATCCACGCGCAGGTTGGCATCGCGGAGAACTTCCACGGGCGCCATGCCGTCGTGGTAGGTCTTCGCGAGCCCCCTGGCCTCGAGAGCGGGCGGCCTGGGAACCGCTTCATTCATACCGGATCGATTCCACGGGGGCAAGCCTCGCGGCTCTCCACGCCGGATAGAGGCTCGCCAAGAAGCAGAGCGCCGTGGCCGCGAGCCCGACCAGCGCGAAATCGGTCCACTCGATCTTGACGGGCAGCGTGTCGATGAAATAGATCTCCCCGGGAAGGTGGAGCAGCTTGTAGCGGCCCAGCGCGAATGACACGGCCCAACCTACGATGAGCCCGAGCGCCGTCCCGCCGATCCCCACCAGGGTGCCCTGCAAGAGGAAAATCCGCATGATCCCCCGAGGCGTGACTCCCATCGTGCGTAGAACCCCGATATCGCGCCGCTTCTCCAGGACGAGCATCACGAGACTGGAGACGATGTTCACCGTCGCCACCAGCACAATGAGGATCAGGATCGTGAACATGACCGCCTTTTCGATCTTCATCCAGGAGAAGAGATTCCGGTTCAGGTCGATCCAGTTCGTCACCCGGTAGTCCAAGCCGAGCCTCGCTTCCAGCCCGCGCGCGACTTCCCGCGCCCGGAACATATCGGGGATCCGAAGCTCGTACCCCGTCACGTCCCGGCCCAGCTCGAAAAACTCGCGCGCCGTATCGATCCGCACGATCCCGAAGGAGGAGTCGTATTCGTAGAGGCCCGAGCGGAAGATGGAGCTGACCCGCAGGCGCTTCACCCGCGGAATCCCTCCGAAAAGACCTCCCGGCTCTTCGCTCGGCAAGCTGATCAGAATCACGTCGCCGCGTGAGACTCGGAGCCGGACGGCCAGCTCCTCGCCGAGCCCGATTCCGGGCAGGTCGCCCCCGTTCAAGGCGGAGTCCGCCGGCGACAGGTGCGACATGATGTCGGTCACCCGCGCCTCCTCGGAGGGCTCGACTCCCTTCATCACCATCCCGTCCACGCTGCTTCGCGAGGCCACCATGACCTTGCCGTAGACGAATGGGGCGACGGCCGCCCCGGGCGCCGCCTCGGCGATTCTTTGGACGAGCGAATCACTCGGTTGGACGGGGCGGTCGTCGGCCGAGAGGACGGCGATGTGGGCGTTCGTCCCCGCGATCCGCCGCTGGACCTGATCCTCGAAGCCGTTCATGACCGAGAGGACGATGGTAAGCGCGGCGACGCCGACGAATACGCCACCCGAGGCGAGGAGGCTGATCAGGGTAATGAAGCTCAGCCTGCGCTTGGAGCGAAGGTACCGCGACGCGATGATCCAGACGAATCCCATGGAAGCCTCCGCGGCAGCGTCAGCCGCTCGAGGCAGCCCCGCTAACCCTCATTCCCGTCCTCGGGTCGCATGTGCGGGAACAGGATCACGTCGCGGATCGATCGGGAATCGGTGAGGAGCATCACCAGCCGGTCCACACCAATGCCGACGCCGCCGGTCGGGGGCATCCCCATTTCCAGCGCGCGAAGGTAGTCGGTGTCGAGCATCTGCGCCTCCTCGTCCCCGCGCTCCCGAAGCTTCCCCTGCTGCTCGAAAGCGCGCCGCTGCTCCAGCGGATCGTTCTGCTCGGAGAACGCGTTCGCCACCTCCATGCCGGCCACGATCAGCTCGAACCGCTCGACCACGTCGGGGTTCCCGCGCTTCGCTTTCGCGAGCGGCGAGGTCTCGCGCGGGTGGTCGACCAGGAACGTGGGATTCCTGAGCTCCGGCTGGACTTTCACCGAAACGATCTCGTCCAGGACGCGTCCGTAGCCGAAGGCGGGGTCCAGGTCGACGTGGGCCCGCCGCGCGAGGTCGCGGAGCGAGCGCTCGTCGGAGGGAAGCTCGCTCACGCCCAGACCTCTCTGGGCCGCCTCCCGGATGGTGAGCCGGGGCCATGGCGGGGTGAAGTCGATCGGGGCCCCGTCGAAGGAAACCGCGAGCCCCCCGTGAACCGCCTTGACGGTCTCGATCAGCATGGCCTGGGTCGACTCGAGCATGTCCTCATAGTCCGCGAACGCTTGGTAGAACTCGAGCATCGTGAATTCCGGATTGTGGGTCCGGTCGATTCCTTCGTTGCGAAAATCCTTGGAGATTTCATACACCCGCTCGAGGCCACCCACGATCAAGCGTTTCAAGTAGAGCTCGTCGGCGATGCGCAGGTAGAGCTTCATGTCGAGCGCGTGATGATGCGTCACGAACGGCCGCGCCGAAGCGCCGCCGTAGGCCGGCTGCAGCGCCGGCGTTTCGACCTCGAGGAAGCCGCGCGACTCGAGCGACGCGCGAAGGGAGCGAATGATGGCGGCGCGGGCGCGGAACACCGCGCGCACCTCGTCGTTCACAATGAGATCGGTATAGCGCTGGCGGTACCGGATTTCGACGTCCGTCAGACCGTGCCACTTCTCGGGGAGCGGCCGGAGCGATTTGGCGAGCAGCTCCACGCGCTCGGCCCGGATCGTGATCTCCCCCGTCTTGGTGACGAAGACGGTTCCTTCCACCCCCACCCAATCCCCGAGATCCAGCTCCATGGCCTGGGCGAATGCGTCGGGGCCGAGAACGTCCTCGCGAAGATAGATCTGTTGAAGACCCTCCCGATCCTTCACGTGCGCGAACGCTGCCTTACCGTGCCCGCGCTTCGTCATGAGGCGCCCCGCGAATCGGACACGCTCGCCCGATTGTTCGAGCTCGGTGTGGCGCGCCTGGATTGCGGCGGAACCGTGGGTGACGTCGAAGCGATAGGCGTAGGGTTGGATTCCGCGCTGGATCAGTGCGTCGAGTTTGCTGCGGCGCGTCTCTTGGACGGACACGTTTCTCCGGGGCGCGAGGGCTCTCCCGCCGCGCGTGGCGGCCGGCAGGATGCCGGTGCGGGGCGTGGCCGGGGGATTCTAGGAACGGGCGAAACCGCGGTCAAGGATGGAAGCGCGCGGCATGGGACGCGGGCCTGGGGGATCAGCGGCGGGATCTCTTGGAGATGCGCCCCCGCCCGCCGGCCGGAACGAGAACTTCGGGCGAAAGCTCGGGTTCTTGGGACCGCTCGCGGCGGGTCCCGCAGGACGGGCAGTGGTCCCAATTCGGATCGACGCGGCGATCGCATTTCAGGCAGGTGGTGGCGATCGTGTATCCGCAGTGCGGGCAGAAGTGGTACTCCGACGCGACCGGCTCATGACACGCGGGGCAGAGCCGCGCCGTCTCCTCTTCGTAGTACACCACCCGTCGCAGCTCTTCCAGGCTCGTCTCGCCCGCGAGCACCTTGGCCAGCCCGTCTTCGCCGATGGGGGTCATGCCCGCCTGGACGGCCTCGGCGCGGATCAGCGATTCTGCCGCCCCGGCCGCGATCAATCTCCGGATCGGATCGTCCAGCTCCAGAACCTCGAAGATGCCGGTCCTGCCCCGGTACCCGGTCTGGCCGCAGTAGTCGCAGCCGATGGGGCGGTGGAGCGCGACGTTCTGCGCCTCGCGTGTCGAAATGCCTAGAATCCTGAGCTCGTCTCCCGCCGGAACGTATTGATCCTTGCATTTCGGGCAGAGGAGCCGCACGAGCCTCATCGAGATCACGCAGATAAGACTCGACGCCACCATATAGGGCTGGAGTCCCAGATCCACGAGTCGGGTCACGGCCGACGGAGCGTCGTTCGTGTGCACGGTCGAGAGAACGAGGTGTCCCGTGATCGATGCGCGAAAGGCGATCTGGGCGGTCTCGAGATCGCGAATTTCTCCGATCATCATGATGTCGGGATCCTGCCGCAGCATCGCGCGGAGAATCGCCGCAAAGGTCTTCTTGCTCTTCTCATCGACCTGGACCTGGTTGATTCCGGCGATCTGGTATTCGACCGGGTCTTCCACCGTGATGATGTTCTTCGTCACGGTGTGGATCTCCTGGATGAGCGAATAGAGCAGCGTGCTCTTGCCGCTCCCGGTTGGGCCGGTGACGATGACGATCCCCTGGGGCCGCGTGCCGTAGGCCCGGATCTTGTCCAAATCGGATTCCGAAAGGCCCAGCGAATCGAGATGAAGCGCCGAGCGCTCCTGGTCCACGATCCGAATTACGACCTTCTCTCCGTGGGCCGTGGGGAGGGTCGAGACGCGTAGATCGATGCGCCTTCCGCTGACCTCCACCCGGAAGCTTCCGTCCTGGGGCAGCCGTTTTTCGGCGATGTCGAGCGTCGCGAGGATCTTGATCCTGGACACGAGCGCCCCCTGCGTCCATTTCGGAAGGCGCTCCAGGTCTTGCAGAAGTCCGTCGACGCGGCAACGCACGCCGACTCCCTTTTCCTGAGGCTCGATGTGGATGTCGCTTGCGCGCATCTCGACGGCGCGGGTGATGAGCCAGTTCGCGAGCCTCACGATCGGAGGGCCAGAGCTGACCTTCATCAGCTCGTCGATGTTCTCCTCCCCTTCCTCCGGGATGATCTCGCGGACTTCGACGGAATCGTTCTTGATGATGTTCTCGAGGATCTCTACGACCGAGGCGTCGATGTGGTAGTACTTCGCGATCGCTTCGACGATTTCGGAGGGGGGCGCCAAGACCGGGCGCACGAAGTACCCGCTCTGGAACTTGATGTCCTCGAGCGCCTGGGGATTCAGGGGGTCGGCCAGGGCCACCCGGAGCGTGCTTCGGTTCTCGAGCTCGATTGGAATGGCGGTGTGCTTCTTCGCAAGGTCCTCGCGCAGAAGGGCGATGACCTGCTCGTCGATCGCGATGCTTTCCAAGTCGACGATCGGGAGCCCGAGCTGCTGATGTAGGACGCGGCAGATGTCCGCTTCGCTGACCATGCCCTGCCGCGTCAGGATCTGGCCGAGCGGCTCCTTCGTTTGTCGTTGCCGCCTCAGCGCTTCCTTGAGCTGTTGATCCGTAATGAGCCCCGCTTCGAGCAGGTACTCACCCAGCTTCTTGCGCGCGGCGTTGGATTCGGACACCGGTGGCATCCCCTTTTGGACTGGTCCGTCGACGGGTTATGCCCCAGATCGGCCATCCGGCGGCCCATCTTGACGAGGGAATCGGGGACCGGAGGGCGACCGCTCGTGCGGAACGCTCTGGCGAAGCGCGGGTTAGCGGCGGCCCTCGAGGCGGGTCGAGGCGCGCTGCTCCATGGCGAGCTTGTCCAGCGGCTCTCCGTACCACTCGGAGTACTTGCCGTCGAAGCACGCGTAGCAGTGATCATCCGGCCGCGACACGCACGCTCTGAGCCCGTCCATGGAGAGGTAGCCCAGCGTGTCCACGTGGAGGTACTTCCGGATTTCCTCGACGGAGTGGGAGGACGCGATCAGCTCCTTCCGGTTCGGAGTGTCAATGCCGTAGTAGCAAGACCACCCGATCGGCGGGCTCGAGACGCGGAAGTGGATTTCACGCGCCCCCGCGCCCCGGAGCATCGCCACGAGACTGCGGCTCGTCGTGCCGCGGACGATCGAATCGTCCACCACCACGACGCGTTTCCCCTCCAGAATCCGCCGGACGGCGTTGAACTTGAGGTTGACGCCAAAATCCCGCTTCACCTGCTGCGGCGCAATGAACGTGCGCCCGACGTAATGGTTCCGGATGAGACCCAGCTCGAAGGGGATGCCCGAAGCCTCCGAATAGCCCAGCGCCGCGGAGTTGCTCGAATCAGGCACCGAAATCACCATGTCGGCGTCGACCGGATGCTCCTCCGCCAGCCTTCGCCCGAGGCGCCTGCGGACCAGGTCGACGCTCTCGCCGAAGACCTCGCTGTCCGGACGGGAGAAATAGATCAGCTCGAACACACACGCCCGCGCCGGCTTGGGCTTCAGCGCGGGATAGGATTGGACGCCGCTCCCGTCGATCACCACCAACTCCCCCGCCGCGATCTCCCGGATGAACTCGGCTCCGACCATGTCTAGGGCGCAGGTCTCGCTCGCGAGAACGTGCGCGTCGCCGCGCTTCCCCAGGCAGAGCGGTCGGAAACCCCTCGGGTCGCGCAGACCGATGAGCTTATCCCCCGCGAGGATCACGAGGGTGTACGCCCCCTGGCAGCGCGCGAGCGCCTCGGGGATCATCCGCTCGATCTCGGTCGACTTGGACCGCGCGATCAAATGCAGGATGACTTCGGTGTCGCTCGTGGTCTGGAAGATGGAGCCTTGCGCTTCGAGCTCGTTTCGAAGGGCGACCGCGTTGACGAGGTTCCCATTGTGTCCGAGCGCGAGCATGCCCTCGCGAAAGTCGACGACGAGCGGCTGCGCATTTCGAAGCAGGGTGCTTCCCTGGGTGGAGTACCGGTTGTGGCCGATCGCGATGTGACCCTTGAGGGAATCCAGCACGGAGCCCGCAAACACGTCGGACACGAGGCCCACCGCCTTGTGGTGATGGAATTCGACTCCGTCGGTCGCAACGATCCCCGCGCTCTCCTGCCCACGGTGCTGGAGCGCGTAGAGACCCGCGTACGTCAGTCGAGCCGCGTTCTCGGCTCCCCAGATGCCGAAGACGCCGCATTCCTCGTGCAGGCGGTCGCCGTGCGGTCGGGAAACCGCGCCCTCGGATTCGCGCTTTTCGCTCAAGGCTTCTCTCCCGGTCATGCCGCGACCCGGAATGCGGGCGCGGGATCGATTAGAAACCGCTCGACGACGGCCCATGACGTGGCCTCCGTCAGCTCCATCGCCGCCTCACCGTGCGGATTCACGAGCAAACCGTGCTTTTGATCACGTAGGATTCCCAACGCGCGGCTCACGGCAGGAATCGCCGGTCCACCGTCGGGCCCCCGTGACCAGAGCCACCACACCTTGGCGCGCCGGATGCCCGCGAGGCCCGGCATCGGGTGCTCGCGGAGGAGGCGTTGCTTGAGCCCCTCGTCCGCGGTCTCCTCGCGCGTCCGGGCCAGAATTCCCCACGCCCCCTCGGGCGGCGACCATGCTACCCCGCGCTCGGCGGACGCGAGCAGCCGATAGGTTTCCTTGTTCGGATTGACGAAGAAATTCGAATGCCGCACGGCTTCCTCCAAACGGGACTCGAATGACTCGGCCCGCGCACCCGCGTCGGGCTCAAAGAGCAGAAGCTGCTCGCGCACGATCCGCGTGAGCGCGTGCCCGGGCTCGAGGAGCCTCCGCCCGGCTTCGAGGGCGGTCCAGGCTGTCAAGTCCGTGATCTTGAGCCTTGTCAGCAGTACGGCGCTCACGACCGCGCCCCTTCGGCCACCCGGGAGGCGAGCCTGGAGGCGAGCGACGCAAAGACGACCCTCCCGGGCCCCGGACCCTCGAGCGCTTCCCACTGCCCCACCGCCGCCCGGCGACGCCCGCCCCAATCGTTCTTCAGATCCATCGGCACCTGGCGAAGCCACGCGGCCCGCTCCGGATGCGGCATGAACGCCAGGATGTTGCCCGCTACGTTCGTGATGCCCGCTGCCTGGAACATGGCGCCGTTTGGATCGAAGGGGAACGCCTGCGCGGGCCCCCCGGACGGAGCCACGAATCGATAGAGCACCAGCCCGTCTTTTTGGATGCGATCCCTGACCTCGGGGTCCGCGGTCAGAAACCGCCCCTCGCCGTGCGCGATGGGCATCGGAATCACGTGGTCCGGCTCCGCCAGCGCCGCAAACCACTCGCGTCCCGGGCCCTGCCCGGCGCGGAGCCACGTCCAGCGGCAAAGATACCCCTCCCGGCGCGGAGCGCGGTTCGGCGCGAGCGCCATTTCGACTCTCCCCGGATGAAATCCCGGGACGAGGCCGGCCTCGACCAGGACTTGGGCGCCGTTGCAGATTCCGAGCACGGGCTTGCCGCGCTCCGCCTCCGCAGCGATCCGGTCGACGGCGGAGAGCTTGGCTGCCACCGCTCCGGCCCGGATCCGGTCCTGGAACGCGAAGCCGCCGGGAAGCACGTAGGCGTCGAACTTGCTCCAGACGGAAGCGGGTTCGTTCCACCGGACGATGCGCGCGTTCAGCCCGACCGCGGCGAGCGCGCGCGCGGTTTCGTACTCGCAGTTCACGCCCGGTATCTGAAGCACGGCGACGTTCGCCATTCTCACTCCGCGATGGGCTTGAGCGCTTCGGAATGGAAGCGCCGCAGCGTCTCGAGGTCCATGTCCACGAGAGTATGTCCTCCGTCCAGGATCCGGAATCGCGGCTCGGCAAGGGTACGACCGATCATGGTCGCGTCCACGTTCCAGCGCTCGAAAAGGCTCAGGAGCTCGCTCAGCCGCTCCTTCGACACCTCGAAAAGGAACCCGGGCGCTTCCGAGTACAGTCTCGATTCGGAGGAGGTGCTCCCGAGACCCGAAATCGGTATCTGGAGCCCAATGCCTTGGGCCGCGTAGCCACCGAGCGCCATCTCGAGCGCCGCGAACGCAAGCCCCCCTTCGGCGATGTCGTGACACGCAAGAACGATTCCACGCCGCACCACCTCGAGCGCGGCGTAGATGCGCCGGCGTTCCCGATCGAAGTCGAGCTCGGGGAGCGGCCCGTCCATCCGGCTCGC
This sequence comes from Candidatus Eiseniibacteriota bacterium, assembly GCA_036505295.1. Classification (GTDB taxonomy): domain Bacteria; phylum Eisenbacteria; class RBG-16-71-46; order SZUA-252; family SZUA-252; genus WS-7. Next base: position 13,722 of record DASXTQ010000030.1, read on the forward strand.
CAGCGCGAAACGGAGCTGCGACGCGCCGAGCCGGTCCTGACGCGGCCCGCTGAGCACGATGACGCTGCCGGCCCGTTTCGTCGCGCTCGTCACGGCGGCGCTCCAATCCGCAAGGATGCCGAGACCGGCCACGATCGGCGAGGGCTCGACGGCCCGACCCGAGGGAGCTTCGTTATAAAAGGATACGTTCCCCGAGACGACCGCGACGGGCGGCCCGGACAGACCGTCCCTTCCGAGCGCCCGCGCCGCGTCACCGAGCCCGCGTACGCTTTGAACGAAATCCCCGAATACCTCCGGATCTTCGGGGTTCCCGAAGTTCAAGCAATCGGTGAGCGCGGCAGGCTCGGCGCCTACCGATACCAGGTTACGCAGTACCTCGCACACAACATGGGCCGTTCCCCAGTAGGGATCCGCCGCGACCCACCAAGGGTTTCCGTCCACCGTGACGGCGAACCCGAGCTTCGATCCTGGGATCGGCGCAACGACGGAAGCGTCCGCCTCGCCCGCCCGGATGACCATCCTTCCCTGAACCTCGGTGTCGTAGTAGCGGATGATCGGCTCGCGCGACGCGAGGTTCATGGTCTGCGTCATGCGCGTAAAGAGCGCCTCGTGATCGTGCACCGGCGGGAGTGGGGGCGGCTCCGGGGCCGGGGGCCGGGGCCGTGACCCCCGCACGTGTTCGATTCCGGCGGTGATGACCTCGACCGGGGAATCGCACACCGCCTGGCCGCCGTGCATGATCCGGTACAGCGAATCGGTTCGCACGCGTCCGATGACGGCCGCGCACGCACCCTGGTAGACCTCGGGAAGGGCGTAGGTGACGTTGTAGAGCTCGAGCACTCGATCGGCGACCCGTTCCGGTACGACCAACGCGAATCGCTCCTGCGTCTCCGAGCACGCGATCACCTCAGGAGGGCAGCCGTTCTGCGCCACGGGGACCCGTTCCAAGTCCACGTCCATCCCGAATCCTCCGGCGGCTGCAAGCTCGGAGGACGCGCACGCGATTCCGCCCGCACCGAGATCCTTGAACCCGAACGAAACGCCCTGTCCGTGGAGCCAATCCAGCACGGCGCGGTTCGCCTCGAGCAGCACCCGCTTCAGGAACGGATCGGGCACCTGCACGTGGCCCCGCTGTCCCTCGGCGTTCTCATCGAGAACGGCCGATGCGAAGGACGCGCCGCCGAAACCAGTCTCGTCGGTCGGCTTCCCGATCAGGACGAGCACGTAGGGCTCCCGGCGTGCCGCCTCCGGCACGCGGCTTCGCACGACGCGATCGGCCCGCACGAGCCCGAGCGAGACGACGTTCACGAGACAGTTCTCATCGAAGCTCGGCGAAAAGAAAACATCGCCGCCTAGATTCGGGACCCCGAGCGCGTCGCCGTATTGCCAGATGCCGTCGATCACGCCGCGCACGATCTCTCGCACCGGCGCGGCGCGCGGCCCGTCCGGGTCGCCGAACCGGAGCGAGTCCATGACGCCGATCACCTCCGCTCCCATGCACGCTACGTCCCGCACGATGCCGCCGATCCCCGTGGCCGCCCCTTCGGTGGGGACGATCTGGGAAGGGTGGTTGTGGCTTTCGTGTGCGATCACGATCGCGAACTCGACACCCTCGTGCGTCCCGAACCGAACGACGCCGGCGTCCTCCCCCGGCCCGAGAATGACTTGGGGGCTCTCGGTGGGCAGGTGTGCCTGAAGCACCCGCCGGCTGCTCTTGTACGAGCAGTGCTCGCTCCACATCGTGTCGAAGATGGTCGCCTCCACACGCGTGGGATCCCGCTTGAGGAGCGAGAGCATCCGCCGCGCCTCAGCGGGCGTGAGCCTCAGGCCCTCTCGTTTGAGAAGCGCCGCGAGCGCGCGATCGTCCGCGCCGCCGAGCGGGAGGATGGGGGTGCTAATGGCCTGCTGCAACTGGTTCCCCAAGAACACGTTCAAATATGCGGTTCACGTGGCGTGTGAAGTGCGTAGGATCGAAGCACGCGAGGAGCTTCTCCTTCGAGAGAGCGCGGGATACCTCAGGGTCCGCGAGCAAGCGCGTCGCGAGATCCGGCTGACTCCGCCACGCGGCCATGGCGTGACGCTGCACCAGCGCGTAGGCATCCTCGCGGGTCAGGCCCGCCTGGACGAGGGCCAGGAGAACGCGCTGCGAGTAGATCAAGCCGCGGGTCATCTCCAGATTCGAGCGCATCCGCTCCGGGTACACGTTCAAGCCTTCGAGCACCTCGCGAAGCTGGGTCACCATGAAATCCGCGGCGAGGAATGAATCCGGGACGATCACGCGCTCTACGCTCGAGTGGCTAATGTCGCGCTCGTGCCAGAGAGCCACGTTCTCAAGCGCCGCGTGAGCATTCGCCCGCAAGACCCTCGCCAGTCCGCAGATCCGCTCACAGTTGACGGGGTTTCGCTTGTGCGGCATCGCCGAGGATCCCTTCTGCCCTTCCCGGAAAGGCTCCTCCACCTCGAGCACTTCGGTTCTCTGGAGGTGCCGGATCTCGAGCGCGATCTTCTCGAGCGAGGCACCCAGGAGGGCGATCGCCTGCAGGAGCTCGGCATGCCGGTCGCGCTGCACCACCTGCGTCGTAACGGCATCGGGCGTCAAGCCGAGCGAGCCGAGCACTTCCTCCTCGAGGTCCGGACTCAAGTGCGCGTGCGTCCCTACCGCGCCGGAAAGCTTCCCCACCGCGATCCCTGCACGCGCGCGCGACAGCCGCTCCCGCGCGCGACCCAGCTCCTCGTACCAGACTAATACTTTCAATCCGAAGGTGATCGGCTCCGCGTGGACGCCGTGGGTGCGGCCGACCATGATGGTCTCCTTGTGTCGTAGCGCCAGGGTCCGCGCCGCTTCCCGGAGCCGGCCCACCTCCGCTCCAAGGAGATCGCTCGCGCGCGTCATCGTGAGCGCCAGCGCGGTATCCACCAGGTCCGAAGACGTCATGCCCCGATGCAGGTGGCGGGCGTCATCCCCGGCCGTGTCGGCGAGGTGCGTCAGGAACGCGATGACATCGTGCCGGACCGTCTCCTCGAGCTCCTCGATGAGCGTCGGATCGATCTTGACCTTCGAGCGGATCCGGGCTGAGGTGCCGGCGGGAACCTCTCCCCTCCGCTCCATCGCGGAGCAGACCGCAAGCTCCACGTCAAGCCAGGTCCCGTACCGGGCACCATCGTCGAACAGCGCCGCCATCTCCTTGCGGCTGTAGCGCGGGATCATCGTCTCACTCCGGCAGCTCCTGGAGGACGAGGCGGCGCGTCGACGACGTTCCGTCCCGCTCCACGGTCAGGGTGATGGTGTCTCCCACGTTGGCGCCGAAGAGAGCGCGATAGGCTTCGTTCACGTCCCCGACGGGCGTGCCGTTCACCTTCCGGATGATGTCGCCGATCTTTACGCCCGCCTTGTCCGCGGGGCTTCCTTTTTCGAGCGAGGCGACGTAGAGCCCGTTTCGATCGGTCGTCCCAATCCGCTCCGCCAGGTACGGCGTGATGTCCCACGTCCCGACACCGATCCACACGTTTCGAACCTTGCCGTACCGAATCAGCTCGTCCACGACACGCTTCGCCGCATCGATCGGAATCGCGAACCCGATTCCCTCGGAGCCGCCGCTTTTCGTGAAAATGAATGTATTCACGCCGATCACCTCGCCCTGCGCGTTCACGAGCGGCCCTCCGGAATTCCCGGGATTGATGGCCGCGTCGGTCTGGATCATGTTCTTGTAGATCCCGCCGCTCGCCGCTTCGGCCTTGATGTCCCGGTGGGTCGCGCTGATCACCCCCGCGGTGACCGTCGGCTGGGTGTCGTTGAGCAGGAACCCGAACGGGTTGCCGATCGCGATCGCCCATTCTCCGACCATGAGATCTCCCGAGCTTCCGAGGGTCGCCACGGGCAGCTTCTCCCCTTCGATCTTCACGATCGCGACGTCGTACTGCGGCTGGGATCCCACGACCTTGCCGGTGAACGACCGGCCGTCCGCCAGGATGACGGTGATCTTCTCGGCGCCGCGGACGACGTGCTCGTTCGTGAGCACGTACCCTTTCTGCGAGATGATGAATCCGGAACCCATCCCCGGAATCTGCTCCCGGTACCGGTAGGAAGGGATCATGTCTCGGAAGAAGGGTTCGAAGAAGTCGCTCCCAAAGGGCACAGACTGGACCAGGCGGGTCTGTACCACGCTGATCGTGACCACGGCGGGCCCGATGCGCTCGGCTGCTTGGACGATCGCCGTGCGCCGGGAAGTCCCAGGATCGCGGTTCGCCTTGTTGTCCGCCACAGCAACGCCTGTCCGGACATCGCCGCCCGGCGTGGGCGTCAGAACCACCGTCGCGCCGATGATGAGCGCTCCCAGAAGAAGGAAGCCGAACACAACCCCCCACAGCCACGCGCTCCTGGACTCCTTCCAGCGCCCTGACGTCACTTTGGTTCCCACCTCAAGCAACCACATCTAATCGCTCCTTGGGGAGCCATCCCAGGCCGGGATAGCGTACCCGCATGAGATATAAGCCGTGCGCGGGGGCCGGCGGCGCCGCAGCTCTGCGGTCGCGCGCCTCGAGAACCTCGCGAATGTGCTTTGCGCCGCCGGCTCCCTCGGCGGCGCGAATCGTGGTCGACACGATGCGTCGCACCATAGTGTACAGGAAGCGGTCCGCCACGATATCGAACCGGGTCACCCGCCCGCGCCGTGACCATCCGGCGTGGACCACGGCACAGACCGTCTCCTTCTCGTCTCCGCCCTGCTTGGAGAACGAGACGAAGTCGTGGGTGCCAAGGAGAGACTTGGACGTCCGCTGGAGCGCCTCGAGGTCCGCCCGGATCGGACGGATCCAGGCGTACCGACGCTTCAGCGCCGACGGCTGCGGCGCGACCAGATAGCGGTATGCCCGCCGCATCGCGCCGAATCGGGCGTGAAACCTGGGCTCCGCCTCGGCCGCCTCGATGATCCGAACGTCAGGCGGGAGGTGCGCGTTCAGGGCGGCTCGCAACCTGTCGGGCGTGAGCCTCGTGCTCAGCGTCGCGCTTGCCACCTGCCCCGCGGCATGACACCCCGAATCGGTCCTGCCCGCTCCGGCGATTCGAACCCTGGCGCCGGTGACGCGCCAGATCGCCTCCTCGATCTCCCCCTGGACCGTCCGGTCCCGCGGCTGCACCTGCCAACCGTGAAACTCCGTCCCGTCGAACTCGATTCCGAGCCGCACCGTCAGCGTGCGCGCCTCAGAAGCCACGAAGGAACCACGCGGTTGCACCCGCGCTGCCCAGGACCGCGGCCCACTCCCGGAGACCCCAAGCGAGGTCGAGCCCGGTGCGGCGTGCGCGCCCGGTCACGTATCCGCGGGTGATCAGGGCATCGGCGAAGGCGTCGCTCACGCGAAGCATCGTCCCGAGAAAAGGCAAAAACCAGGCGAGCAGGTAACGCGCGATGCCCCGGAGCCCGCGCCCCATGCGGATCCCGCGGGCGCGGAGCGCCGTCACGTGCTGTTCGGCCTCGTGTAGCGCGAGCGGGAGAAGCGCCGTGGTGAGCCGGGCGCTTTCTACCAGAAGCAGAACGAACCGGGGTCTCGCGGGCGGCTGGAGACCCATCAGCCATCGGGCCACCCGGCCGAGGGCAGCGCGCGCGGCCCAGCGCAAGAAATACAGAAGCGCCAGAAGTCGAAAGGCGATGACGGCGGCGGGCTCGACTGCCGAGCGGAAACCTCGACCCGCCGCCGCGACATGCGCAAGGAAAACGATCGCGGCGAGCCCCAGGAGCGGTGCTTCCCTTCGTGCGGATTGGCGTTCCGCGCGAAGCGCCACGAACGCGAGGATGAATGCTGCGGCGGCGAGGTCGATCCACGAGCGGCACATCGCGAGGCCCGCGCACAAAACCGCGAGCGAGAAAAGCCAGGCGAAAGGATGCAGCGCGCGCGTACTGCTTGGGTTCAGGTGCAAGTCGTCGCGTTCCGGCGAGCCGGGCACTTGGTGCGAGTCCCTCCGTGCCTTCGGAGGCGGAACCCCGCTTTCGGCGCTCCGCCTGAGGCCCTACTTTACACGGAGCGCCTTCCCCCGTCAACCCACCCGGGCTCGTGTTCCCGCGAGCCGCATTACGGCTCGCGCCGGAGCGGCCGGTACCAGCCCAGGAGCATCAGCACGAGCACGAGCCCCAGGCAGAGCCCCGTCAGCCAGTCCCCCCATTGGCGGAACAGCGTGGCGCGCGAACCCAGTCCGGCTTCCCCGATGATCACCGCCTCGCGGAAGAGCGGCCCCTTCTGCGTGACACGCCCCACCGGATCGACGAGCATGGAAATGCCGGTGTTCGCGCAGCGGGCCATCCCGAGCTCCTGCTCGACGCACCTCAAGATCGCCATGTCGGCGTGCTGCCGTGGGGCCGCCGTCGGCCCGAACCACTCGTCGTTCGTGATGTTCACGAGGAATCGGGCGCCGTCCACCCCGTAGTCGCGGGAAAGCTCCGGGAAGATCGACTCGAAACAAATCAACACGCCGAACGGGGCGTTGCCAAGCGGGAACACGTACGGGCGGGTCCCCGGCGTCCATTCCGCCTGTCCCAGATCGATCTTCCCGAGAAACGGCAGAACGCCCTGAAATGGGATCCGCTCCCCGAACGGCACGAGGTGAATCTTCTCGTACTGCCCCGCGATGATGCCGCGAGGAAGGACCAGACCCGCGGCGTTGTGCGTGATCACGCCCCCGCTCAAGCTCAGAGTCGCGTCCGGATACCCGACCAGAAGCGGCACGTTCAGCGTGCGCACGAGGTCGTACAGCCGGTCCAGCTTTCGTCCTTCGAGCCTGAGGTAGAACGGGAGCGCGGTCTCGGGCCAGACGATGAGGTCCGGTTTGGGCTCGCTCTGCGCGGCCTCGAGGGAAAGCCGGGCCAGGGTTCCCATGCTCTTTTCCTGATGCGCCGCGTCCCACTTTTCTTCGCTTCCGATGTTGGGCTGCACGAGCGCCACGCGGACCGACTCGCCGGGTGGGAAGGAGCGAATCCGCGCGTGGCCCCATGCGACCGGAAGCGCGAGCACAAGCGCGGCACAGAGGCTGAGCGCCACGCGCGCCGGTAGGCGCCTCGTCGTGATCGCGCCGGCGATGAGCGCGTTGACGCCGACGATCCAGACGCTGAGTCCGGGTGCGCCGACGAGGGAGGCTCCCTGAATCCACGCGGGGTGCTCGGCGAGGGCGTAGCCCACGTTTCCCCAGGGGCAACCAAGCGGGCCCGAGGACTTGAGCCATTCACACGCGCTCCAGATGGCAGGCGCCACCACGAGCGGGGACCATCCGACGCGCCTGCGGAGGAAACCGGAGAGCCACCCGAAGAGAGCGACGTAGGATCCGAGATAGAGCGCGAGCGCCAAAAGCGCAGGGAAGATGATCCAGGGGTGGGTCATCGCCTTGGCGGGAAGCCTCACCAGCCACCAGAAAAGAAACGCGTTGAAGACGATCCCGGTGATCCACGCAATCCTGCCTCGGCCGCGCCCGCTCCCTTCGAGCGGGGCCGGGCTCACCGGCCCGGTGGATTCCCGCTGCATCCAGACCAGAAGCGGAACCAGCGCCACGAAGACGAGGGGCATGAGCCCCGGCTGAGGAAAGGAGAGGCTGAGCAGAACGCCGGACGCGGCCGCCGAGAGCGGCCCGCGGTTGCGGTTAATGGAGCCTGACCTCGCGGCGAGCCTCTGCGGATTGGTAGATCGCGTCGATGATCTTCATGATGTGCAGCCCCTCCTCCGGTGAGGCCTGAGGGCGTTCACCCTGGGTGATACATCGGAGAAAGTGCTCGAGCTCCATTTCGTAGGATTGCTTGTACAGGTTACGTCCCGAGTCGAGGGACGGCGTGACGTCCTTCAGCCTCCCGCCCATCTCCTTGTGGATTCGGAACGGATGCAGGAGCGCCGCCCCTTCCGTCCCATAGAGGTTCAAGTACGCGAAATTCTTCTCCAGCAGAAGGGCCCAGCTCACCTCCAACGTGAGCGACGCGCCGCTCTCGAGGAGCAGCATCGCGGCCACCGTGTCTTCCACGTCCTGTCGTGGGTCCCGACCGTATTTCGTCGCGGTCACGGACACGACCTTGGGGTTGCCCAAGAGCCACATCGAGAGATCGAGCATCTGAACGCCGAGGTCCATCAAAACGCCGCCTCCGGCGCTCCGCTTGTTCGTATACCACTCGGGGCCGCCCCGCTCGGTGCGGTACCGTAACCATCCGGTCTTGGCGTAGAAGATATCCCCGAGCTCGCGGCGCTCGAGGAGCCGCCGCAAGACTTGGGCTTCCGCGCGGAATCGATTGTTCATAGCGTACATCAGAGTCTTCCCCGAGCGCTTGGCCGCTTCCGCCATCATCTGCGCCTCCGACGCGGTGCGGGCCGGCGGCTTCTCGCAGAGGACGTGCTTGCCATAATCCAACGCGGCGAGCGTCATCGGGGCATGAAGATGGTTGGGCGTGGCGACGATCACCGCCTCGAGCTCCTTGAGGCGGAGCAACTTCTCGTAATCCGAGAACACGTGCGGAACCTTGAATCGTTCCGCGACGACACGCGCCTTCTCCGGATCGTCGTCGCAGATGCCGAAGATCTCCACGTCCTTCATGCGCGCCAGGGCCGGCAGGTGATTGACCTGCGCGATCGCTCCAACCCCGATCAGTCCGAGGCGAGTGACTCCCTGGGGCACGGCGGACACTCCTGATCGAAAGTGAGGGACAGTGCGGCAAAGCGTCGCGCGAGTATAGAAATACAGAGGGGGAAATCAAGGCGAATCGGGATCGAACGCACGAAGTCGACGCATCTTCTTCCAGAGCCCTTGACGCGTGATGCCCAGCGAGCGGGCGGCGCCTGCCTTGTTCCCTCCGTGTTCCTCGAGCGCGCTCCGAATCAGCCCCGCCTCGTACGCGCGCGTCCGCCCCTTGAGATCGACGGCGCGATCGCGCACCACCGCACCCTCGTCGCACCCGAAGCTCTCGCCGAGTGAGCCGCGCGTCACCCACCCCGAGGGATCGAGCGCGTAGAAGGCACGTTCGAGCGCACCCATCAGCTCCCGGACATTCCCCGGCCACGTATGTTCCACGAGGGCGGAAAGCGCATCCTCGCGGATGCCCCGCACCGGGACGCGATCGCGGCGGGACAGCCGCGCGAGAACATGAGCGGCCAGGAGCGGGATGTCGTCCGAGCGGTCCCGCAACGGCGGGATGGAAAGAGCGAGCACGTGGAGACGGTAGAAGAGGTCCGCGCGAAAGCGGCCCTCCGAAACCTCCGTCTTCAGATCGCGGTGGGTAGCCGCGAGGATCCGGACGTCGACGCGCCTCGGGCGCGAGTCTCCCACGCGACGGAGCTCCCCTTCTTGCAATACGCGCAACAGGCGGCTCTGCACCGATGGGCTCGCGTCGCCGATCTCGTCCAGGAAGAGCGTGCCCCTGTCGGCCGCCTCGAAGAGCCCCGCGCGGTCGGCGTGCGCCCCGGTGAAGGCCCCGCGCGCGTGGCCGAAGAGCTCGCTCTCGACGAGCGAATCCGTGATGGCGCCGAAGTTGTGAGGTATGAAGGGTCCGGTCGGGCGCAACGAGAGCGCGTGGAGCGCTCGTGCGACCAGCTCCTTGCCCGTGCCGGTCTCCCCCAGGATGAGCACGGTTGCTTGGCTTTTCGCGAGGGCCCGGATCCGCTCACCCAGCTTTCGGATTCCAGTGCTTGCCCCGACAAGGCCGAGCGACTCTGCGTAAGGCCCATACCCCTCTCGGGCGAGGTGCTCCAGGGTCGAGCGCCCGGCCGCGTCAGGAGGGGATGCGATCTCCCACCCCACGTCCGCCCCTCCCGATCCTCTACGCCGTGAACCTCACTTCGTGGCGCCCTTTCGTGACGGCGCCGACGCGGTAGCGGGGATGTCCGGCCTGCTCCAGGGCGCGCTCGACCGCCGGCGCGTCTTCCCGCTTCACCACGAGGATCATTCCGAGACCCATGTTCCACACTTCGTAAGCCTCAGCCTCGCTCACGCGCCCCGCGTCTCGGAGAAAGCGGAACACCGGGAGCTCCGGCCACGATCCCACCTTCACCTCCGCCGAGAGCCCGGCGGGAAGCACGCGGACGAGATTCCCCGGAATGCCTCCTCCGGTAATATGCGCCATCCCGCGCACCGCGCCCGCGGTGCGCGCGACGCGCACGTGCGGACCGTAGTAGGGATGGGACTTGAGCAGCTCTTGGCCGACAGTCCAATCCCCGAACGGCAATCGGTCCTGTACGGCAAGCCCCATCGTTTCGAAAAAGATCTTTCGCGCAAGCGAGTATCCGTTGGTGTGGAGTCCGACCGCGGGGAGTCCCAGGAGGATGTCCCCCTCGGCGATCTTCGAGCCGTCGATCCACTCCGCCTCGGGAGCGAGCCCCACGATCGCGCCCGCGAGATCGTAGTCTCCCGGGGCGTAAACCCCCGGCATCTCGGCGGTCTCTCCCCCGATCAGCGCGCAGCCCACCTCGCGGCAGCCCAGCGCCAAACCCGAGACCAGCTCTTCAACCCGCTGGGGATCGAGCGACCCCATCGCGACGTAATCGAGAAAGAAGAGCGGGATCGCTCCATGGACAAGGATGTCGTTCCCGCAATGGCGGACGAGGTCTGCCCCGATCGTGTCGTGCTTGCCGCACAGGATCGCGACCCTGAGCTTCGTGCCGACCCCGTCCATGCTGGCGGCGAGCAGCTGGCCGGGGAAGCCGGGAACCCGATACGCGCCCGCGAATCCGCCGAGATCGCCTACCACGTTCGCATTGAACGTGGATCGGCACAGCTCGCGGATGCGCTCGACCGCTTCCTCTCCCCTGCGGATGTTCACCCCCGCGTCGCGGTACCGGCTCATCGAACGAACTCGACAACCAGCTCCGAATCGCGCGGGGCGATGTCAAGGCCGCCTGATTCGTGCAGCTCGGAGAGTGCTAAGACCGGCCTCGGATCGAACTGGGAACCCGAATACCGTCTGAGCTCATCGAGCGCCCGCTTGGCCGGGAACCCCTTCCGGTAGGGCCGGTCCGAGGTCATCGCGTCGAACGCGTCGCACGCGTGGATGATTCGCGCGCCGAGCGGGACCTCCGAATCGCCCAGGCCCGCGGGGTAGCCCCGGCCGTCGGGGCGCCAGTGGTGTGTGCGCACCATCGCCGCCGCGGAGCGGAGCGCCCGGATCTGGCCCACGATGCGCGCGCCCGCATCGGGGTGCCGCATCATGAGCCGGCGCTCTTCGTGATCGAGCGCCTCCGGCTTGCGGATCACCTCCGGACGTTGCGCGATCTTTCCGATGTCGTGACACAGCGCCGCATAGTGGATGGTCTCCACCTCCTCTTCCGGGAGCCCGAGATGCCGCGCGACGCGCACCGAGTACTCGGCCACCCGGACCGAGTGCTCGTGCGTGTACGGGTCCACGGCGTCGAGGACGACGCTCAAAGCGCGAACGAAGCTCGCGAGATCCCCCTTGAGGTCGGCGTAGAGCTGGAGCGCGTACCGCGCCGAAAGGAGCGGGAGCACGAGGAGCAGCACGCCCGGGATTCCCGCCGCGACGCGGACCTGGGCGAACAAAAGCCCGAACCCGATCGCGAGCGCGTGCTGCGGAATGCCGTCGCGGAATTGATGCCGCCAGATTCGGCCCGGGTCCTCACCCGTGCGGGTACCCATGACAAGGCTCACCGCGCCTGTGTTGAGCATGAAGTAGAAGGAACCCGCGATGAGGACGGGAAGGAGATCCCGCGCGAGGTTGGGCGCGCCGAGGGATCCCCCCGCGGCGAGGTACGCGGAGCCAGCCAGTATGGTCGTCGAGGCGTAAAGGCCCGCGTTAAGCGTTGCTTCGCCGGGACGCTGGCGCAAGATCAACATCTGAGCGGCGAAGGTGGTGACGAGGTCGAGCGCGCCGGCGACCCACGGACCGAAGAGGAGGATCGCGCCCACGTCCAGAATGGACGCGATCGTCATCGTACCGCCCCGGAGCATCGGGACAGGGAGCGCCTCCGCAAGGATGAGGAGCACGAACCAAGCGCCCACGCCCCAGGTGTCCCACCGCGCCTGCTTGACGTCCGGCCCGCCGAAGATCGCGAGAAGAACGGGCAGCGCCGCGAAGAACGAGGGCAGGAGCATCCAGGCAAGGCCTGGGCTCCACGCGGCGCGCTTCGCCGCAGCCTGCCTCGGCTCGAGCGGCGTTACGAACTCCGCTTCCAGTTTGCGTCCCAAGGCACCTCCCCTCGCGAATGAGCTCCCCTTCCGCACGGAATGTGCCAGGGTGCACCCGCGAGCGCCAGAGTGCAACTGCCACCGGGGGCGGGACAAGCGATAAGGCGCCCGGTCGCGGGACGCGCGGCAGCGCGTCGGGCGATTGACAGCGTCAACGCAGGAGCCGCGCCGTGTCGTCAAGGCGGAAGCGGGTCATCTCCATGATCGAATCCGCCCGAAGAAGGATCTCCGCGCGCTTGGCGCGCAGCAGCCCCTGGACGCCGAAATCCTCCACCGTGAAGGACGCCATCACGCACCCGTAGACGACCGCCGCGCGCAGCGTGCGGTCGGTGAGACGGCCCATCCGCGTGAGCGCGCCGAAGAATCCACCCGCGAACGTATCGCCGGCACCCGTCGGATCGAGCACGCTCTCGATCGGCACGGCAGGGGCGGTGAAGTAGAGATCACGCCCTTGGAGGAACGCGCCGTGCTCGCCTTGCTTGATCACGACGGTTTCGGGACCGAGGCTCAGGATCGCCCGCGCCGCGCGGTGCGTGAGCGATTCGCCGGTAAGCTCGCGCGCTTCCTCCTCGTTGATGAGGAGGATGCGGACCCGCTTCAGAATCTCGAGCAGCTCCTCGCGCTTGCTGCGGATCCAGTAGTTCATCGTGTCGCAGAGCACGAGTCTCGGATCGGTGAGCTGATCGAGCACCTCGCGCTGGAGGACCGGGTCGATGTTGGCGAGGAAGACGTTCCGAAAGGAGCGGATCCCGTCGTGGAGCTTCGGACGGAACCGCTCGAACACGTTGAGCTCGGTGCGCCTGGTTTCGCGCGTATTCATGTCGCGGCTGTAGACGCCCTCCCAGCGGAACGTCCTCCCTTCCTGAACCTCGAGCCCCGTGAGGTCCAGGTCGGGGTGCTCCAGCGCTCGCCGCGCGGCGTCCGGGAAATCGGTGCCGACGACGGCGACGAGCGAGACGGGAGCAAAGTGCCGGGCCGCGAGGGAGAAATAGGCGGCGGACCCGCCGAGGACTTCTTCCACGCGCCCCGCGGGGGTCTCGATCGTGTCCAGCCCCAAGGAACCTACGACGGCGATCGCCATGGTTACATGGAATCCGGAGCGCTCACGCCCAGAAGGTCCAGCCCGCGGTGGAACACGACGCCGGTCGCCCGGGTGAGGAGGAGCCTCGCGCCCGTCACGGCAGCGTCCGGTCCCACGACGCGATGGTGGTGATAAAATGAATGAAACTTGGCCGCCAATTCCTTGAGATACATGGGAATACGATGTGGTTCCCGATATCTTGCCGCCGCCGCGACCAGCGAGGGAAACCCCGCGATCCCGCGCAAGAGGACCAAGGTTTCGGGCTCGCCCAGAAGATCGGGCCGCGCGGCATCAAGCCCAGGTTCCGGGACACCCTGCTGCCGGGCGTAATCGAGGATGTGCGCGATCCGGGCGTGCGCGTACTGGACATAGTAGACGGGGTTGTCCTCACTCCGCTTCACCGCCAGCTCGAGATCGAAGTCGAGCGGGCTCTCGGCGCGCCGCATCAGGAAGAAGAACCGCGCCGCATCCACCCCCACCTCGTCCACAAGCTCGTCTAAGGCGATGAATTCCCCGCCGCGTTTCGACATCTTGACCGGCTCGCCTCCGCGGAGGAGCCTCACCCACTGAATCAAGACTACTTCGAAGCGCTCGCGCGGCCATCTCAGCGCCTCGATCACCCCCTGCATCCTCTGGATGTGGCCGTGGTGGTCGGGGCCCAGGAGATCGATGAGCCGGTCGAACCCGCGCGCGAACTTGTCGTGATGATAGGCGGCATCGGCGAGGAAATAGGTCGGCTCCCCGTTCGCCCGCACGATGACACGGTCTTCCTGATCACCGAAGGCGGTCGAGCGAAACCAAAGAGCGCCGTCCCTCTCCTCGGTCAGTCCCAGCTCCACGAGCCGCGCGCGCGCCTTCTCGACCGCGCCGCTGCGATGCAGCTCGCTCTCCCGAAACCAGCGATCGATGCGCGCGCCGAAGCGCGTGAGGTCGCGTTCCTGGCGGTCGAGCATCCGGTCGATGCCCCATGCTGCGAACCGCAGGCGCTGCTCGCGCTCCGGAAGCTTGAGCCACTCCCGTCCCTGCGATTCCGGGATCGCCTCCGCGATCTCGTTCACGTACGCACCGGCGTAGCCCTCGTCGGGTATCGCGGGAGCCTCGAGACCAATCCGCTCCGCGAAGCGGGTCCGGATCGAGGCGCCGAAGAGCTCCGCCTGCAGCCCCCAGTCGTTCGCGTAGAACTCGCCGCGCGCCTCAAATCCGGCCGTGTTCAGGATACGGATCAAGGCGTCCCCGATACTCGCCGCGCGGGCGTTGACGACGTTCAGGGGTCCGGTCGGATTGGCGCTCACATACTCGATGAGGATCTTCTCGCCTCGGCCCACGAGCGAGTTCCCGTAGGCGGTTGGGTCCGAGAGGATGCGCCGGACGTTCGCGGCCAGCCAGGCGGGCGCCAATCGGAAATTGATGAACCCCGCCCCCGCGATCTCTGCCGCGCTCACGACGTCGGGCTCGACCTCGAGGGATTCGAGGAGCGACGTGGCCACCTCCCGCGGGGGCCGGCGCGCCGTCTTCGCGAGGGTGAGGGCCACGGGCGTGGCCCAGTCGCCATGCTCCGGCTCGCGAGGGACCTCCACCTCGACCCGCGCGCCGTCGGGCATCGAGAGCCCCGCGCGCGCGATCGCCTTTTCTAGACGTTCGGCGAGGTAGGCCTCAATCGGCCACGGTTTCTCGGTGGGCATCGCCCCAGAGCTTGTCCAACAGATAGTATTCGCGCGCGCGCGCGTGGAAGACGTGCACGACGAAGTCGACGTAGTCGAGAAGGATCCAGCGCCGTGCCTCGTAGCCCTCGACGTGCCACGGGCGGATCCCGCGCGCCCGCATGCCCTCATCGACGGCGTCCGCGATCGCGCGCGTCTGGACCTCGGATTGGCCGGTAGCCAGAACGAAATAGTCGCAGACGCCGTCGAGGTCCCGCAGATCCAGGATCAGGACGTCCTCGGCCCGCTTGGTCAACGTCAGCCGCGCCGCCTCACGGGCGAGGTCCTTGGCTTGAATGTTCAGGGCGGGAAGCTGGTTCAACGCTCTCGCGTCACCGCGTACCGGACGGCGGCCTGGAGGGATTCGCGGATCTCGAGGTCCGGAACGAGGTCGAGCTCCTGCTCGGCCCGGTCCGCCAGCTCCGCGCTCCGTTTCTGGCTGTACGCGACGCCGCCGTGGGCGGTCACGAACCGCACGACGTCCGACCAGTGGCCGTTACGGAAGTCGCGCGACCGGATCAGGTCTTCCATGTCACGCCTCTCACGCTCGGGCGCCTCCTTGAGCGCGTTGATCAACGGCAGCGTGATCTTTCCTCCGTCCAGGTCGTTCCCCATGGCCTTCCCGATCACGTTCTCGGCACCCAGGTAGTCGAAGACATCATCCGTGATCTGGAACGCGAGCCCCACCGCGCGGCCGAAACGGTTGAGCGCCGCGCGGCGCTTCTTGTCGGCGCCCCCCGCGTTCGCGCCCAGCTCGCAGCCCGCCGACATGAGGCAGGCCGTCTTTTCATCGATGACCCGCATGTACTCGGTCTCCGTCAGATCGAGCCTGTTCTTTTGTTCGATCTGGCGAAGCTCTCCCTGGCTCATCCGATGGGTCGCCTCGGCCAGGAGGTCCATCGCGTCGTACATTCTTCGGGTCACGAGAATCGAGAACGCCTTGGAGTAGAGATAGTCCCCCATCAAAATTGCCGTGTCGTTGCTGAACGCGCTGTTCACGGTCGGGAGGCCGCGCCGGAGCAGGCTCTTATCGATGCTGTCGTCGTGGATCAGGGTGGCGGTGTGGATCAGCTCGACGACGACGGCGCCGAAGATCGCTTCCTCGGTGACGCGACCGAAGCCCTTCGCGGCGAGAAGGACGAGCGTGGGGCGGAACCGTTTTCCGTAGGCTCGATGGAGGTGCGCACCGACCGTCCCAACCAAGCCGACATCACAGAGGAAGGCCTCGTCGAGCTCGGTTTGAAACCGCTCGAACGGCTCCGCGATTGGGCTCCGGATAGCCTCCAGCGTCGGTGCTTCCGCCGGAAGCACTTCTGGCGCTTGTCTGCGAGCGGTCAATGGACTCCCTAGCGCATGGTTTCTAGGTCGATGGGCCGTCAGCCTAGGTCCCGGATTCCCGGGTGTCAACCGAAAACCCCGCTCGGATCCGCTCCAAAAGGCGTTGTCGAGTGTTGAGCCGCGGGTTTTCCAGAACCTCCTCCAGGAGCTGATTCAGGATCTCACCCACTTTGGGAGACGGCGGCAGATCGAGGACCCGCATCACGTCGTTTCCGTTCACGGCGAGGTCCCGCACCGAAAGGGCCTCCTGAGCCTCGAGAATCGCGTCGACGCGCGCCCGAAGCTCCTCGAGGTAGTGCGGGAACCCGGTCTTGAGCCCGTTCCCGATGTTGTCCGCGATCCTGAGATCGAAGAGATCCGCGATGTGCTCCACGCCGACGCTCCGGATGAATCGCCGGACCGCGGCGTCGGTCCATTCCCGGCGGTAGTCAAACATGTGCTGGCGCACCAGGTGGGTCACCCTCTCCGTCAGGTCCCGCCCGAAGCGGAGCCGGATCATCGCCTCCTCCGTCATCGTCGCGCCCACGAACTGGTGGTTGTAGAAGGTCGCCTCCCCTCCCTCGCGTTCCTCGCGGGTACGAGGCTTGCCCACGTCGTGGAACAGCGCCGCGAGCCGCACGGCCGCCTTCGCGGACGGGGCGGCGTCGCACGTGTGGAGCGTGTGGAAGTAGACGTCGTACGCGTGATAGCGGTTCTGGGGCACCGCGACGCAGGCTTCGATCTCCGGCAACCACACACCGAGGAGGCTCGCGTGCCGCAGCACCTCGAAGCCGCGCGAGGGCTCTCGAGCGCGGAGCATCTTCATGAGCTCGTCCTGGACGCGCTCGGCGGCGACCCGGCCCACCTCGGCGCGCGCCTCCCGGAGCGCCTGGGCGGTGCGCTCCTCGAGCTCAAATTCCAACGTCGCGGCGAAACGCGCGGCGCGGATGGGGCGCAGGCCGTCCTCGCGGAAACGCTCTCGCGGCTCGCCGACCGCGCGGAGGATGCCTTGATCCAGGTCGGCCAGACCGCCGGTGGGATCGACGAGCCGCCCGGCCAGGGGATCCCATGCGATCGCG
The DNA here is from genome assembly GCA_036505295.1 of Candidatus Eiseniibacteriota bacterium. Taxonomy (GTDB): domain Bacteria; phylum Eisenbacteria; class RBG-16-71-46; order SZUA-252; family SZUA-252; genus WS-7. The sequence goes on from DASXTQ010000030.1 coordinate 31,053, forward strand.
TTGACCGTGAAGTCGCGGCGCTTCAGGTCCTCCTCCAGCTCGCGCACGAACGTCACCTTCCCCGGGTGGCGCGCGTCCTGGTATTCCGATTCGACTCGAAAGGTGGTGACCTCGCAGTTCCCCGCTTGGGTCGGGATCGTGAGCGTTCCAAAACGGGCGCCGGTTGCGATCGCGGCCGGGTAGAGCTCGAGCACCTGGTCGGGGGTCGCGCTGGTTCCGACGTCCCAGTCTTGGAGCGGCACGCCGCGCAGCAGCTCGCGCACCGCCCCGCCGACCACGTAGGCGCGGTGCCCGGCATCGCCGAGCCGGCGCAGGATCTCGAGGATGGGCGCCGGCACCCGTGAGGAATCCAGACGGGCAGGAGTCATCGGCGGCGATGGTATCAGAGCGACGTGGCCGCCCGGATGCTCATTCCCGGCAGTTGCTCGGAAGCGGTTCCGCGCTTAGCATCGGCGCATGACCGTGACCGGCCGGAAGGTGATCCCTCGCGTGGGCGTCGCTGCGGCCCTCGCGCTTCTAGCCCTTCTTCCGCTCGTGCCCGGGTTCTCCGTCGGCGCGGAGGGCGCTCCGCTCCTTCTGCCCTCGGCCGACCAAGGCTCCTGGGTTGCCGCGGACAAGGAGCTCCACTTCGCCGCCTCCCTCGCGATCGCCGCATCCCTGCGCGTCGAAGGGCGGCCGCGCGAAACGGCGCTCGCCATGACCTTCAGCGTGGGGCTTCTCAAGGAGGCCTACGACGCGACGATCCGGCCACGGCGACTCCGGCGGGGAGCGAGCTGGAAGGATCTCGTCGTGGACCTGGCCGGCGCCGCGGCGGGGATCGCCGTGCTGGACGCGATCGACCGCTGAGTGTGAAGCCGAGAGTCACGGATTTGGTGGCTGCGCTCGCGCGTCGAAATACCTCGCCACGGCTCGCGCGGTCGGGCCATAGCTCGGCCAACGACGACGCACCTCACTCCATACCACACGAGCCGAATCCAGCTCGCCGACGTTCTTGAACGCCAGCCCTAGATTGTGCAGGTAATCCGGCCTGTTCCCATCCAGTCTCACGGCCTGTTTGAACTCGTAGAGCGCCTCTCGATATCTTCCAAGAGCGGAGTAAGAGATGCCTAGGTTGGTCCTGGTCCCCGCCCGGTTCGGGCTCCGGCGCAGGGCCTCCGTAAGAAGGGGAATCGCCTCGGCGTGGCGACCCATGCTAACGAGCGTTGCCCCTCCCATGGCCCAATATCGCGGGTTTGCCGGCTCGGTCCTGAGCAAGAGGTTGACGTAGCTCCAAGCACGGTAATAGTCGCCTCGATGACGGTAGTAGTGTGCGAGCAACTCATATCCGTACCAGCGAGCGAAGGGTGTAATCCTCGCGTTTGGGCCAATCAGGGTTTCGTACCTTTTCGTTCCCGCGTTGTCGCTCGCGTTCACGAGTACAAAGGCCAGAAGGGAACCCAGGCCGATGCTCACGACCGCTGCCTGGATCAACCTGGCGCCCGAAGCGTAGAGCGACCTGCCCGCCCAAATCCCGAAAACCCCCAACGGCAGAAGCAGGAGTGAGGTTAGATCCCAATCCTGCGCGGGCGCGACAGGGAGAACGAGCGCCAGCGCCCCCAAGAGACCGGCAGCGGCGGCGATGGCCAAAAAGGTGCCCGTAGGATTGGCTTTCAGGATGCGCCCCCCGTGGTCGGCAAAGCCCGCGAGGAGCAGGAGGAGCGGCACCGGAACAGCCAGGAGAATGGCATTCGCGATATCGATGCCATGACCGAGCGACAGAATCCCGTATGGCTTCGTCGTGCCGGCTATTGCCGGACCTACTCGAGCAGCGCCCGTGGCGAGCTGTAGGGTATGAAGCCACTGCGCCGGCCCGCTCCCAAGGAGGACCAGCAAAGCGAGGGGTAGAGCCACGGCCACCCCAAGAAGCGCCGCTCGACGTAGAGGCGACAGCCTTCCACGAACGAGAAGAAATAGGAGCGATGGCGCCAGGTACAGCGCGATGAGGTGTGAAGCAACGGCGACGGCGAATGCCAAGACGACGATGAGGAACCCGCTTCCGCGCCTGATGCATCGAAGTCCGGCGAGAATGTAAGCAAGGATCGCGACAGCAACGGGAGGATAGCTCTCGATGTAACCGCAAAAGAGCTCTGTGCCCCCCATCGTCAGAAGGAGCAGCAGAGCGATAACGAATCCCCCGCTACCAAGAGTGATTTCGCGCGCAATTCTCCAGAAAATGACGGCGGCGAGGACCCCGCACCCGATCGATACGATTCCTAGGGTCGACGAAAGGACCGGGGCGCCGAGCTGGCGGAGCGCTCTGGACGCCGTATGCCAGATCGCCTGCGCAAGGGGCTCGGTCGGCGCGGATAGATCCCCCTCCCTGAGTCCATAGAGCCAGATCATCCCGTCGCCTAGAAAGTGGGTGCGTGTACGCAGCACCCAGAGGGCCGCCGCATAGACGGCAAGGAGCGCGAAACTCAATCGAGCGGAGGCTCTCAAGATTTCATCGCGGGGGCGTGGCGGACCGGTCGCTGCAGCGACCCACCGGACGCCCTGCCCGAAGGCAGCCAGCACGGAGGCCGTTACCCCGAAGCCGAGGAGGGCAAAGACGAGAAGTCTTGCGGGCAGACCTAGAAATCCGGCGAGGTGAAGCCCCCATGCGCGTGGTCCAGGGGACCCGCTTGCCACAAGGATCGCGAACACGTACAGCAGGCCGGCTGCTGCGAAGACGTGATATCCAACCGGACGGGTCACGTCGCGGGCGTCCATAGGGTGTCCCGGCGTAGATGGTCGGTCGCTCTACATCCCGTCCTTGCTGGGAAGCGTAATCGTGAACCTCGCGCCCGAACCCGAGACATTCTGTGCCCCGATTTTCCCGCCGTGGTTCTGGACGATGCGATAGCACGTGGCCAGACCGAATCCGTGCCCCTCCGGCTTCGTCGTAAAGGAGGGCTCGAAGAGCCTCGCCATCGCATCGGCCGGGATGCCCGGTCCATTGTCCTCGACCGCGAGCTCAACCTCACCCACGGCTGATTTCAACCGGGTTCGGATCAGGATGCGGGGCGCCGGCGTCTTCACGCCCAGCATGGCGTCGGCGGCGTTGCTGAACAGGTTCATGAAGACCTGCTGAATCTGGCCCGGGTCCAGGTTCATCGGCGGCAAATCCTCGTGCAGGTCCAGGCTGAATTCGATTCGCTCGTACTTGTTCTGCGGCGTGATGAATTCAATGGTGCGCCGGATGACATCGTTCAGCCGCGTCGGCTGCTTGCGCACCTCCTTGTGCGAAAAATCGAGGAGCCCCTTCGTGAGCACCGTCATGGCGCTCGCCTGCTCGAAGATGATTCGCGCGCTCTCTTGCGTCCGCTCCGGGGTCATCGTCCCCACTCCCATGAGGAAGAATTGCGCCCGCGCGGAAATCGCGGCGAGCGAGTTGTTCAACTCGTGCGCGACTTCGGCCGCCATTTCCCCTTTCGCCGCGAGGCGCTCGGAGCTGATCAGCTCGTCCTTGGCCCTTTCCAGGGCGATGTATTTCGCGCTCGCCTCCTTGATCAGCAGCAGCGGAACGAAGAAGAAGATGAGCCCGAAATAACCGAGCGCCATGTACGAGACGACGACGAGCGGGGAGAGAAAGAAGAGCGCCGCGGAGGAAATGAGCGAGTTGTAGTAGATGTACTCCTCGCGCCAGGTCTGGAACAGCTTCCGGCGCGTGCTCAAGGCGACGGCTCCCGCGACGAACATCGTGTTCGCGACGAAATAGACGACGGTCGCCCCGGCCCAGGGGATGATGAGCGAGACGCCGAAGGACTCCACCGGCAGGTTCCCTTGGCCCGCGAGAGGAACCCCGCCCAGCCGCGTGTACGCAAGGCCCCCCGCGGAGAGCGCGAGCACGTTCTGCCCCGCATTGAAAAGCGCCTTGTACCAGACACGCCGCGAGAAAAACACGTTCGCGAGCAGGAAGGCGATTGCGACGATCCAGACCGCGGGCCGGAACCCGAGCAGCACGAGCAGGCTCAGGTCCACCGTGGAAGCCATGCTCTCCATGGCCTTCCCTGTGATCGTGGAGATCCACAGGCTCTCGGCGAGCAGGCTGACGAGGATCCACGCGGCGATGTGGATGAGGCCGATGGAGTGGAATTCCGGAAACGCGGAGGCAAGGACCACCGCGCCGGCGGCGATGACAACGCCGACGTAGAGGATGAGCCCGCGACTCAGGAGGCGTCCCTCGGGACCGAGTGGAGCGGCGCGTCGGTCACGCCCGCACCGTAACCCCCGCTCAGGCGACCGTCAACGGGATTCACTGCCCGGAAGCAGCTCGCGCGGGTCGAGCGGTTCCGTGCGAACCTCGCGGGGGAGGTTCAAGGAGAGATCGCGCGGGTTGGCCTTCGACAGGATGGCCAGCGAGCGAAACTCGACCTCGACCGAATCCTCATCCCCCGCCGCGCTGACCCAACGAGGAAGGCCGGTGCCCGGATCGGCCGCGATCCATACGGACACGTTCGAGCCCGAATCGGCGAGCGCGCCGCGACGGACGCGGTATCCGTCCCGGAGCACGCCCCCCGTGAGCCTCCGCTCGGCCACGGCCTGAAAACCACTGTCCAACACGCGCTCGGGCTCCGTGATGAGCTGCCGCATGCGCGCCGGGGCGCGATCCCAGCCGGCCCGATAGAGGACCTTCTCCGAAGGCCGGAACACAAGAAAGGCTCCCTTCTCACGGTCCACTACGATTTCCTCGCCGCCGCGCTCTTCCGATCGAAAGCGCAGGCCGCGGCCGGGCAGGAACCAGATGCGTCCGCTCGTGCGCTCATCGGGGCCGCCGAAGGGATCGCTCCTACGTATGACGACGCGCGAGTGGATTTCCGGCGCGCGGAGGACGCGTGTGAGCATCCCCTCCACCGCTTCGCGCGGGGAGGACGCGGCGCGGGGCGCGCGACGCGCGGGGGGCGACTTGGCTGCCGCGCCGCCTGCGAGCGCCATGGCCAGGACCGTCGCCGACAGCCCGGCCAGCGCGCGGCGATGGCGGCACGTCATGACGGGTGATTTCCAGCGCCTGTGGTTCATGGCTTGACGGTCTCCTCCGAGAGGCCCAGAAGCCAGCGCACGAGCGAACGCCCGCCGGGCTGATCCAGGGCGAGGATCACCCAGTCCGCTTCGACCCTGGGCGCGAAGCGGATCTTGGAGGCGTCGGCAGGCGCGTGATCCTCGATCTCCAGACGGACCACGCTGCCAGAGAACGACCATTCGATCCAGCTTGGAATGCGTCCAGCCTGAAATCGCCGGCCGGGTCCGTACCGGACCGAAATCATCTCGCCGCCGGCGCCCGGGCGCCGCAACGTGAGCTTCACGGGATCGGCGCTCGGGCTGACCTCGAGCGTGAATCGATACTCCTCGCCGGAGCGTCCCCTCGCCCGACGCCCGAGGTCGAGCGCTCCGAGCATGAGCCAGCCCTTCCCAGACTCCTGGAGCTCGGCGCGCTCGAGCGCGGCGTGCACCCAGTCCGGGCTCAAGTCCCAGGGGGTCGCGACGAAGCGCAACAGGGGAGACTCGATCCCCTCCTCTCCGCGCAACGAGCCCGCGACCCCGGTGCCGTAGCGCCGCACGACGATGTAGAGCGAGTCCCCTCGGAGCGAGGCATCGAGCGCGCGCGACGGCCCCACGTATCCGACCACGGCGAGGCTCTCCGCGTTCTGGGCCCAGCGGACGCGGGCCTTTCCGCGCCCGCGGTCGGCCCGGCGAACGGAAATCGTCCCCACGCCCCGGGTCGGACCGTGTGCCGTCCCATAGGACGCAAGGAGCCGGTCGCGGGCCGCGGTGCCCGAGCTCGACTTGGGGACCCGCGCACAGCCGGCGAGGAGCAGGGCCGCCGCGAGCGTCGCGCAGGACGCGAAGCGCGATGCGGCTTGCGCTCCGCGGACAAAGCGGGCACGCTGCGCGGCGTGTCGAGGGATGCGCCCGAGGACATCGTGGTGTGGCGCCCCGCCGAGAAACATGTTCCGGCGAACGCGTGGGTCGGAGTCCCCACGCGCCGTGGGGGCGTGAGTCTTGGCCCCTACGCTTCGCTCAATTTCGGGCTCGAGGTGGGAGACGAGCGCGAAGCGGTGCTGAGGAACCGCGCGATTGCCTTCGCGGCGCTCGGGATTCCCGAGCCGGGGCCCCGGCGTCTCCACCAGGTCCACGGAACCCGGATCGTCGAGCCGGACGAGGCTCCCTGCGACGCGGACGGGTTCATCGTTCGCGCTGGAGATCCGTGGGTCGCGGTGTCGGCCGCCGACTGCGCGCCGGTGGCGCTCGTCGCGCGGAGCGGAGCCCTGGGCGCTCTCCTCCACTCGGGGTGGCGTAGTACCCGGGATCGGATCGCAGCCCGTGCGGTCCGACTCCTTGGCTCGCGCGGAGTTCCCCCCGGCGAAATCCTCGCTTCGATCGGCCCGTGTATCCATGCCTGTTGTTACCCCGTCGGGCCGGAAGTGGCGAAGGATTTTCCGGGTGAGGTCCTGAAGCCGCACCAAGAGGGCACGGCGCTCGACCTTCCGCTCGCGATTTCCCTCGCGCTCCGCGAGGAAGGGATCGAGGACGGGGCGATTCACGTGGCGCGCGAGTGCACCTCGTGCGAAGCCGGAAGCTTCTACTCTCATCGGCGGGACCGCGGGGTCACGGGCCGCCACTGGGCGCTCTTTCACCTCGCGACTCCCGGATAGGCACGTCCTCGTCCGCCCCGGCGGACGCGCGGGCACCTCCGGGAAGGCTTCGCTCCGCACGCAAAAATGCTTTTCTTCCCAGGAACCCCAGGAACAGGCCGAGAATCGCTCCGCCCAACACGTCGCTCGGATAGTGGTCCCCGACGTAAACCCGGGATAAAGACACAGCCGTCGCGAGCGCGTAGGCGGCGACCGCGGCCTGCGGAACCGCCGCGGCAATGACCGGCGCCGCAGAAAAGAAGTTGCTCGCGTGGGTCGAGGGGAAAGACCAGGAGGTCCGGATGCCGAACAGGGGCTTGGAGTCGTGGAGCGACACCGAGGGGCGCGCTCTTCGAAAGATCGGCTTCAGCACGTGGCTGCTCAGCTGATCGGCGGCCGCGATCGTGAGCGCGAGCACAACGACCGCGATCGCGCCGCGGCGTCCCCGGAGGAGGAGCAGCCCCGCGATGAGGACGAGCAGGGGGATCTTCCAGGGGCCGATGTCGGTGAGCGCCATCATGACCGGGTCCAACCAGGGATGGTGCAATCCGTGGTGGATCGCCCGGAAGAGCGCGACGTCCCAGTCGGACAACATCGCAGCGGTGATTAGAAATCCGCCCCGAGCGTGACGAAGTGGTGCGAGTCACGGGCGGTGCGCTGGAAATCCGTACGCCGTCCGAAGTCGTAGCGAAGGATGAAATACCCCAGATTCACGCGGGCCCCCGCGCCGAAGGCGAACAGGAGATCGTCGGAATGGAATCCCCCGTCGGTCGAGAAGAAATGGGGCTTCTCCCCCTCCTGCCATGCGCTCGCCGCGTCCAGGAACATCACGCCGTTGATTCCGCCCAGGGTGATCCGCCCCGGCCAACCGAAACGGAGCTGCTCGATCAGCGGAAAGCGGAACTCGAGATTTCCCAGGAGCGCGTTCGAACCCTTGAGGTCCCCGTAACCGACGCCGCGGAACGTGAACGCGCCCCCGAAGCGGAAGCGCTTCGGATCACGCCCGAAGCTCGATGCGGCGATGAGGCGCTGGGCGAACGCGTAATTGTGGTGGATGTTCGCATAGCGTCGCCAATCCATCATGAGCGTCGTGTAGGAGACGTCGCCGAACGCCTGCTCCGCGGTGTAGCTCGAACGGCCCCCGTTGATCGGCCCCGTGGATCCGTAGAGCGCGTTGTCGGCGACCAGACCGACGTTTGGCGCCACGTAGAGATAGGTCTTGTCCGCCGCCTGCTGCGAGACGGTCCCCAGGTCGTAGTTATAGAGGAGCACCCCCTTGTCGAGCGCGGCGGCCTCGGCGCCGTATTCGATGCGCCGGAACCGGCTGAACGGCCACGCGAAAAGAAGGGCCCCGCCCCGGTAGATCTGGCTTTCGACCTCGTCGCTGCTCGGTGAGGAGAACAACAGGAGGTCGGTCCGGTACTGGAACGCGGCGACCGTATAGTTCGTGCGGTGCGAGAGGTTCGAGTACGCGAGGTAGATGTCGGAGTTCGCGAGGTCGCCGAAGAGATTGAGCACCGCGAGGATATTGTGGTTGCCGAGCACGTCGCTGAAGGACATGACGGTGGAGCCGGCGAATCCGATGTTGGACGCGAAGAAAGCGCCCCCGGAGACGTAATCGCGCGAAAACCTGGGCTTATAGGGAGCGTGCCGGAATGTGGTGCTGTCGACGAGCGGCTCCCGGTATGCCTGGCGCACGAAGAGCGTGAGGGTCGTGTCCTGGACCGCATGGGTGGAGTCCCTTGCGGCCCCAGCCGCAACCGAGTCGCCTGTGGCCGGGGTCGTTTGAAGGGGGGGCGCGACCGGCGGAGCGTCCAGCCCGACTTTGATCGGATCGGACATTCCCTCGGAGGTCCCCGCCTGGGCCAGGAGCGGCGCCTCACCCAGCGGCCCCGAGCCTTCGTTGGCGACGACAGGCGGCGAGACGAGGAATTTCGGGACGTCCCGGACCGAGTAGATGTCCCAACCGCCGCGCGTGAACGCCGAGAAGAGCAGCCGCTTGCCGTCGCGGGAGAGAGAGATGCATGGGCTCTCCGGAACGATGCCGGAAACCCCCGCAAGCAGATTCGAGAGCCGGGCCGTCTGGCCGGTCGCAAGGTCCATGCGGAAGATGTTCGGAATGCCGAAGCGATCGGAGACGAACACGACCGAGGATCCCCCCGGCCCCCACTGCGGTGAGATGTTCATGCCGCGCTGATTGGGAAGCACGGTCACCTTGCCGCTCTCGACCTCGAGAATGGCGATCTGGAGCTTTCCGAACATGAGCCGCTTCACGTCGGTATCGGGGCCTTGGTCGGTCGCGAACACGATCCGCGTCCCATCCGGAGACCAGGACGGATCCCGGGCGGCGTACTTCCCCCCAAGCACCTCGCGCAGGTTCTTGCCGTCGACGTCGCAGATGTAGAGCTTCGAGTGCCCCTCCTTCAGTCCCACGAACGCGAGCTTCCGCCCGTCCGGCGACCACGTCGGCGAATAGATCGCGTCGAGACCGAACTTGAGCTTCCTCTTCACTTTCCCCGATGGAACCCCGATCAGGTAGATCGCGTCCTCCCCGCCGCTCTTGGCAGGCAGGGCGACCTGGGTCTCGTCGGGAGACCAGGCGATGGCGGTGTTGAAGAAGCGGAGCGACTCGAAGGTTCCGGTCCGCTCACCTTCGACGAGCTTCTTGAATATTCTGCCGTCGAGCGCGGAGGCCAGATAAAGATCGTTGTACATGCTGCGGTCCGAGATAAAGACCATCTGGGTCCCGCTGGGAGAGACCGAAGGGGCGACGTTGAAATTCGACAGGTCGCGCTCGGCGTCCGTCAGCTTTCCGGCGATTCGGTCCGCCTTGTCGTAATCGGCGATCTGCGGTAGGTACTCCTTGCGAACGGACTCGGTCCACTTCTTGGACAGCACGTCCACCGTGAGCCCGGTCGAAGACTCGAGCGCTCGATCCGCGCTCCCCATGCGCCGGGTCCTCTTCAAGATCTCGCCGATTTTCTGGACGCCGTACGTGTCGGCGATGAACTCCCAGATTGACTGGCCGAAACGATAGACGCGGATGTCCCCCACGTACTCGAGCACGCGGATCGGGGTCAGGTATCCCTCGAGCGAAGCATCCCGAAGCCACATCTTGGTGTTGTTATCCACCTCCGCGATCGAGAGGTATTCGGCCATTCCTTCCATGAACCAGAGCGGCGGTGATGACGCGAAGGGATTCCCGACGAGGCCTTGCCGGTCCCCGAACAGGATGTCGACCTGGAACGCGTGAACCAGCTCGTGGGTCAGAACGTGGTCCAGCTCCCCGTAGGAGCCGGTGAACGGAAGAAACACGCGGCGCTTGAGGAATTCCGTGACTCCCCCGGTGCCGACCCCGATCAGCTCCGGTGTGATGTTCGTTTGCTCGAAATCCGTGTGCGAGGCATAGAGGACGAGCGGGATTTTGGACTTGATTTGGTGGTCGAGCACGCGGCTGAGCCTCTTGTACGCCCGCTCGGCCATGACCGCGGCGTCCTGAACGGCTTCGTCCTCACCCTGGTAGTAATAGACGTCGAAGTGCTCGGTCTTGAGCACCGACCAGCGGAACTTCTTGTAGTGAACCTTGTTTTGGCCGAAGTACTGCGCGGTGGAGGGGGCGGGGGCGGAAAGAGCCCCGAGCCAAAAGAGCATCGCGAGCGCGAGCCGAATCCCGCGGCCCCGCTTGGCGCGCGAGATCTCCGACCGACTGCCCCACCCGTTCATGCCGTCGTCCCTTCCTGTGCTCCGGCGAGCGCGGCCGCTCTCGCGGCATCGAGCGCCGCCTCCAAGGCGTGCGCCGGGATTGCTCCCTGGGCCGATTCGGGCCGACCGCCCCCTTTCCCTCCGTACTCGCGGCAGAGCCTGCCCAGGAGATCGCCCATGGATATTGTACCCGCTGGCGCTGAAAAGTGCGCCCTCGGTATCTCGCCTCCGGCGGCGAGGAGCGCAATAGCCCCGCGGCCCGCGATCAGCGAGGCCAGGGCGCCGATCTCCCCGGAGTCCCGGTCGGGGAAATGCCGTGCCACGACCGGGCCCCGCAAGCCCCGTGGCGCAGCCTCGATAAGCGCCGCGGCCTCCCGCATGAGCTCGGAGGCGAGCAGGGTCTTGAGCCTCTTGTCGAGGCGCTCGCGCTCCTCCTTGAGCCGCGCCACGGCCTTGGGGAGGTCCCCCTCCCCCGCCGTGAAGGCGAGGGAAAGCTCGCGAAGAAGCCGCGCCCGGTCCCTCTGGCGCCGGAGCGCGCGCCCGCCGCAGACGAACGCCACCCGCGTTCCCCCCTTGTACTTCTCGGTGGAGAGAATGGTCACGATGCCGACTTGTCCGGTCCGGCGCACGTGGGTGCCGCCACAGGCCGACCAATCGAAACCCTGCACTTCCACGACCCGCACGATCCCTTCGACGGCCGGAAGCTTGCGGAGCGGAAACCGGCCGATCTCCTCGCGGGGAACCTGGTGGATCAGGATCTCGCGGTCTTCCCACACGACCTCGTTCGCCCGTTCCTCCACGCTGCGGAGCATCCCGGGGTCGGGCCCCGGGTGGGCGACGTCGATCGAGACCTCCTCCTCTCCGAGGTGGAACGAGCGCGTCTCGGCGCCGACGACGGCGATGAACGCCTGGGAGAGGATGTGCTGGCCGGTGTGCTGCTGCATGTGATCGAATCGCCGCGCCCAGTCAACCGAGCCTTCCACGCGGGAGCCGGGCGCCAGCACCCCCTCGACGCGGTGCCACACCCGTCCCGCTTCCTCGGATACGTCGGCGACCGGGAGCGCGTCGAGCCGGCCGCGGTCCGCGGGCTGTCCCCCTCCTCCGGGGTAAAACGCGGTCCGATCCAGCTCCACCCACGTCGCGCCGTCCCGTTCGATCGAATGGAGCACGGTGCCCTCGAAATCTCGAATGGTGGAATCTTCGTGGTAGAGAAGCCGGGTCAAGTGCGGAACCTCGGGATTGTGCCGAGCCGGGAAGGACCGCGGGGATCATACCTTGGTCGGCTGCCCCTCGCAACGAGGAGCACCGCAAGGGTGCGGCCGGGGGGATGGGAACGACGCTACCGCGTCAGGGCAACGTTCCGCTGCTCGATCAAATCGGCGATCGACTCCGTGAGCCCACGAAGCTCGGCGAGGTTCATCTCGAACTGCTCATCGTGCTTGTAGGCCTTCTCGAGCTCGTGAACGAGCCGATGCAAACGGTCGATCTGCTCCACGATGTCGCGGTCGATCCCGCCGACGGGGTCGACGACGCCGTCGGTGTAGGCGCGCTGGCTCGGCTCGATCACAATCGTGCCGGCGAGGAACTCGAGCTTGCGCGCGCTTCCGTCCAATTCCTCGAGAAAATCCGAGAAGTCCTCACGGAACTGACGGCTCTCGATCCGTTCGAGCCGGTGCGCCTCTGCGTTCAGGTGCTCCGCGACACTCGAGCGAAAACGCCGATCGTCCTCGCGGCGCTGGGAGGGCTCCAGGTATCCACGATAGCCCGGTACGTGACGTGCGACGTTCTCGACGACTTCCACCGTTGCGAGCTTCGCCTGACGCGTGCGTGGCATCCGGTCTTTCCTCCTCACGATTGCAGACTGCAATCTCCGAGAACCCATCTCCATCGCCCATGCCCCCGGCGCCCGGCCTCCCACTGCCCGCCCGACCCTTTCCCAAAGCGGCCCTATCTACTTTCCACGGTCGCGGATCGCGGCTCCGGCCCCTGTCCGACACGGCCCGAGAGCCCGCGGCCCGGATCGAGGATTTCGCAACTCCCATGCCACGGAACTGAGAAGCTTTCTTCAGGGGATGGCGACCCGCACGGCGTACGGAGTTTGGAGGGGGGTAGAAGATTGTAGGATTGCGCCCGACCGGTCGACATGAAGGAGACGATTCGAGCGGAGATCGGTGACCCAGCATGATCCGTCGATCGGATCGACCTCGAGGCCGTAGGGCTCGAGCGCGTTCACGGTCGCGAGCGTGGCGCCCGAGCGCGCGATGCGGCTCAACCGCCCGACGCCGAAGCCGGACGGGCCCCGCTCGCTCAACCAGAGATCGCCGCTCTGCGGGTCGACCTCGAGGTCGGCGGTGTTCGAGAGACTCGTACGCACGAGGGTCGCGGAGCTGTCGGCCGGGTTGAGGTAGAAGAGGCTTCCCGAGTCGAGCAAACGCGTCGCGACCCATGCGCACCCGATCGATTCGTCGAGCGCGATCGCGCGGATCTGGCCCGCACCCAACGTCCACTGGTGTGTGAGGAAGAGGTCCTGAGCGCGGAACCGATAGACGACTCCTTCTTCGTTCCCGACCCAAACGGTGGGATCGAGGGTGCCCGCCTCGACAACGCGCGGGCTCCCGACCGCGGTGATCCAGCGCTGCGGCGTCGGGTCGTTCAAGTCGGGGCCGAAGGAAACGACGCGCTGCTCCGAGAGGGATACAACCCATCCGATGCCCCGATTCTCCGAAACCGACACGTCTCCGGGAGCGCCGATCGGTAGGGCCGCGCCGATCGTGGCGCCGTCTTGGGATTTTCGGAGCACGAGCCCATCCGTCTCCGCAACGAGCCAGAGGAGTCCGCGGTTCCGGTCGAGCTCCAGATCCACATAGCTTTCGTCGGATACGCGCTCGAAGAGCAGGTCCCTCCCATCGGGACTGAGCCTCGATAAAGACGGGACGTTTGCCTCGAGCACGAAAATGCGCCTCACGCCCGGCGTGGCCGTGTCCGGGGGGCTGGCCGCGCTGTCTCCGTTCGCCAGGTGCGCGATCAGGCGATAGACGTACGTCGAATCGTTCACGACCGCGCTGTCTTCCCCCGCGCTGGCGTCGGCATGGTAATCGGTGAGGCCCAGGGGCTGCGGGGCATCCCCCGGTCTCCAGCGTTGGACGCGATAGCCCACGACTCCCTCTACGGAGAGCGCCGGCCACCGGAACTCGACGACGCCGTCGGCGGCGATGGCGTTGAATCCGGCGAGCCCGCCCTGCGTGGCGGTGTTCTTGGGATCGAGGGGGTTGAGCCGCTCGCGGGTCGTGCACCCCGAGAGGAAGAGCGTGGCCGTCAGGAGAAGAGTCGTACCCCGAATCACCGGCCGGAGCCGCTCACGAGGAGAAAGAGGCCCCCGGTGAAAAGGACCTGGCCGACCCCGAGCGATACGAGCGAGAGGTGGTCGTAATGCACCGCGCGGTTGAAGTAGGTATCCAGCACGCGGCGATCCGAGCTTTCCAGGTATCGGTCGTACCATTGATCCCCTTCGCGCCGGAGGAGCGCCGCGGCCCCGGTAAGGCCCGCGCCCACTCCCACAAGGCTCCATTGGAGCCACGGGCGCCGGTACACCGGCGGCCGCCGAGCCGGGGCGGCGAGGGTCTGCGCCACCCGGCGCATCGACACGCTCGCGGACCCGGACGCTTGCCCCGTGTCCAAGAGGGAATCTCCGGAAACGGTAGTATCGGCATGATCCGGCGCGTGAAACCGGAATCGATTCCCCTCGAGCAGCACCGGACTGACCGCGAGCGGCGTCTCGCCAAGGAGCGAATCAGCACCGGTCAATGCGGCGCGGAACACCTGCGCCGGCTCGGGCGCGCTTCGGAGCATGACGCGGGGCCTCAAGTCGAGAAAGACGCGCGCCGTCACGCCTGGGCGGATGGTCGCCTGCGCCGCGTCGGAGGCATCGTCGAAGTGGCGGGGATCCTCGGGAAGCGCGCGAACGCGGACGGTCTTCGCCGGGAGCCAGATCGGCCCCAGCGGGGAGCGCCCGGCCTGAACCTCGTCGATGAGGATCAGCAGACCCGGCGGCGCGGTCTCAACGAAGAGCGCCCCGGACGAGGAGTCGGGGGGCGCTAGCTCGCGCTGGAGATAGGAGCCGGCGAGAACTTGGGACGGGGACGCGAAAAGGACCGCGGTTGCCAGAGCGACCGCGTAGCAGACCTTGCGTGCCCCGCCGCCAAGTCGAGGTTTAGTAGTCGAAACCCACGTAAAATTCGCGCTCCCAGCCCGGCTTGACCCTCTGGAAATCCGTTTGCCGAGCCAGATCGTAGCGCAATACGAAGTAACCGCCCAGGCTCATCCTGAGACCGAGGCCGAAGCTTCCCTTCGGGCGCGGGAATTTCTCGAACTTCTCCCACGCGTTGCCCGCGTCGGCGAACACAGCCCCCTCGATCCCCGGAAGCTCGAGCGATTGAAGCGGAACCCCAAGGACCAGTCTGTCGAAGAGCGGGAAGCGGTACTCCGCGTTGACCAGGTACATCCGCGTACCGTAGATGCTCCGCCGCCCGTACCCGCGCAGGGAGTAGGAGCCTCCCATCGCGAACCGTTGGGGATCGGCCCCGGAGCTCACGCGCGACTGGAGCCTCAAGGCGACCGTCGTCCACTGGCTTGTGCGCAGGTACCGCCTGAGATCGGCGCTCACCAGCACGTTTTCGGTCCGGCCGTTGTTCCAGTTGGTCGTGAGCGCCCCGGTCAAGTTGTAGCGGGCGCCGTCGCGCGGTCCCGTCGCGAACCAGAGGGCGTTGTCCCGAACCAGGGAAAGAGAGTGCGTCGTGAGGAACCCGCGCCGCGATGTGCCGAAATCGCGCACCTTTTCATCGTAGTAGCCCTGTGCCGTGCCTTCGATGCGGCTGAAGCGTGAGAAGGGGTAGCTTGCCAGGATCGAGGCTCCCGCTCTCCGCTCGAAGTATTGCGCCCCGATTGCGTCCTGATAGTCCCCTGCGGTGTGGAAGGCGCCGACTCCGTAGTTCCAGCGATGCTGGAGGTTGATATACCAGGCGCCTCCGCTCATCCGGGAGAGGATGTCCGACGTGGACTGGGCCGTGTTTCCCAGTTGGAAGTAGAACAGGTGGTTTCCGAGGAGATCGCTCACCGCGCCCTGGAGCCCCTCGCCGATGTTTTCGGTCGGCTCCACCGCGATCCCGCCCTGAACGAGGTCGAGCCCGTAGCGAGGCTCGTAGGGCATGGGACGCTGGGTCGAGCGCGCGAGCGTGTCTTCCCACCGCCACGTCGACGGCACGTCAACCGTCTCGAGCGAGAAGGAGTCGACGACCTGCTCGGAAACGGGCATCTGATATACCGCGAAACCGCCGCGGCGATAGCCCGTGAAGAGGAGCCCCTTGCCTCCCGGGAGCCACGATGGATCCATCGCAGCGCCGAGGAGCCGTTTGAACCTTCCGCCGTCACCGTTCGGGGTGACGGAGTAGAGGTCCAGGGATCCGCTCCGGTCCGAAGCGAACGCGATCCGGCTTCCGTCCGGAGACCAGGTTGGCGTCTGATCCGACCACGCGCCGCACGTGAGATAGCGGATCGCGAGCGTCTGCGTATCGATGAGAAAGAGATTCTGGTGCCCGTCGGCGCCGAAGCGCGTCCGGTCCGAGCTGAACGCGATCTGCTTTCCGTCCGGCGACCACGTCGGATCCAGGTCCGTATAGAAGTCGTTCGTGAGCCGGGTCAGCTCCTTCGTCGCGCGGTCGAACACATAGATGTCCATCTGCCCCGACGGCTTGAGACCGGCGACTGCGATCTTGGTCCCCTCGCGATTCCAGGCCGGCGAGGAAAGCGCGATCAGGTCGTCCAGGTACTCGCGGAGAAGGACCTTCTTGCCGGTAACGTCGTAGATGAAGATCGCGTCCCGCTCGTTCCACTTCGAGACGAACACGAGCTCCCCCTTGCTGGAAACGTCGATCCGGCTTTGGAAGGGATGGAACGATTCGAACTGCGCCGCCCGCTGCCCGCGCACCACCGATCGGACATCCTGTTCGCGGCCGCGCCACGACGCGCTGTAGATGTTCGTGTAGCCACTGCGCGCCGAGATGAAGAAATACCGGCAGCCGCCGAGGAGGGTCGAGTCGGGCACCGCGACGGGTTTCAGATTCACGCCCTGCGAGCCGGCCATTTCCTCTCCCGCGAGCGCGAGCGTCATCCGGTCTTTCACCTCGGGGAAATACTGCCGCTTCAAGCGGTAGATCCAATCATCGGAGAGCCGGCGCGTTGGGACGCCCGTCACGCGCTGCAGCAGCTTTTCGAAACGATCGTCCTTGTAGATTTCCGTATAGAGCCGCCTCAGCGCGTCGTCCCCATAGGTCTCGCCGATGTACTGGCACAGGCTCTGCCCAAGCTTGTAGACCGCGAAGGTTCCGTTGTAACGCCACAGATCCTGAATGCCCGGCAGGCGATCCTCGAGGACCATGTCGCTCACCACCATGGTTCCCTGCGAGTCCCATTTCGTGGACCAGTATTCAGCGAGCCCCTCGGAAAACCAGAGCGGCGGCACGATGTAGGAGGCCTTGCGGTGCTTCTTGTAGACCTCTTCCAAGATGGCGAGCTGGAACACGTGCACCAGCTCGTGATGGATCACGTGCCGGAATTCAGCGAAGGATCCCGTATAGGGGAGAACAACTCGGCCCTTCGAGAACTCGGTGAACCCTTGCACGCCCTCGGGAAGCGAGTACGGGCTCACGTTTGTTTGCTCGAAATGCTGATGCGAGGAGTAGACGATCAGGGGGATCGAGTGCGGGACCTCGTGCTGGAACTTGCCCTTCAAGTCCTGATAGCTGTCCTCGGCGAGGGAAAGCGCCGCGCGGGCGAGCGGCTCCTCTTCCGGATAGTAGAAGATCTCCACGTGATCGCCGCGAAGCGTCAGCCATTGAAACGAGTTGTAGTGCACCTTGTTTTTCCCGAACGCAAAGGACTGGGCGTGCGAGAGAGACGGCGCGAAAGCAAGGGCGGACGCGACGGTGAGGATACCGACGAGGAGCTTCATCTTCTTCATTCGAGACCGGCCTCGGAGTGAGACCCGCCCGGCGAGACGACACGAGGTGAGAACCATTGATGATTATAACAGCGTGAACCGTTCCAAGAAAGCACGATTCGCTCGAAAACCGAAGATTTAGAGCGAGTTGCCGCCGTGGACCCGGGTTCCGGCGACCCACACCCCGCAGACCTTCGCCCGATGGAGGTCGCCAGGGGGTATCCGAAGAAGATCCTGGTCGAATACGACCAGATCCGCGCCCCATCCAGCCTCGATCCGCCCCAGCGGCGTCCCCCAGCCCGCCATGCGATTGGGTTCCTCCAGGTGCGCGCGGAGCGCCTGGGGGAGCCCGATCCGCTGCTCGGGATGGAACGCCTCGGTGTCGGGCTCGTCCCCCCGCCGGCGCAGCAGGGCCGCCTGGAGGGCAAGAAGCGGGCCGGGGCGGTCAAAGGGAGCGTCCGACCCGAAGAGAAGCTTCGCGCCGGCGCGCTGGAGGGAGCGGTAGGCGTAGGAGCGAGCGGTGCGCGCGCCCCACCTGCGCCGCGCGACGTCGCGGTCCGTGACCTGATGGATGGGTTGCACCGATGCCAGAACGCCAAGGCCCTTGAACCGGGGAAAATCCTCTTCCCGTGCGAGTTGAACGTGTTCGATCCGGGGTGGGAGCGGAAACCCGCCCCCGCTTTCCATCGCGGCTTGGATCGCGTCGAGCGCGTTCCGCACCGCGCGGTCCCCGATCGCGTGGATCGCGACGGTGAGGCCGGCCTTCCGGGCGGCCGTGCATCGGTCCGCGAGCTCGGAGCGAGGCATCACCTCGATCCCTCTGCCCGTACCGTCGTCGTACTCTTCCTCGAGGAGCGCGGTTCCCGATCCGACCGTCCCGTCCGCGAAAAACTTCACGGGACCGACCCGCAGCCGATCGCTCCCCCATCCGCTCCGCAATTCGAGTAGATCTGCGGAGTCGAGCTTCGCGGCGGGGACGGAGAGCAGGAGCCGGAAGGGCAGGCGGCTTTTCTCACTCAGTTGCTGCCCGGCGCTCCAGATGTCTTCGCGGTCGAAATCGTGGGCGCCCGTGATGCCGAGGGAGTGCACCTTCCGGATCGCGGTCGCGAGGTCGTCGGCCGGATCGCGCGGGCGAGTGACGAAAGGACTCATCAGGGTCCTCGCTTCCTCGATGAGGATCCCCGTCGGCTCTCCTGAAGCCTTGTCGCGATCCACAACCCCTCCCGAGGGATCGCGCGTGTACGCCCCGATGCCCGCGGCGCTCAACGCCGCGGAGTTCCCCCAGAAGGAGTGCCCGTCGATCGCGTAGAGAAGCAAGGGCCGGTCGCCGAGCACCCGGTCGAGGGTCGCCCTGCGCCTGAGCTCGCCCGACCACTCCCGAGGAACCCAGCCGCGGATCGTGATCCAGGAATCCTCCTTGGCCTGTGCCCGTGCCGCGCGGACCGCCTCCTCGATGCCTTCGGGGGATTGCCGCGTGAGCCACACATCGCTCTTTGCGCGAATCCATGTCAGGAGGTGAATATGGGAGTCAACGAATCCCGGCGTGAGGGTCCCGCCGCGGAGGTTGACCGACCGCACACCGCGGCCCGCCGCGCGGCGCAGCGATTCGAAGGGCCCTACGGCTTCGATCCTTTCCCCGCGAACCAGCACCGCCTCTCGATATCGGTCCCGGGCCGCCGCGCCCAGGCCCCTGAGGAACCCTGCGGGTCGGCCGCGCAGCGCCTCCCCCGCCCGGGGAGCGTCGAGGATGCGCCCGCCGTGGAAGAGCCACCCCGATTCGGCCCTGTGCTTCGATCTTTTCATCGGCGGGCTACCTGAGCCGCTACCCAGGAGAGATAGCCCGGCTCGCCCGCCGCGATCCTGAGAACGAGGATTTCCGGAACCTGGTCGGGGTGGTTCTCGCGGATCCCCCGCACGGCGTCGCCCGCTCGGGCCGCCGTGGTCTTTCCATAGAGGAGCGCGCCGGCCTCCGCCACTTCCCGCCCCTTCCAGAAATAGAACGACCGCGCGGGCGCGGTCACGGTGGCGCACGCCAGGACGCGGTCGCGGACCAAGAGGCGAGCCGCTCGCTCCGCCGCGGCGCGGCGGGGGTACGCCGCCAGGATCAGCACGACCCGCGGTGCGCGGGCGGCGCGGCGCCGGCCGCGCCGGGGCCCCGCCTTCCCGGCCCTACCGGGTCGCGGGCGTTGGGGCTTGGGCACGCGATCGACCTCCCAGTTTCTTCTCGAGCGCACGTTCGATCCGATCGGCCGTGCGCTCCCAGGAGAATTCCTGAATCCTCGCCCGGCCGCGCGCCGCGAGCGCCGAGCGCCGGACGGGATCGCGGAGGAGCGCGCCGACCGCGCGGGCGATGATCAAGCTCCACCTCCACCGGACCACGCTCGCGGTGACCCCGTCGAGGGCGAAGTCCTCCGTCCCGCTTCTGGTGCATACGACAGCGGCGCCGCACGCCATCGCTTCGGCCGCCGTGTTGCACCACCCCGCGCGCCGCTCCGCGCTGACGAATAGGTCCGTCTCGCCGTAGAGATCCGCCAGCTCGCGCTGGGTGGGGTTCAGCACCCACTCATGCGGTATGAGGAGAGACCGCGGGAGCCGCGGTCTCTCGGCACCGTCCGGCGGAGCGTCGAAGAGCGTCAGCGTGACCGGCACGCCCGACGCGACCGAAGCGCGCTCGATGGCCCGCGCGGCGGTCCACGTCCCCTTCCGTCTTCGCGAGACCCGCCCGTACACCAGCGCCCGCACCGGTCCGGCGGCCACCGGGGCCCGGCGCCGGGCGCCCTCGGGCGGCTTAAAGAAGTCCACGTTCACGCCTCCGGCGGCGTCCTCGGCACGGATCCCCTTCCGCGCGAGATAGCGGCGCATGCCCGTCGAGTTCGCGAGCACGAGATCCGCGGAACGGAGGGCCCGCTTCTCCGATGGAGCGTGCTCCAGCACGGAGTAGTAGACGCGGAGGGCGCCCGGGGCGCGGCAGGCGAGGAAAAGCTCGGGATCGGGCGAGAGCAATAGGTCCCACCCGCCAAACGGAAGCTCGGACAATGGAAGGATCGAGCCCGAAAACGGGATCCACGGACGCCCCGCGGATCCCTCCGGAATCAGGATGGCGACCTCGTGACCGCGCCGGATCCAGACCTCTCCCAGCTCGAGGAATCGACGTATGCCTCCGTAGACGCCCAGGTGCGGGAGCGCCAACGCCATGCGAAGCGAGCCCATCGGAGCGCGGAGTTTACATTTGCCCTTCGCCGACCGGGTGCACTAAATTGCAGTGCTATGGCTCTGAACGGCGATAGCACGAGCGCGGAGTGGCTGAGCTTCATCACCTCGCTCCCCGGCGTTCCGGGCCAGGAGGAGGAGGCCGCGCGCGAGCTGAAGAAAGCGTTCCGCACGGTCGCCGACCGCGTGGAGCGCGACCGCATGGGGAGCGTCTACGCCTGGATCGACGGAATCGGCCCAGCGCCGCGGCCCAGGGCGCTTCTCGCGGCGCACATGGACAAGATCGGTTTCCTCGTCCGGGCGATCGAGCCGGGCGGCTTCATCCGCGTAACCGAGGTCGGCGGCTTCGACTCCCGCACCCTGCCCGGCAAGGAAGTCGTCGTGCACTCAACTCCGCCGATGATCGCGGTCTTCGGAACACGCCCGCCGCATTTGCAAAAACCCGGAGATGCCGATCGTCCGATCCTGCTCGAGGACCTCTACCTGGATTGTGCCCGCCCTGAGCGGGAGGTGCGGCGCAAGGCGCAGATCGGAACCATGGTGACGCTCCGCCAACGCCCGATCGCGCTTCTGGGCGATCGGATGGCGGCGCCTGGGATGGACGACCGCGCGGGGGTGGTCGTGATGCTCCGCACCCTCGAGCTGCTCCGCGCCAGGCGGCCCGCTTGGGATGTCGTCGCGGTGGCCACGGTCGAAGAGGAGTTCGGCGTGGTGTGTCTCGGCGCACGCACGGCCGCCGAGAATCTCTCGCCCCAGCTGGGCATCGCGATCGACGTGAGCCACGGCGACATGCCCGGCGCGCGCGAAGGGGACACGGTTCCCTTGGGCAGCGGACCCGCGCTCGCGATCGGCGGGAATATCCACCCGAGGATCCTCGACGGGCTCAAGCGCTCCGCCAAGGCGCTCGCGATGCCGTACCGGATCGAGCCCTGCCCTACGGGGTCGGGAACGGACGCGATGGACATCCAGATCGCCAGCGAGGGCGTTCCGACCGCGGTCATCGGCATCCCATGCCGCTACATGCACACCGGGGTCGAGACGGTGGAGCCGCGCGACGTGGATCGCTGCGCGCATCTTCTCGCGCACTTCCTCTCCGAGCTTTCCCCCGAATGGCGGGCGCTCGAGGTGCTGAAGTGACCGGCAACGGAGCCCCGCGCTTCCAGGAAGGGGTTCTCGAGGCGCTCTCCAATGCGCCCGGCGTCAGCGGCGGCGAGGAGGCGGTTCGCGCGATCCTCGCCGACTGCGCCCGCGAGGGCGTGGATTCCATGGAGGTTGACCCCATGGGGAGCCTCGTCGCCCGCATTGAGCCGGCGAAGTCCTCGCGGGGCGCGGGTGGCTCCCGCGGTTCAAGGCGCGGCGGGGGCCCGCACGTGATGCTCTGTGCGCACATGGACGAGGTCGGCCTCATGGTGACCGCGGTCGAGAAGGAGGGTCGGCTCAAGTTCCGGCGCGTCGGCGGAATCGATCCGCGAATCCTCCCCGGACAGCCGTTCCGGATCGGCCCGCGCGCCGTGCGTGGCGTGATCGGCGCGCTCCCACCGCACCTCGTTCCGCGCACGGAACGCGACAAGGTTACGCCCGCGGACGATCTCTACCTCGATATCGGCGCCAGCACGCGCGAGGAAGCGGAGGAGCGCGTCTCGGTCGGCGACTACGCCGTCTTCGACACGACGTACGAGGCGTGGGGCACCACCCGGAAGGGAAAAGCGTTCGACGACCGTGCCGGTTGCGCGGTGCTCGCGAGCCTGATTCAGCGACGCCCGCCGGTACCCGTCACTGCGGTGTGGAGCGTCCAGGAGGAGGTCGGCCTCCGCGGGGCGGCCGCGGCCGCGCGGCGCGTCGGCCCCGATCTCGCGATCGTGCTCGAGGGCACCGCTTCGGGCGAATCGCCAGGCTCTCCCCTGGAGGAACAGTACCCCTACATGGGCCGGGGCCCGGCCCTGACCGTGCAGGACCGCTCGCTCATGGCGCACGCCCGTCTCCTCGACTCGATCCAGGAGACCGCGAAGCGCCACCGCGTCCCGACCCAGTGGAAGCGCCCCGGCGTGGGCGGCACCGACGCGGGCCGGATTGCCATTTCGGGCGCGGGCGTCCCGTCCGCAGTCGTCTCGGTCGTCTGCCGCTACATCCACGCGCCCGCGGCCTACCTCGACATACGCGACGCGCAACGGACCGTCACCTTGATCTGGCATACCCTCGAGTCCCTCAAAAAGGAGTGGCCGTGAGCCCCCCATCCTCACATCTCGATTCGCTGCTCCCGGCATTGAGCGAGGCGTACGGCCCCCCCGGACGCGAGACAGGAATCCGTGCCGTCCTGAAGCGTGCGCTCAAGGGTGCCGGAGTGACGCGCGAGGACGCGCTGGGAAACGTGCACCTTCATATCGCGGGCAAAGGGCCGCGGCTTCTCCTGACGGCCCACATGGATGCGCCCGGCGTCATCGTCACCCGCGTCGACTCCTCCGGGCTCGCGCGCCTCTCGATTCTGGGCCAAACCAGCGCCGCGGATTGGATCGGGGCCACGGTCACCCTGAACGGCACCGCGCGCGGCGTGGTGGGGTGGGATCGCCCCAAGGATTCGAAGGAGACTCGCGAGGTCGAGCCCGAGGCGCTTTATTTGGAAACAGGCCTGGGCGACCGGCGAGCCTCCAAGGAGATCGCGGTGGGCACCGTGGGCGCGCTCGTCGACCGGGCGGAAAGGCTCGGGAACCTCTGGTGCGGCGGGAATCTGGACAATCGCGCGGGGTGCGCCGCGATTCTTGCGGCAATCAGGAACGCTCGCGGGGTCCGGAACGATCTCCACGTCGTCTTCAGCGCGCAATCGGATCTCGGCGCGCGCGGCGCGGCCACGAGCGCGTTTGGCATCGAGCCCGACGTGGCGGTGGTCCTGGACGTGGCCTTCGTGGGAGAATCGAAGGGATCGGGAGACATCGCGCTCGGGAAGGGGCCGTGCCTCGGCCTGAAAGAGGAGGGCTACCTCCCCCACCCTGCGGCCCTCGCCTTGGTGAAGCGGGCCGCCAAGGCGGCGCGCGTGCCGCATCAGTGGCTGATCCGCGAATCGGGCGGGAGCGACGCGCGGACGGTGCGCGCGGCGAGGTCGGGAGTACCCACGGCGCTCGTTGCGATCCCGGCGCGAAAGACCGGAGGACCCCGCGTGTTCATCCACGCGTCGGACCTTGAACAGACCGTGAAGCTCCTGCGAGGGGTCCTGACGACGCCCTACACCGGAGAGAAAGGCCCCCGATGAACGTTTCGAGTCGAGGCACCAAGGCTCAGGCATCGCCGATCCGCCGCCTGGCACCCTACGCGGATCAGGCCGTGAGGAGCGGCAGAAAAGTCTACTACCTGAACATCGGCCAGCCCGACATCCCCACGCCCGAGATCGTGATGGAGCGGCTCAGGACCTACCCGGGGAAGTACGTGCCCTACAGCCCGTCGGGAGGAATCCCGGAATTCGTGGAGGCGATGTCGCGCTACTACGCGCAGCACGGCCTCGAGGTCGCCCCCAAGGAGATGATCACCACGGTGGGTGGGAGCGAGGCGCTCCAGTTCGCGTTCTGGGCCCTCTTCAATCCGGGCGACGAGGTGATCCTCTTCGAGCCCTTCTACACGAATTACGCCACGATGGCGCTCCTGGCCGGGGTCGAGGTGAAGCCGATCCCCTGCGACGGGCGCACCGGCTACCACCTGCCGCCGATCGAGGCGATCGAGCGGGCCGCCGGCCCGCGCACGAAAGGGATTCTTCTCTGCGCCCCCTCGAACCCTACGGGGACGGCCTACACCGCTGCGGAGGTGGATGCGATCTGCGATCTCGCGAAACGCCTCGATCTATGGATCATCACGGACGAAGCCTATCGCGAATTCATCTACGACGGAATGAAGCACGAGAGTCCGATGACGCGCTCCGCCGTCGCGGAGCGCGTGGTGCTCGTGGATTCGATCTCGAAGCGGCTCAACATGTGCGGGGCGCGCGTGGGAACCCTCGTCTCGAAGAACGCGGCCGTGCGCGAGGCCGCGCTCAAGTTCGCCCAGGCGCGGTTGAGCCCGCCGACCCTGGGCCAATGGGCCGCCGCCGTAATCGACAAGGTGCCCGCCTCCTACACGCAGAGCGTTGTCGCCGAGTATCGAAAACGGCGCGATCTCGTGCTCGACGGCCTGGCCGGAATCCCGGGCGCCTTCGCGCGGAAGCCCGAGGGAGCCTTCTACCTCATGGCCGAGCTGCCGGTCGCCGACGCGGAAGAGTTCGTGATCTGGATGCTCAAGGAATACAAGAAGGACAACGCGACCGTCATGGTCGCGCCGGGGGACGGTTTCTACGCGACGCCGGGCCGCGGGAAAAACGAGATCCGCTTCGCCTACGTGCTCGAATGCGACGCGCTCCGCAAATCGATGGATATTTTGAAAGGCGCGCTCGAGGCCTACCCCGTGAAGGTGGCGCGGTAGGTTACGAAAACAGCGCCCGCACGCCCTGGCGCGCGGCTTCGATCCAATCCCCGGGGAAAATTCCCACGCCCAGCGTCACGACCGATGTCGCCAGAAGCGCGATCCCGATCGCCGCGGGGACCCGGATCGGCGGCAGCACCTCCCCAGGCTCGCGCATGTACATCAGCACGAGCAGGCGCAGGTAGTAGAAGACCGACACCGCGCTGTTCAGCACGGCGATCACCGCGAGCGGGACATGCCCCGTCTGGACCGCCGCGCCGAAGAGATAGAGCTTCCCCACGAACCCCACCGTGGGCGGTATCCCCGAGAGCGAAATCATGAAGAGCGCCAGCATCGCTCCGATGATGGGATAACGGAACCCCAGCCCCGCGTAATCGCGCAGCTCGTCTCCCCCCATGCCTTTGTGCTCGAGCAGGATCACGACCGCGAAGGCGCCCAGGTTCATGGCCGTATAGGCGAGCAGGTAGAAGATCGCGGCGGTTCCCCCCACGTTCCCGCCCGCTACCAATCCGATCAAGACGTAACCGGAGTGCGCGATGCTCGAGTAGGCGAGCATCCGCTTCACGTTGGTCTGCGCGATGGCAGCGACGTTCCCGACGGTCATCGTGAGCGCGGCGATCACGGAGAGGAGCATGTTCCAGTCGCTGTGGATCGGCCCGAATGCCACGAAGAACGTGCGAAGGAACGCCGCGAATGCGGCCGCCTTGGGGCCGGCGGACATGAACGC
>DASXTQ010000031.1:0-14529 GCA_036505295.1 Candidatus Eiseniibacteriota bacterium
GCGTCGAACCGCGCATTGATCCAATTCTGGGCCTGGAGAAGCCCATCCAGGATCGCGACCGGTTGGCCCTTCACCTCGAGGCTTCCCACATCGAAGGGGACTGCGAAGAGGGCATCCTGCCGCGTGAAAAGAAGGTGACCCGTCGTCAAGTAGTGCGGGCACCCGCCGTCGCGGATCAGGATCTTCGCCTTCCCCGACTTGAGGTCGAGGACGCCGATCCCCTGGCGATAGACGCCCTGCTCGTACCATATGGCTCTGAGGAAAACGCCGCGGTCCCCGGGGAGCGCAATTTCCGTATACAGGCGGCCGTTGTACCCAGGTGCCTCTAACTTCCGCGGCTCCGACGGCGGACCCCCGTTCAGGGGGGCGCGCACGTAGCTCGTTCCGTTATCAATGGAGATGATGATGCCGCCGGACTCGAGCAAAGCGGGTCTGGGGTCTTGATTGGCACCGACATCCCCCACCGGAGCGGGCGGGCTTCCGCCATCGACCGGTACCTTGAATACGCGGAGCTGCGTGGCCTGCTCCGAGGGCGGGGCCACGAAAAAGATCCATTTGCCGTCCGGGCTCGCGGCGAACCCCTGCGCTCTCTCCGTTCCGCGAAGGGGCTCGAAGGCATTCTGATCCATGCGACGGACATAAAGCCGGGAAACAGGCTCCGCGTCCTTACTGGCGCGCGTCGACCCCAGAAGGACGAGCGCGCGGCCTCCGAGCGCCGAGGCTGCGTCCAGGTACCGGATATCGGGCGGGATTGCGACGGAAAGGTGCGTGGGCAGGGCGCGCGCCGCGCGGGATGGCGGTCCGAAGGTGTTCCAGGCAAGGACGCCCGCGATGGCGCCGGCGATCGCGGCGGCCACGAGGAGGATCGCACCTCGGCGTTTCGCGGCCGCACTAGCGGGCGCAGCGGCTTCGCCTCCGGCGGCGCCCGCATACCGCCCCGACTTGACCTCCTCCAGCGCAAGCCGCGCGTCGCCGATGTCGCGCAGGCGTCGCCTAGGGTCCTTCGTAAGGCAGCGCTCGAGCAGCTCGCGCAGGCGCGCGGGCGTCGACTTGGGCAGCGTCGACCAGTCCATCTCACGCTCGAGGATCTTCGCGATGGTGTCGCTCACCGTCTCCCCCTCGAACGCGCGCTTCCCCGTAAGGCACTCGTATACGATGCAGCCGAAAGACCAGATGTCGGTGCGCCGGTCCACGGCCTTGCCGCGCGCCTGCTCCGGCGAAAGATACGCCGCGGTGCCGAGGATCACGCCGGGGAGTGTCGCCGGCGAGATCAAAGTCGGCGAGTGCGGAAGGGTGGGCGAAGATAACGTCGGCGAATCCACGAGCGCCGGTGACTTCGCGAGGCCCGACTCGTCCGTCGCGACGCGCCCCTTCGCGAGCCCGAAATCCAGCACCTTCGCCTGATCCGCAGGCGTGATCATCACGTTCGCGGGCTTCAAGTCGCGGTGCACCACGCCCCCGTCGTGCGCCGCCTCCACGCCCGACGCGATCTGGATGCAGATATCGAGGGTCTCGGCGAGTGGGAGTGGCCCGCGCGCGATCCGATCCGCGAGGGTCTCCCCCTCGATGTGCTCGAGGGCGAGATAGCGGCGGCCCTCGCTCTCCTCCAGACCGTAGATCGCCGCCACGTTCGAATGGTTGAGCGACGCCAGCACCCGCGCCTCGCGCTCGAACCTCTGCAAACGATCCGGATCCGCCGCGACGTCCTCCGGCAGCGCCTTCAGCGCGACCGTACGCCCCAGGCGTGTGTCGTGCGCGAGGAAAACGACCCCCATCCCGCCGCGTCCGATCTCGCGGTCGACCTTGTAGGGACCGATCGAAGTGCCGGAGGCAATCGCCATATCGCGCCTACTTCCCCGCCGCGCGCATCTTCTGCTTCACCTCATCGAAGAAATTGAGCACGACGTCGAAGCGAGTCAGCTCGTCCTCCCCTTCGCCGCGCTGCACCATGAGAAGCCGACCATCCGGGAGAATGTCGAACAGACTCGAGTCGGCAGGGATTCTCAGCGCGTCAAGATCCCAGATTTCGGCTGGCGACGAAGCTTGGAGCTCCGGCACCGCGGCGACTTGGACGGCCATGAGCTTGTTCTGGGGAGACAAGTAGTAAACCTGCTTCCCCTCGCGCCCCCACCTGGGAGCCGAACCGCCGCCGACGGAGACGAGCAGCGATCGGCCCACCGGAGCCTTTCCGTCCCACCGGGAGACATAGATGTCGGGTTTCCCCATCTCTTCCGAGGCATACGCGATCAGGCGACCGTCAGGCGAGATCGTCGCGGTCCATCGATTCGTGTCGTCGTGAAACAAGGGGCTCGGCGCCGACAGCGAGCCCTCATTTGGGATTGCCGCGATCGAACAGAGGGTAGTCTTCGTGCCCTCGACCAACGTCATGAGAATCGTCGACCCGTTGGGCGACCATGAGCTCGTCCAGATGTACGCCGAGGGAGGAGGTCGCGGCGCGATGCGGCGAGGCGGAGAGGTCCCATCGACGCTTGAGACATAGATTCCGTCCTCTCCGGTCTGCGAAAGCTGGAAGTAGGCGATTCGCTCGCCATCCGGAGACCAGATCGGTCCATAGCAGTCCGCTCCCGGCCGGGCCTGAAGGCGATGTGAAGCGGGGCGCCCGCGCTCCGAGATCCAGAGTTCGGTGATTTCGTCCGGGCTGTCGATGCACACCACGGCCCGGCTCCCGTCGGGTGAGGCACGCATGAAGTATCCGAGCGCTTGCCGCTCCCCGGACCACTCGCTCACCTTGCCGTCACGGGCGACGATCACCAGCCGGCGATTCGGTCCGACATCGCCGCCGGGCGGATAGGTGAGCGTTCCGTTCGACGCCAGGGCGAATCGCGCATGGATCTCTGACCCCACCCGAAGCCCATCCATGATCGCGACCGGCTCGCCCTTGATCTGGAGGCCGGCCAAATCGAATGGGACCGCCAGAAGAGCGCCGGATCGGCTGAAGAGGAGACCCCCAGTGGGTGAGTAGTGCGGGGACCCGCCGTCGCGTATCAGAATCTTCACCTTGCCCGATTTGAGATCCATCACGCCGATTCCTTGACAGAAAACGCCCTTCTCGTACCAGGTCGCGCCCAGGAAAATGCCCCTGTCTCCCGGCAGTGCCGGGTTCTCGGGGATCAGCCGCCCGTTGTACCCCGGCGCGTCGAATTTCACCGGCGCGCTCGCGGCGCCGCTCGCGGGCACACGGACGTATTTCGCCCCGCCGTCCGTGCTGAAGATGAAATCTCCCGAGCGAAGCCAGACCGCTTCTGGGTCCCACCTGGGGTCGACCCTGACGAGAGGGATGGGCGGACTGCTGCCGTCGATCGGCATCTTGAACAATTGGAAACGGCTTGATTGTCCGGATAACGCAGATACGAACGAGAGCCATCGACCGTCCGGACTCACTAGAAACGAGACCACTCCGTCCGTGCCGCGAAGTGGCTCGAATGCGCCATGATCCATTCGGCGGAGGTACAACCGCGGGCGCGACGCTTCCCCTTTGCCGGTACCGCGCGGAGCGGCCATCAAGACGGCCGCCTCGCCGCCGGGCGTCATTTCAACAGCCAAGGCCCGAAACTCGGGTGGCACGGGCAGCGAGAGATGCACAACACTCATCCGAGCGGAGCGCAAGGAGGGTCCGAATGCGTTCCACGCGAGGGCGCCGAGGACGGCGCTGAGGATGGCTCCAATCGCGACCAGGATCGCGGTACGGCGCCTTGCCGCGGCCGCGCCAGGGACAACCGCATCGGTGGGCGCCGCGGAACGCCCCGACTTTACCTCCTCGAGCGTGAGCCTCGCCTCGCCGATATCGCGCAGGCGGAGTTTCGGGTCCTTGGTCAGGCACCGTTCGAGCAGCTCGCGGAGGCGCGGGGGCGTCGACTTGGGCAGCGTGGACCAGTCCATCTCGCGCTCGAGCGTCTTCGCGATCGTGTCGCTCACCGTCTCCCCTTCGAACGCGCGTTTCCCCGTGATGCATTCGTAGAGGATGCACCCGAAAGACCAGATGTCGGTGCGGCGATCGACGACTTTGCCGCGCGCCTGCTCGGGCGAGAGATACGCCGCCGTGCCCAGGATCACGCCGGGGATTGTCGCGGGCGAGACCAGGGTCGGCGAGTGCAGGAGCGTCGGCGAGGAAAGCCGTGAATCCACTAGCGCCGGGGATTTCGCGAGCCCCGACTCGTCCGTCGCGACGCGGCCCTTCGCGAGCCCGAAATCCAGCACCTTCGCCTGATCCGCGTGCGTGATCATCACATTCGAGGGCTTGAGATCCCGATGCACCACGCCCCCGTCGTGCGCCGCCTCCACCCCGGCCGCGATCTGGATGCAGATGTCGAGGGTCTCTTGGAGCGGAAGCGGCCCGCGCGCGATCCGATCCGCGAGCGTCTTGCCCTCGATGTGCTCGAGCGCCAAGTAGCGCCGTCCTTCACTCTCCTCGAGACCGTAGATCGCCGCGACGTTCGGATGGTTGAGCGACGCCAAAACGCGCGCCTCGCGCTCGAATCTCTGGAGGTGCTCCGGATCCGCCGCGACGTCCTCCGGAAGCGCCTTAAGAGCGACCGTGCGTCCCAGGCGGGTGTCGTGCGCGAGGAAGACGACCCCCATCCCGCCGCGCCCGATCTCGCGGTCGACCTTGTAGGGGCCGATCGAAGCGCCGGAAGCAATCGCCATATCGCGCCTACTTCCCCGCCGCGTGCATGCGTTTCTCTATCTCATCGGTGACGTTGAGCAGGACCTCGGCCTGGGTGGGCACGTCCTCCCCTTCCGGGCTCTGGACCGCCAGCAGACGGCCGTCGGGAAGGATATCGTAGAGCGCACCACCCGGGGAGCCGACCGCGATGCGAAGCGCCACCAAGTCCCACAGCGCGCGGGGCTCCGAGGCCGACAGGCGTGGCGTCGAGCCCTTGAGGCGCGATGCCTCGGTGATCTCGACATCCACGATCTTTTCACGCGCGGATCTAAAGAAGACGTGTTTGCTGTCCGGGCTCCATCGGGGTACCGAGACCTGGGCGTCCGGTATGAAAAGCGGCTCTCCCACCACGGCCCCATTCGCCCACCCACGAACCGCGACCTCCAACTGCCCCGACTCCCTCGTGAAATACGCGACTTTCCGCCCGTCCGGTGAGAACACGCAGCCGCCGCCCCGCTGTTCGCCAGGGAACAGAGGCCGCGGCACGGCCGGGGCTCCGGAAGCAGGCGGCACCGGCACGACCAACACCGTCAACTTGCCGCCGTCATTCGAGCTGAGGGCAATCCACGATCGGTCCGGCGACCACGAGGTCGGAACCATGATCTCGGACTTGGAGCGCGGCGCCGCGAGAAACCGCAGCGGGGCGGAGCCGTCGACCGCGGCGATATAGACGCCATCCTTCGGGCTCAGCGACGACTCGTAGTACGCCACGTACCGGCCGTCGGGAGACCACACCGCTCCCATGCAGTCCGCGCCGGGTCGGGTTGGAAGGCGGCGCAGCCCGCGCCCGCGCTCCGTGATCCAGATTTCCGTGATCGCGTCGGCGCTGTTGATGCTCGTGAGACACCGGTTGCCGTCCGGCGAAATCGCGAGCCAGTATTCGAAGGCGCGCCTGTCTCCCGACCAATCGGTCGCCGTACCGTCCCGGCCGAACACGACCAGGTGGCGGTCTACCCGCGCTTTTCCACCCGCGACGTAAAGAAGCGTCCCGTTCGGGGTGAGGTCGTAGCCCGCGTGGGTCCAGCTCGTCCTCTGGCGAAGGCCACCGATGAGCGCGACCGGCTCTCCCTTGATCCTGAGGCTACCCACATCGAACGGAACCGCGAAGAGCGCGTCCTGTCGCGTGAAGAGAAGGTATCCCGGCGGAAGGTAGACGGGGGATCCTCCGTCTCGGAGGAGGCTCTTCACCTTCCCGGACTTCAAGTCCAGCACGCTGACTCCCTGCCGGAAGACCCCGCCTTCATAGGAGACCGCATCGAGGAGAACCCCTCGATCTCCTGGAAGGCCCAGGCGTTGTGGCGTGAAGCGCCCATCGAATCCAGGCGCGTCGAATTTTCGCGGCGGTGTGGGCGTGCCGCTCCCGGTCGGGACGCGCACGTATCTCGTCCCGTTGTCGGTCGCGATGAAGAGATCCCCGGACTCGAGCCACGCCGCTTCGTTGGACCAGCCGTCGGACGCGTCGGTGATGGCCACGGGTGGACTCGATCCGTCGACCGGCATCTTGAGGATTCGGATCCGCGTGCTCTGCTCCGAGGCCGGAGCCCGGAACACCACCCAGCGGCTGTCCGGGCTTGCCGTGAGGCCGGGGGTAGCGCCCTCGGTCCCCGCGACCGGAACGAATGACTCCTGATCCATCCGGCGGAGGTAGAGTCGCGGTCGCGTGTCTTCGCCGGGAGCGTGCGGGATGGCCAGCAGGAACACGTTCTTGCCGTCGGGGGTGACCACCCCGTCGATAGGCAGCGTATTGGCGGGGAGGCTCAGCGCGAGATGGGTCATGCCCGGGTTGCCGCGGCGCCCGGCGGGGCCGAGCGCGTTCCATGAGAGAGCGCCGAGCGCGATCCCGACGACGAGGGCCACGACTCCGGCGATGATGGCGCTGCGGCGCTGGGACGCTGCCCCGTCGAGTCCGGCGTCCGCGTCGGCGCCTGCATCGGGGTGGCGCCCCGACTTGATGTCCTCGAGTGCCAAGTGCGCGTCCCCGATGTCGCGGAGGCGGCGTTTGGGATCCTTGGTCAGGCAGCGCTCGAGCAGCTCGCGCAGGCGCGGGGGCGTGTGTTTGGGGAGCGCCGACCAGTCCGCGTCGCGCTCCAGTACCTTCGCGATCGTGTCCGAGGTCGTCTCCCCCTGAAACGCATGCTTTCCCGTCAGGCATTCGTAGAGGACACAGCCGAAAGACCAGATGTCGGTGCGGCGGTCGACGACCTTCCCTCGCGCCTGCTCCGGCGAGAGATAGGCCGCCGTACCGAGGATCACGCCCGGGAGCGTGGGCGAGTGCGGGACCGCGGGCGACGTGAGCGTCGGTGAGGATGGGGTCGTCGGCGAATCGAGGAACGTCGGAGACTTCGCGAGCCCCGACTCGTCGGTGGCGACACGCCCCTTCGCGAGCCCGAAGTCCAGCACCTTGACCTGATCGTTCGGCGTGATCATCACGTTCGACGGCTTCAAGTCCCGATGGACGACCCCCGCGTCGTGCGCCGCCTCCATGCCGGCGGCGATCTCGATGCAGATGTCGAGCGTCTCTTGTAGAGAGAGCGGCCCGCGCGAGAGCTTGTCGGCGAGCGTCTCCCCCTCGACGTGCTCGAGGGCGAGATAGCGGTGCCCCCCGCTGACCTCGAGCCCGTAGATCGCGGCGACGTTCGGATGGTTGAGCGAGGCCAGCACGCGCGCCTCGAGCTCGAAGCGTTCGAGGCGGTCCGGATCGGAGGCGACGTCCTCGGGCAGCGCCTTCAGGGCGACCGTCCGCCCCAGGCGCGTATCGTGCGCGAGGAAGACGACGCCCATCCCGCCGCGCCCGATCTCGCGGTCGACTTTGTAGGGCCCGATGGTGGCGCCTGAAGTTGTAGGCATGAGGGGGCCAGGGTAGCATGCTGGGGGGTGCTAAGGAATGGGCGGGGCAGAGAAGTGAAACGCCGTTGGGGGGAGCCGCGTAGAGTGCACATGGTGAGAAGAATCGCGGCGTTGATTCTGTGCCTTTTCGTGGTCGCCGCCGGTACCCCAACCCGGCCCGCGCCTACCCGGCCGGCTGCCCTCGAGCAGCGCATCCGCGACATCGTCGCGAAGTCGCACGGTGTCTGGGGCGTCAGCGTTCGCCACGTGGAGCGGCACGAATCGGCCGGCATCCGCGAGAACGACCGATTCAACATGGCGAGCGTGTTCAAGGTGCCCATCCTGGTCGAGCTGTTCCACCAGGCGTCCGAGGGCAAGATCGCGCTCGACGAGCGCGTGGAGTGGAAGGACCCGGGCCGCTATTTCGGCAGCGGGGTTCTCCAGGCGATGCGGCCGGGCTTGAACCCCACCATCCACGATCTCGCTACCTTAATGATCATCGTGAGCGACAACGCCGCAACCGACCAGCTCCTCGCGCGCGTCGGCAAGGCCAACGTGAACGCGCGCCTGCGGGCCCTGGGGCTTAACAAGACGTCGGTCGACGCCGGCACGCGAGAGCACACGCTGGAGGCCTTCGGCCTCCGCGGCCCGAAGTACAGAGACTTCACGCCCGCGGACGTCGCGAAGTTCGACTTCCAGGCGCACGAGGCCGAGATCGAGCGGAACCAGAGGCAAGCGTTGCGGGATTGCCACAATTGCTCGACGCCATCCGAGATGTCACAACTCTTCGAGAGGATCGTATCGGGGCTAGCGGGAGACCCGGTTGCGACTAGTGACATGCTGGGAATTCTGTCCAAGCAACAGTTCAATCAGCGTCTCCCGCGCCTCTTGCCCGTCGGGATCCGCGTCGCGCACAAGACCGGCACCGTCACGAACCCCCTCTGGGTCGTGAACGACGCCGGCATTATCTTTCTACCCAACGGCGAGCACGTCGTCGTGACCGCATTCAGCCACGGCACCGACATGAATCAGGACGAGGTGCAACTGAAGAAGGCGTTCAACGACGCCGAGGACACGATCGCGGAGATCGGGAAGGTGGTGTTCGACTACTACACGGCGCCTCGCTAAGCTGCCCCTCACGGCGATTTCCTGTTCAGCCGGCCCCAGGCTGCACTCCAGCAAGTTCCTGAAGATCTCGGAGTGTGCACAGCGCAGCGAATTTGACGCCTTCGTTCTCAATGCGTCTACTGCCCTCTTGCTCCTCCCGGTCAATGATCGCGATTGCCTGTGAAACCTTGAGGCCCTCTTCCCTGCTTCTCTTGATGGCTTCGATAGTCGACTTGCCGCTTGTGATGACATCGTCCACAATGAGCACACGATCGCCTTTGGAGACGTCACCCTCAATCAGTTTCCCCAAGCCATGCGGTTTTGGCTCTTTCCTCACCGCAAACGCACGCAGGCTTTGCCCATCCCTTCTGTAAGCCGCATCTGAGACAGCGATGGCTATCGGGTAGGCCCCGATCAGCAGGCCACCCACTGCGTCTATCGGGCCCTGAACAAGATCCAGAATCATCTCGCCGACGATCCTGCGGGCTTCCGGATATGAAAGGCCCACCTTGCAGTCGATGTAGAACGGGCTCATCTCGCCAGAAGCCAACCGAAAGATTGGAGTGGAGCTCGACTTGAAGGCTTTGGTCTTGATGAGGATTTGGAGAAGCTCTTCGCGCGTGGCCGCCATGGATTGGACCGCTCCCTGAGTCGTCGGTTCACTCCACTAGGTTAGACGAAATGAACCCACAAGTGTCTTGCGTCCCGCGAACCTGATGGTCCGAACGCGATACTGATAGGTCGCAGAGGGCGAGCGACTTACGAGGCATGCATTGCATTCGCCCGGAGCCTAATGGGCGGTCAAGACACAGTCAATAGAGCAGTAGCGCGACCTGGTCGACCGCCTACATCTCCCGCGCCGGACACACGTGCGCGTGGACAATCTGCCACTTGACGGCGGTCTTCTCGAGAACATAGGTGCCCGTCGTGTGAAACGCAGGGATGTCCTGGTCGGAAGGCTCGACTGTGTAGACCACGAGCGCCAGGGCGTGATGCCCCTCGACCGGGAACACCTCCAGCGTGTCGATCGAGTATGCGTTCTGGCCCTGGCTGAGCGGACCCATCCCGGTAGTCCTGCGAATCCCCTCCCAGCCTTTGAAGAAGGTCTCTCTCCCCGCCAGCGTGGCCTGCGAATCCGGCGCGTAGGCCGACATGACCCCGGCCGAGTCGGGTCTGTTCAGGGCTTCGACGTAGTTCTCGAAGAGGGTCCGGATTTCAGTGCGGGGGTCGCCCGCGGCTCGCTTTTCCGGCGTCCGGGTGCAGCCGGTGAGGCCGAGCGCAAGCAGCAGGGCGAGTGCCGCCAATGCAGCGGGTTTTGCGGCGCGAGACATAGGCGCCTCCTTCCTGAAGTGAGAGCATCCGACTACCGACGCCAGGATATCATTGGTTTAGCGACCGGCGGTCCGCTAGTTTCCCTGCACCGGGCCGCCTCGGCAAGCCAGTGCCCCTCGTTGCGGGCGAGTCCCGAACAACGACGGAGCATACGTACACGCGACAATGCGCCTCTACCGGGATCCTCGACCGATTTCGTTTCCGATTCCGTGCACAACCGCATCGCGGACAAGCTCCGAGACGCCTTCTTTCACTACTTCCGCTACCATCCGCCTCCGTCTGAGGTCAACTCATGGCGAAACTCGCTCCGCGCCATGGCTCAGGTGCTGGATTTCGCCCGGTTGAAGGATCATGGCGTAATCCTCGAGTACCAGCTCCCCTTGACATCGAAACGCTTGGACTGCCTGGTTTCCGGAAAGGACGGGGCAGCGCGCGATCAGGCTGTGATCGTCGAATTGAAGCAATGGGACCGCTCCGAACCTGCCGACGGGGACAACGAGGTAATAACCTGGGTAGGCGGGTCGGATCGCGAAACCCTCCACCCGTCAGTGCAGGTGGGCCAATACACGCGATACCTTTCGGATAACAACACCGCCTTCCACCAGGGGAGCGACCCAGTCTCGGCCAGCGGTTGCGCCTATCTTCACAACTACTCATTTCGGCCAGACGATCCTCTGCTCTCGGCAAAATTCGCGTTGAGCCGCTCGAGTTGCCCGGTTTTCAGCGAAAGAGACGTAGACCCACTGTGCAGCTATCTCCGTGAGCGCCTTGACGGCGGGCGCGGCATGGGCGTACTGCGTAGAATTGAGAGTTCGGAGTACGCCCCGAGCAAGAAGCTTCTCGAGCATGTCGCCACATTGATTCGTGGCAATCCCATTTACACGCTCCTCGATGAGCAACTTGTCGTTTTCGACAAGGTGCTCGCCATTGCAAGGTCGGGTCTGGCCTCAGGGAAGAAATCCGTGATCCTGGTCAAAGGCGGTCCAGGTACCGGCAAGTCTGTCATAGCGATCAATCTCATGGCGTCACTGCTTGAGCGGGGCCTCAACGCGCAGTACGCTACCGGCTCGAAAGCTTTCACGGAGACTCTCCGGAAAATCATCGGCTCACGCGGCTCTGCGCAATTCAAGTACTTCAACAGCTATACGGACGTAAAGGCAGAGGCGATCGACGTCCTCGTGGCGGACGAATCGCATCGGATTCGGGCCACGAGCGCCAGCCGCTATACGCGCCGGAGTGAACGCTCGGATTACCCGCAGATCCGGGAGCTCCTAGCGGCGTCACGCTTGTCGGTCTTCTTTGTCGATGATCATCAGGTCGTCCGACCCAACGAAATCGGTTCGTCGGATTACATCCGCTCGCATGCTCAAGAACTCGGCTGCCGAGTATGGGAGTACGAGCTCGAGGCACAATTCCGCTGCAATGGCTGATGCTTTCGTCAATTGGATTAACAACACGCTTGGTATCAGGAGAACCGCGAATGTGATTTGGGATCGCAAGGAGGAGTTCGATTTCCAACTCTTCAGTGACCCCTTGTCGCTCGAGACCGCGATCCGCGACAAGGCCGCTCAAGGCTATACGGCTCGAGTGACGGCAGGGTTTTGCTGGGAATGGTCGCTTCCCGATGAGCATGGGTTTTTGAAGGAGGATGTCGTGATCGGGGACTACCGCCGACCGTGGGATGCGAAGCCGGAAGCCCGACGATTGGCACCCGGAATACCGAAAGCATCTTTGTGGGCCTACGATCCGAACGGGATAAACCAGATCGGATGCGTCTATACCGCCCAAGGTTTCGAATTCGACTATGTTGGCGTGATCTTCGGGACAGACCTCGTCTTCGACCCGAACGAAGGCAAGTGGCGTGGGATCCCAAAGAACAGCTCGGATAGCGTGGTCAAACGATCGAAAGAGCATTTCGCGGAACTGGTGAAGAACACCTATCGCGTCCTCTTGAGCCGCGGGATGAAGGGGTGCTACGTCTATTTCATGGATGATGACACCAGGAAGTTCTTCCGTAGCCGGATGGAGTGATTCAGTCACACGCCTAACTTAGGAATTGTTTGAGTCAATAGAGCCTGCTTGTACCTATCTCGACTCGCAGTCACTACCTCCGCACACGCGGCATGGCGTGAACCCGGAATCGATAGCCCTCGACCGAGACGTCGGTATCTTGCTCTGGCGAAGATAGCGGCACCAACCCTGATGGTACCTGTGGCCGGTACGAGTTACGTAGACTAGGCAGTCTTTCTTCTGCGCTGCTGGATGAACCGCGCCCGACGCCTGATCCGACCAGACGGTCGGGGTCAGCAGAGACAGGGCGAGGAGGACTGAGACGAGCATCCGTCTAAGCATGGGAGCCTCGTTATGTAGTGGCGTACGTACCTTGGTCGAACGCAGATAATATCGACTAGATCTCCGCGATCTGGAGCCCAACACCCGGTGCGGTTTCAGGTATCATTCCGCCATTCCGGTCAATCAGCTGACCCATCTGCGTCTGAGGCTCCACGGAAAGGGCGAAAGGGCTGATCACCACCCATGCCCCACACCATCTCCCCAGGCACGCGCCTGGGACCATATGAGATCCAGACCCTGCTCGGTGCGGGCGGGATGGGCGAGGTGTATCGCGCCCGGGACTCGAGGCTTCAACGGGATGTCGCCGTAAAGGTCCTGCCGCGGGCGCTTGCCCAGGATCAGGACCGCCTGCGACGCTTCGAGCGTGAGGCGCGGGCGGCGGGGCAGCTCAACCATCCGAACATCATGGCGGTCCATGACATTGGCTCGACGGAGCCCAATGGCGGCGGACTCCCCTACATCGTCTGCGAGCTGCTCGAGGGCGTCACCCTCCGCACCAAACTCGCCCAGGGCCCGATCCCGCCGCGCAAAGCGATCCAGTACACGACGCAAATAGCCCGCGGCCTCGCCGCGGCGCACGCGAAGGGGATCGCACACCGCGACCTGAAGCCCGAGAACCTCATGATCCTCGCGGGCGATCACGTGAAGATCCTCGACTTCGGGCTGGCGAAGCTGCTCCGGCCCGACGCCGACGCCGGCGGCACCGACGACGACACGGGCCCGGTCGCGCGCTCGCTCACAATGACCGGCGAGATCCTGGGCACGCCGAGCTACATGTCTCCGGAGCAGGTCCGCGACCAGCCGTCCGACCACCGCACGGATATCTTCGCCCTGGGCGCGATCCTCTACGAGATGCTCACCGGCCGCCGTGCCTTTGACGGACCCTCGCACGCGGATCGCATGACCGCCATCTTGCAGTCGGAGCCGGCGCCGCTCCCCACCGAAACCGAAGACGCCATCCCCGGCATCGGCGCCATCATCGCCCACACGCTCGAGAAATCCCCCACCGACCGTTTCGATTCCGCGGGCGACCTGGCCTTCGCGCTCTCGCTCGTCATCGGGCGCCCCGCCCGGCAGCCCGGAAGCGCGGCCGCAGACACCGGCATCGCTGCCTCCGCCCTCACACTCCCCCGCGACCTCCCGAACCGCCGCGTCACGATCCGCGAAGGCGCCGTTCACGGAGCGCGATTCACCCCGGACGGCAAGGCGGTTTGCTACGGCGGAGCATGGGAAGGCCGTCCGATCGAGCTATCGTGGACTTACCCGGGCAACCCGGAGTCGCGCACGCTCGGCCCGCCCCGGACGGATCTCCTCTCGATCGCGCACACCGGAGAGATGGCGGTCTCCGTGCGCCGCCAGTCGAGGGGAGGATTCTTCTTCACCGGGATGCTGGCGCGGATGCCGCTCGGTGGAGGCGCTCCGAGAGAGATCCTGGATCGCGTCTGGGAGGCCGATTTCCACCCCGACGGACGCCGGCTCGCGATCTCCCGCGAGGAGGAAGGTATGGCGCGCATCGAGTTCCCGGCCGGGATCGTCCTCTACAAGACGCCCGCCTCGGTGAGCTCGATCCGCTTCTCTCCTGATGGATCGAGAATCGCGTTCCTGGACCACGCGGCCCGCGGCAATGACGCCGGTTACGCCGCCGTGGTCGACATGAACGGGAATGTGAAGAGGCTCTCGGCGGTCTTTTCCAGCACGCGGGGCCTCGCCTGGTCGCCCGACGGCCGCGAGGTGGTGTTCGCGGGGTCGAACGAGGGGAGCCGCGCGCTCTACGCGGTCGACATGGAGGGCGCGATACGCACGGTGCTTGGGATCCCCTCCAACCTCACCCTCAACGACATCTCGCGTCAGGGAGACACCCT
Source organism: Candidatus Eiseniibacteriota bacterium (assembly GCA_036505295.1). Taxonomy (GTDB): domain Bacteria; phylum Eisenbacteria; class RBG-16-71-46; order SZUA-252; family SZUA-252; genus WS-7. The sequence goes on from DASXTQ010000031.1 coordinate 14,164, forward strand.
TCTCACCGTCGAGAACGAGCGAATGAGAACCCGTTTCATCGGCCCGACGGAAGGCGATACGCGCGATCTGACCTGGCTCGACTGGTCCCTCTTGCGCGGGATCACGGCCGATGGGTCGCGGATCCTGTTCGACGAGACGGGTGTCGGCGGGGGCGAGCTGGGGGCGCTGTACACCCGCGGCACGGACGGCTCCCCCGCGATTCGCCTCGGGGACGGCTCCGCCTTCAGCCTCTCGCCGGACGGAGAGTGGGCGCTCTCGAGCGTGGGCCTGACCCGGAGCCGGCTCGAGCTGGTGCCGTGCGGCGCCGGCGAGCCGCGCACGATCACGACCGGCGATCTCCAGATCGACCACGTCTCCTGGTTCCC
>DASXTQ010000032.1:0-39934 GCA_036505295.1 Candidatus Eiseniibacteriota bacterium
CACGAGCACGGGGCCGTCAGGCGTGTCGAGGCGGTAGGCGGACACCGTGAAGCCCTGGCCCACGAAGTTCCGCTTGTTTCCCGCGCGGTCGCGGGCTTCGAAGACGTAGGAGTAGGTCAGGCCCGGCGTCACCGGCGCTCCCGACTTCGTGCGGCCATCCCATGTTATCTCTTTGGGCGGATCTCCCTTTCCATCGAAGGTCGCGACCGTCTCGCCGCGAGAGTTCGCGACGAGAAGCTTCCACTGCACGACCCCCTTTACGGCCGGACGGAACCGGGCCACCGATCCGGTCGCGAACTGCTGCAGCCAGGGCCGCGCCACGTAGGGCGACCGTCCCTCGGCGGAGAGCGCGACCAGCGGCGATACGAGGTCGGGCACGGTGCGGTCCAGCACGTCTACGGCAGTGCCGCGGGTCAGCCCCGGCACGTCCTCAGGGTCCAGATCCAGTTTGAGGTCGGGGCGGCCGAAATCGATGTGCACCCGGTCTTCCCCCTCCACCGTCATGGAGCGGAATTCGGCCCCCGATTGCCCCGCGCGTATGGTCATCGAGCTGTCTGAAGTCGAGCGGGTCGCTTTCGTGTCCGGGGCTCCTTTCGCCACGGGTGTCGCCTTCGCGCCGGGGGGCGCCTTGACGGCCGCCGTCGTGTCGGACGTGGCCTTCGCGACGGGGGCGGCTTTCCCAACCGGCGCCGCTTTCGCCGCGATTGCGAGGCTCGGTCCCGTCAAGAGCGTAAGGGCCGCAAGGAGTGCGCCGCGTCCCATCCGGTGACATCCCTTGAGTCTCATCACACGCCTCCTCTAGCCCGCGTCACGAATTCTGAAGTGGAAGGTGATGGTGCCCCATTGCTCGCCTGTCTGCCCCGCAGAGAGCGGCCTGAATCGCCAGCCGCGCAGCGCGACGCGCGCGCTCTCGTCGAAATCCTCGAACCCCGCGGTCCTCTGGACGAGGATGTTCTCCCTCACGCCTCCGTCCGGGCGGACCACGAAATACAGCGTGACTGCTCCTTCAACCGCGTCATGCTTCGCCCATTCCGGATAGACCGGAACCGAGTACGACACAACCGGCCGATCGGCGATGGGCCCGGTGATCGAGGCTCCCGCGACCGTGCGGCGCGCGCTGCTATCGGAGCCACGGGCCGGGGCGGGAGAGTCGCCTCCGCCGTGCTTCTCCTGAACGGTCGCGAGGGTAGGCGCCGCACCTGACCCACCGCCGCGAACGAGCGGCAGCGGCGGGCCGCCTCCGCCTCCGCCACGTGTCAACGGCATCGGGGTCCCCAAACCAGCCCCGCCGGTGATGACCGCCGGAGAGGACCCGAACAGGGACGTTGGGACGTTCGTGGGCGTGATCCCCGTGGCCATTTGGCTCGCGGTCTGCTGCATCGCCGCGAGGCGCGCGTCCAACCGGTCCTCGAACGCCCACGACGCCTGAGGATCGGGCGCCATGTCCCCGCGCTTCATCTGGCGCTGGAAGTGCACGTCGGCGAGCGATCGAGCCGCGACGCCGGAGGTCGGCTGTCCGCTCGCCGAAGGAGGCGCGGAACCGGCCGGCGCCGGGGCGAGGTCCCCCGGTTCGAGTAGGGTGATCTCGGTGATCGGTGTTATGTCGGGCGCCTTGATGGGGTGGAACACGAGCCACAGGAAAAGAAGGGCGTGCGCCACGGAGCTCACGCTCATGGTCCATCGCGTCCGGACGTGGGTCTGCTGGAGATCCAGTCGCAGGGCCGCCGCTGTCATCGTCCGTCCTCCGTCTTCTGCTTCGTCGCGATCGCGATCCGCGAGGCTCCGGCCGTCTTGGCTTCCTGCAGCAAGTGCCGCACCGCCTCGTAGGGCGCCCCCGAATCGGCGCGAACGACGACGAGCACGTCTTGATTCTCCCGCTTGGCGAGCTTCGCGCGGAGAAAGGCGGGGAGGTCTTCGCTCGGGATCACCTGGTCGTCCACAGCCAGACGCCCGGTCGAGGAAAGGGTGATGCTCACGTTCCGCTCGTCCTCCGCCTCGCGGGTCCGGGCCTGCGGGAGGTCGACCGGAAGGTCGGCGACCGAGAGGAGGGGCGCGGTCACAAGCAGAATGATCACGAGGACCAGCGCCACGTCGATGATGGGCACGACGTTGATCTTGGTGATCATGAAGTGTGGAGCGACGTTGCGACCGCGCATGTCAGCCTCCCATCACCGCGATCTGCGCGGCGCCACAGCTCTTGGCTTCATCGAGAACGGAGACGAAGCTCCCGTGCGGTACGCTGTCGTTGCAGCGCACGATGACCGTCTTGGTGGCGCTCACGGCGAGCAGCGGACGGAGCATTCCCGGGAGCGCCGCCCGCGGCATGAGATTCCGATTCACGATCACGCTGTCCGGGGACACCACGGTGATCTCGATACGCTCGGCACGTACCTTCTCGAGAGCGGCGCGCGCGCTCGACGCTGCGTTCCGGATCTGGATTCCGGACTGGAACGCCATCGGCGTTGTGATCATGAGGATCACGACCAGCACCAATGAGACGTCGATCAACGGCGTCATGTTCACGTCGTGAATCCCTTCTGGAATCCGCTTGCCTCGCGTGTATCGGCGCACCGGTGCCTCCCTAGGCCGCTCGCGTGCCGTGATGCGACGCGTTCCGGACGGTATTGGTCTCGATTCGAAGGGTCCGCGCGTGGTTTTCCGCAACCGTGAGCAGGTTGCCCATCCGGCGCACGAAGTGGTTGTAGAGCATGACTGCGGGGACCGCCACGAGGAGGCCCGCCGCGGTTGTGAAGAGCGCCTCGGCGACGCCAGCGGCGACGACCGAGGGACCGGCGGAGCCGGTGCGCGCCATATCGTGGAACGCCCGCATGATGCCCCACACCGTGCCGAGGAGCCCAATCAGGGGCGCGGTGTTGCCCATCGTGCCCAGGAATCCGAGGTTCCGTTCGAGCTCCATCCGCTGCTCGCTCAACGCGATCTGGAGCTTCTCCTCGACGGCCTCGGGTGGGAGGTCGGCGCTGCGGAGCATTTCGGACGCGACCGGTCCGAGTGGATGGGAGGTCGCGTTAAGGATGCGTACGGCTTCCTCACGGTTCCCGCCGCGCACGGCGATGATCGCCGACGCGAGCACCCCGTCGGGATTACCGCGGCGCTTCGTGTAGTAGATCACGCGTTCCATCGCGAAACCCAGCGTCACGACGCTGCAGAAGAGGATGATGATCATGACCGGGCTCGAGCGCATCGCCCCAATCCAGTCGAAATTCTCAAACATGGAATGACTCCTTTCCGTTACTCGTTTCGGGATTACCGCTTCTTGCCTGCCTGAAGCTGGGAGGCGCGCCCTTTGGCGAGCGCGGCCAGCTCGCGATCCTGGGAGTTACGGGCGATGTCCAGATAAACGTCGAGCGCCCTCGAGAAGCTCTTCTTCGACTCATACAGCGCCGCACACCGTGTCAGTGCGGACACGCGGAACGCGTTCCGCCGATCGGTCGACGCGGCGGCCCGGAGGTACGCCTTGAGCGCGCCGTCCGGGTCGCCCAGCGCCTCCCGGCACCGGCCGAGGCGGTACTGAAGCTCCACCTCGAGCGCCGGGGAAGGTCCGGCGTTCAGCGCTGCCTCGAACTCCTGAGCCGCTTCCTTCATTTGTCCCGCCGCCTCGTTCATGTCTCCGAGCTGGTACGCCACGTCGGCGGTGCGGGAGTCGCGCGGCCGGTCCGCGCGATAGCGTTCGAGCGATACGCGCGCTTCGTCGGTCTGCCCGAGGAGCTTCTGGCAGAGCGCCAGGTTGTATCGGGACGCTGAGCCCATCTCGGTCGAGACGCTCTCCTCTAGAACGCGGGTGAACGCGACTGCCGCGCGCGAGTATTCCTTGCCCTCGAACTCGAGCAGTCCGAGCCGGAACTCCACCGTGGCCCTGAGATCGCTCTCGGGGAAGAAGGAGAGGAACTGCTCATAACCGAGGCGCGCCTGATCGCGCGAGCCCGATTGAGCATAGGAATCGGCCAGGAGGAACTGGGCCTGGTCGGCCGCCGAGTAGCCTGGGAATTGGCTCACCACCCGGCGGAACCCGTCGGCCGCCTCGGCGTACTGTTTCCCCTGATAGTGCCGCTTCGCGATCTGGAACTGCGCGTCGGCGGCGAAGGCGCTCGAAGGGTACTGCTGGATCAGCGTCTCGAGCACTTCGGTCCCCTTGGCGGTCTGACCGAGGCGGTAGAGGGAAAGCTCGGTGCCGCGCTTCGCTTCGCGCGCGGAGGGCGTGCCCGGGAACTGTTCCTCCACCTTCGCAAACCCGGCGAGGGCGGCCGCGTCGTTCCCGGCGTTGTACTCGCACTGCGCGAGCCTGAGGGTCGCGAGAGCCGCGACGTCGGTCGTCGCGAAATGCTCGAGCAGCCCCTTGTAGCACCGCTTCGCCTCGGCGTAACGCTGCGCCTGGAAGTAAAGGTCTCCCGCGCGCGCCCACGCCCGCTCGGCGATCGGGGCGCTCGCGCTGTCCCTCACGATCGATTCCCACTGGTCGACGGCGTCACCGGCGCGATTCAACCGGCTGTAGCAGAGCCCGGCTTGATAGCGCGCGGAGAGCCGCGACGGATGGGTGGGGAAGCGCTTCACGAACATGTCGTACATGGCCACCGCGTCGCGATACCGCTTCTGGTTGAAACGATAATGCGCGATATCGAGAAGCGCGCCGCTTACGACCGAGGCATCACCCGACGCGCCGAACTGGGCGACGAGCCGCTCCTCGGACGCGACCGCGAGGCTGTCGCGGCCCTGCCGCGCGTAGGTCCACGCGAGAAGCTTCGTCGCGGAAGCTCCGATCGGATGGTTCGGGAAGTCGCGGGTCAGCCGCTCGAGGCTGGTCTGCGCCTCCGCGTACCGCCCCTGCGCCGCGGATGCATCCGCGTCGATCAACAGCGCCCACGCGCGCCAGGGCGAGCGGCTTGGGGGCAGTCGCTGGAGCATGACGTGCGGCGCGCCCGCGAGCTGGCCGATGTCGCCGGCCTTGTGATAGGAGTACTCGAGGAGGCAGAGCGCCGCGTCCACCAGACCCGCAAGCTCGGGCGACGCGAAGGTGAGGGTCGAGGAGGAATCGCTCCGCGAGGCATAACGGTCGAGCACGATCTGGAAATAGGGCGCTGCGGCCAGGGGGCGATTCTGCGAGAGGAGACCCACGCCCGCGAGATACGCGGCGGCTGGAGATTCGGGCTCCAGCGGATAGCCTGAAACGACGGCCTGGTAGGTCCCGGTCGCATCCGCGCGGCGGCCCAGCGCGTCGAGGCAGCGAGCAACCCGATATTGGGCGCTCGCGGCCACGGAATGCTGGAAATAGGTGGTGAGCACGCGGTTCAGCTCGACGATCGCCTCTGCGTACATCTTCTTCCCGTACAGAGTCTCGCCCACGAGAAACTGCGCGCGCGCGGCGACGTTCGTGCCCTGGTGGCGTTCCACCACGCTGCGCAGCATCGCGAGGGATGAGTCCATTTGGCCGGCGAGGTAGACCGAGCCCGCCGATCGAAGCTCTGCCTCGGCGCGCACCTTGTCGTCGCGGACCTTCTCGGCCGCGCGGGCGAACTCTTCCGCCGCGCTCCGGTAATCCTTGGCCTTCAAGAAGGCGTCCGCCTTCGCGAGCAGGGCGTAGTCACGCAGGTTCGAGTCGGGATAGCGGTCCGCCACGTCCTGGAACGCGGCGGCAGCTTTGAGCAGCGATCCCGATGCCCGGAAGCAGAGCGCGCGAAGGTAGATCGCGGATGCACCCGTGGGCTTCGGACCCAGCGCGGCCAGGGCCTCGGCCGGCTTGCCGCGCTGAAAGAGCGCGACTCCCAACGCGAGCGAGGCCCGCGGATCCGCGGCGTACCAGGGGCGCGACGCGGTCAGCGCGGCCAGGGTCTTCTGCGCCGCTGCCGTCTCGCCGCGGCGGAGCGCGTTCCAAGCCTCGGCGAGCCGCGCCTCACCCATCAGCGGGCTTTGCGGGTACTTGGCCTCCCACTCGATCCAAGCCTTCGACGCCTCGGCGTCATGTCCGGCGGCTTCGGTGGCCTGGATCGCGGCGAAGGCGGCGTCGTCCGCGAACGGGGTCTTGTCGAAGCCGCTCTCGGCGCGGCGGAACTCGCCACTGGCCTCATCGAAGCGGCGCAGCTCGTAGCGGATCTCTCCCGAGAGGAACCGAGCGGCGTATTTCTGATCCTCCGGCCCATGCTCGATGGCCCTGGAGGTGACCTGGAGCGCCTCTTCCAGCCCGGCCGTACGCTCGGCCTCCGGCAGAAGCCGGGCCGATTCCAACGCGATGCCCACGCCCTGGAGCGTGGCACCGGGCGTCTGCTCACTCTCCGACGCCTTGGGCTCCGGCGCCTTGTGCTTGCCGGCCATGGCAGGTGCCGCGGTCAAGGTCAAGGCAGCCGCCAGCCCGGCGCCGAACAGGGCCGCAGCCGTGAGTGGAATGGAGTTGCACCGTTTCATTCGCGTCATCGTCCGAGCTCTCCCGCGGATGGGGTTAAGGCTGAACCGGAATCACCGGAACGGCGCCCTGGGGGCCGCCGGTAGAGATCTCGACGGTGTGCGCAGGGCTTTGGATTTCTCTACCTTCGGAGTCATGGACCAGGAGCTGGTAGCGATAGGTGCCGTCCGGAAGGGGCATGCCGTTCTCGTCCTTGCCGTCCCAGAGCAGATGGGCGGGGGGCACACCCTTGCCGCCGAACCGGCGCACGACTTCCTCGGTTTTGTTGATGAGAGACAGGGTCCAGTTGTCGGTCTCGGCCTTGGTGCGCGATCCGAGGAGGATTTTCGTGACGGCGCTCTCTCCGGTCGGCGAGAAGACCTCGGGTTCCGCCTTGGCGCTTGCGTAGAAGCCGCCGAAACGGTAGGAGACCCCGAGGCGGTGCACGATGCCGAGCGGGTGATCGGAGACGCCGTAATCGAATTGGTAGTGTCCGCCGGTGCGGTAGCTGAATCCGCCGCAGGCGCGCTGGTCGTTCATGCCGGCGCGGAGGGCGAACGCGGGCTGCACCCAGTACTCCGATCCTCCGTGAATGGTGACTCCGGAGATCTGGCTCTGATCCATTTCGGCGGAGATGAGGCCGCGACCGTGGAGCACGGTGGCGGAGAAGCCGCCGCGGAACTGGGAGGGATAGGTTTCCTTGGTGTCTTGCAGCTTGATGTTCGGCCCGCCCAGGTTGAGCACGGAGGCGCCCACCCGGATCGTCGGCGTGACGTTCATGATTCCGCCGACGTCGAAACCGAACCCGCCGCCGCTGAAGTCCTCGATGCTCTGGCGTACGAGCTTGGAGTTCACGCCGAGGGCGACCTTGGGGGTCAAGGCCCGCGACATGGTGAAGATGTAGGCCGTCTCGCTCTCGTTGAAGGTGCCGAGCGGGTTGTTCATCTCGTCCGTGCGGTCGAAGGCTCCGGAGCGCAGGGTGAGCACGCTGAGGCCGAAGCTCGGGAGCCTGTTCCCGGGGACCGCGAATTGGAACGCGCTGATCGTCGTGTCTTCGAAGAGGCGTGCGGCGTCCACCCGGAACTCGTTGGGTACGAGCATGCTGAGTCCGGCGGGGTTCCAGACGACGGAGGACGCGTCGTCGGCCGCGCCGACGAAGGCGCCGCCGAGACCGAGCGTCCGGGCGCTGACATAGGTGGAGAGCCAGGAGCCCGGCGCCCCTCCCGTTTCCTCTTCGCCCCACGCCGGAGCGGCGACCAATACGAGGGCCGACGCGAGCAGGAGATTCCGGGTCATCGCAAGTGTCATGCGGTTCATTGCTCCTCCTCGATTACCGAACCACCGCGATCTTGCGGCGGATGACGTGCAGGGTCTCACTCGCGCCCTGGGCTTCGATCAGGACGATGTAGCCTCCGCTCGAGACCAGCTCTCCCTTGCCGTTCTTCCCGTCCCAGACGAACTGGTTCAAGCCCGCCTGTCCACCCTGGGCACCGCGAGCGAACTCCCGGCGCAGGACGAGATTTCCTGTCTGGGAATAGACGCGCAGGGTGACCGTGGCATCGTCGTCGATCTTGTAGGCGATCGTCGCCGGCTGGTTGGGCGGATGGAACGGGTTGGGATAGCTGTACGCCGTGCCGCCCGCGGCGCTCGGATCCACGAACGCGACCTCGAGATCCAGGTCACGCGTGAGTGCGTTCGACGTGGCGCGGATCATGTCATGCTCGGGGTTCCTCGGGCTCAAGAAGTCCGCCCGGGCGTAGCCCGAGGCGTCGCTCGTGCTGTCGGTCGCGCTGAGCGTCCCCGTGCCCGAGAGCAGAGCGAAGGACATCGGCTCCCCGGGGACGCCGTTTTCGAAGTCATCGACGACGCGCGCGGTGATCGCGGCGTGCCGGTTTCCTCCGACCCACGACGGGTCGCTGCTCAGACGAATCGCGGTCGGCTGGCCGGGCGTGATGGTGATGACGTTGCTCGTCGCGGGCGCGTTCCCGGCGTCGTCGTGCGCGATGATGATGATCGGCTCGACGAAGGTATAGGTCTCCGAGACGGCGCGTTGGCCTTGAAGGAGCTGGAACTGGGTCGTGAGGAGGGTTCCCTGCCCCGCGGCCTGGGTGGAGGCGTTCTTCACCTGGACCGTCACGAATGAATTGATCTCCTGGATCACGCTTCCGGCGTCGTTCGTCACCTTGACGGTCAGCGTGAACGGCTCTCCCGCTCGCGCGCTGGACGGGGAAACCGCCGCCTCGAGGTGGAAACCGCTCGAGATCGCGCGGACCTGGGTCGTGCTGCCGGTCTTCGACGGATTCGTCACGTCGGAGACGCTGATCTGCTGGAAGCCTCCCGTCGAAAGGCGCAGCGACATCTGGGCGACGCCATCCACCATGGACTGGTCCGGCGGCAACTGCGCCAAAGGATCCCCGGATGTAAGGTGCACGACGTCGGTGACCCCGCCAACCGGGTTCCACCACTGATCGGTGGCAAGGATGGTGACGGTGAAGGCGTAGTTGATCGATTGGTCGGTCGCGGTGCCCGCTCGGCCGTCGGCCGTGCCGGGTGCTGAGATCTCGCCCGGTGCCAGGACCAAGACCCGCGCGAAGGTTCCACCGACCACGAGCACCTGGCTCGACGTATTCGGTTGGATCAGGGCGTTCGTGGAGTCGCGGGCGGTGATCGTCTGGTAGCCGCTCTTGTGGAGCCGCGTGGGAATCAGGCACTGGCCGTTGACCAGGACCGTATCCGAGGGAATCCACGCGAACGTGTCGGTCGAGGTCAGCACGATCCGGTCGCTCACACCCGACACGAGGTTCCAGTACTGATCCACGGCGCGCACGGTCGTCGTGAACGGATTGCCGGCGCTCTGAGTCGTGGGCGTGCCGGTCTTGCCCGTCGCCGTGCCTCCCCGGGCGGATTCGCCCGGGAGCAACACCTGGAGCCCGTACAACGCGCCCGGGTTCACGACGAAGTTGTTACTCGTTCCGGTCTTTGGAGGGGCGGAGTAATCCGCGCACGTGAGCGCCACCGCGCCCCCCGCGCCCTTGAAGGTGACCAGGCCGGTCCAGGTTCCGGCCGTAAACGTCACCTGTTCCGGAGAGATGCTTCCCGTTCCGGTATTGGCCGTCAGGATCGCGTCCCCGGTGTAGCCCGGGACGAGGTTCCCGCCGGAGTCGACGGCGTTTATGGTCACCGAGGCTGGCACCCCGGCCGTCTGTGGGCTCGTGATCGTAACGAACTCGAACCTGGCCGGGGCCGACGCGAGTACCTGAATCGGAGGACTGGTCGTGGATGTGATCGAGCCGTTCGTGAGATCGCTGGCTGTGACGGTCTGGGATCCCACTGTGTTCAGCGTGACCGTGAACTGGCGGAAGCCGTTCGAGAGCAACCCTTGCGTGGGCGAGGCGGTATACGAGCCTGTCGCCGTCACGCGGACGTTATCGCCGCTCACAACCGGGTTCCAGTAGGCGTCGGTCGCGTAGACGCTCACCGTGAAGCCCGTTCCGACGGCTTGGGTCGCGGGCGAGCCGGTATAGCCGCTCACGCTGCCCGGAAGCGGCGTCTGGCCGGGCACGATGATCTGGACCTTCGAGAAGGAGCCCGGATGCACAATGAACGGGTCGCTCGACCCGTTCTTGGCGGGATTGTTCAGATCATAGGCGAACTTGTTCACGTTGCCGCGGTTGATGCTCGTCTCGTCGGCGCGGAACATGGTCAGATCGCCCTGCCACACACCGTTCGTGAGCGTCACCTGCGTCGGAGACACCCGGCCTTCGCCGAAGCTCGTGATCTCCTTCAAGCCCGCCGGTCCCGTGTAGCCGGTCACGACGTTCCCATTCGGATCCCGCGCCGTGAGCGTCGTCGCGTCGGGCAGACCCGCGTACTTGTGCTTCTGGGCGATGTTCTCGAAGGTGAAGCTGGCCAGAACCTGACACGTGGTCGTCGCGGACACGCCGTCCGGGATGGTGTTGTCGGTTTGGTCATGTGCCAGGAAGTTGAAGTTGCCCGCCGCGTTCAGCGTCACCGTGAAGGTGCGGGTGCCGGACTGGAGCTGCGCGGGCTGCGGGAGCGTCGCGCTCGCGTCCGAAGACGTGATCTGGATGCTGTTCGATATGGATGTTACGAGGGTCCACGTGTTGTCACAGGCTCGCACCGTGATATCGAAGGGAATGCCGGCGACTTGAGCCTTTGGAGTCCCCGTCTTGCCGCTTCCCGTCCCGGGCGCTGCGGTCTCGCCGGGTAGCAACACTTGCAAGCGCGAGTATGGCCCCGCGAATGCCGGAGCGGCGCTGAGCGCGGCGCAGACCAGAGCGAGCCACGCTCCCGCGCGAGCCGCGCGAAATGCTTGGCGCACGTCGAACCTCCTCCGAACGTTGGTACGATGTTCTGCATCGGCCGGTGAGTCCAATCGACTCTCCAACCGCAATGGAAGCGTCCTGGGCGGACGCAGTCCCGACGCCTCGGCGTAAAGCAGGTCGCGTGCCGCGATTTGTTGCGGTTTGGGCAACGGACGCATCTCCTCTCGGATCTCGTTGGAAAATCATCGGTTCGGCGCGTCGCAAGAAGCAACGCGGCGCGAAATCAGATCCTGGCGCTGCTTGATGGCGGGTCGGTTGGTCGGAATGAACCAGGAAATATCTTGCAGACCGCGAGACCGGTCATGCGGGGATGTTGCAGATTCATCTCCGTTCCGTAGGGTTATGGCTGAACTGGAATCACCGGGACGGCGCCCTGGGGGCCGCCGGTCGAGATTTCGACGGTGTGCGCCGGGCTCAAGATTTCTCTACCCTCGGAGTCGTGCACCAGGAGCTGGTAGCGATAGATGCCGTCCGGCAGCGGCATGCCGTTCTCGTCCTTGCCGTCCCAGAGCAGATGGGCGGGGGGCACACCCTTGCCGCCGAAGCGGCGCACGACTTCATCGGTCTTGTTGATGAGATCAGCCGCGCCTCCGACAAGCTGGGCCGGAGCCGGGAGCGACGCGCTCGCGTCCGAGCTCAGAATCCGGATCGAGTGGGTCACCGTGGTCACAAGGGTCCAGGAGGCGTCGCAGGCGCGGACCGTCACGTAGAAGGGAACGCCCGCGGTCTGAGGACTCGGGCTTCCGGTCTTGCCCGAAGACGTTCCAGGAGCCGCCGTCTCGCCCGGAAGCAAGACTTGAAGTCGCGAGAATGGCCCGGCGATCGCGGGGGCGGCGTTGAGTTGCGCGGCGAGAACCAGAGCGAGGAACGCTCCCGCGCGAGCCGCGCGAATTGCTTGGCACACGACGAATCTCCTCGGTACGGTTTTGCTTGTTTTCCCGGCGATCGGGCCCGACCGGCTCAATCACCGCGATGATGCGTCCGGGGTGGACGCGGTCCCGACCACTTCCGCGCGAAGCAGGCAGCGTGCCGCGGTTCCATGCAGTTTGCGCCGCGCGCGACGCCGCGAGCCGATCTGTTTGGGGTGGAGCGGTCGCGCTTGTCGCAGAATGCAAATGGGATTTGAAATCACCGCGTGGATGTCGTGGGCTCGGAGCGAATGGCCGCGACGGGCCAGACGACTTCTTGCAGTCCGCGTCGCCGTGCTCGGGGACAAGTTGCACATTCGAATTCGGCGGGGCGAGCCGGGCGACCGCACGCGCCGCCCGTTTCCGAGGGTATGGAGACACAGTCCTCTTGTGGTATAAGATGTAGGGCCATGGCAAATCCGACGGAACGAGTCGATGGGCAGGAGCTTTGGACCGCGGTCGACCGCTACTTCACGGATCTTCTGTCGCCCCCGGATGCTGCGCTCGATGCAGCGCTCAAGGCGAGCGCGGCAGCCGGGCTGCCCGCGATCCAGGTTTCGGCGAACCAGGGTAAGCTCTTGCACTTGCTGGCGCGCCTGCAGGGAGCGCGGTCGATCCTCGAGATCGGTACCCTCGGCGGCTACAGCACGATCTGGCTAGCTCGGGCCCTTCCCAAGGACGGCCGCCTCGTCACGTTGGAGGCCGAGCCCAAGCACGCCGAAGTTGCCCGATCCAGCATCGCGCGCGCCGGCCTCGGCAGCATCGTGGAAATCCGCCTCGGGCGGGCGCTCGACATCCTGCCACAGCTTGCCGCGGAGAAGCCCCGTCCCTTCGACCTCGTCTTCATCGACGCGGACAAGCCGAGCATCCCGGAATACTTCGCCTGGGCTCTCAAGCTCTCGCGTAAGGGGAGCCTGATCATCGTGGACAACGTCGTCCGCGAGGGAGCCGTGATCGACGCCGGGAGCGAGGACGCCAGCGTGCATGGCGTCCGCAAGCTCCACGAGCAGCTCGCGACGGAGCCGCGCGTGACCGCCACCGCGATCCAGACGGTTGGGACCAAGGGGTACGACGGGTTCACCATCGCGCTGGTGACCGCGGACGGTTCCTAAAGCGAACGGGCGGATCGGAGAAGCGACCCGCCCGCCCATTCGAATCGCGCTGTCGGGGAAGAGCTACTTCACGACAGCGACTCTCTGGATGACCTCTCCCTCCGGAGCCTGAATCCGGAAGAAGTACACGCCGGAAGCCACTTTCTCGCCCCGCGCGTTGGATCCGTCCCACGACAGCCTCTGCTCGCCTACGGCGCGAATGTCGTCCACTAGCGTCTTCATGAGGCGACCCTGCATGTCGTAGACCGTCACACGGACCCTGCCCTCACGGGACAGCGTGAAGGAGAGCTTCGTCTTCGGGTTGAGCGGGTTCGGCCTGGCCTTCGGGCTCAGGCCCCTCGTATCGTTTCCGGCCAGGGCTCCATGATCCTTACCCTCGTCGTTATCCTTGCCCTTGTCCCTGTCCTTATCCTTGTCTTTATCCTTATCTTCTTCGCCTTCGTCCTCGTGCCGGTCTTTTCCGAACGTGGCCACGACCGTGGCGCCGCTCGTCAGAGTGGCATGGATCTCGGCGTTGACCAGATCGCACGGCATCTTCGCCCCAGCGAGCACGCCGAGAAGGGCCTCCGTCGAGAAGCAGGCGCGGATCCCGAGCGTATCGCAGGCGCCCCCGCCGTGATCGGAGTCATGGTTGTCGTTACCGCCGTGCTCCCCACAGACCACGCCCCCGCAATCGCGGTCTTCATCATCACCGTCATCATCACCGTCGTCGCCGCGCGGATGGTCGCCCCCAAGGTGCAGCGCGACGGCGTCGTGGCCCTCACGGTCGTTGTCGCCATCGTCCCCATCGCCTCCCCCACCTCCATGGCAATGGACCTCGATCCGAGCCCCGTCATTCAGCGCCGGGACCGACGCGCCGTGGAATATGAAGGTGATGCTGGACAAAACGATGTCCCGAAGGTCGAAAGATCCTTGGACCGGCCTGATCCGGGAACAGGTGGTGCCATTTCGGGACTGGAAGCTCGCGATGAGACATGCCTTCCCTGGAACGTCGCCGGCTCCGCCACCGCCGCCGCCGCCACCGCCGCCACTCACGTCGTTCACCGTGATCGTGGTGGTGGCCGATGCGGTGCCGCCCCGCCCGTCATCCCCGACGAAGATCACGTTATAGACCCCGGACTCGGTCGAGCCCGGCGTCCACGAGAAGTTCCCGGTGTCGCTCCCCTGATCGGAGAACGCGGCGGTGGAAGGTAACGAGCTCGCCGAGAGGGCGACGTGATCGCCGTCCTGATCGGAGGCCGTCACCGTGAACGAGAGATTGACGCCCTCGTCAGTCTGGAGTGTCGCAGGTGCGCTCACCGTCGGCGGGTGGTTCTCGCTGACGACGGAGCGCCTCGGTGCGCCGCTGAGGCGAGGACTACGGACTACTTTCTCGCGGGCTCCATCGCGGCGAGTCGTTTCAGATTCCGCGTGACGCGCGCGGCCAAGAGCCCCGCCATCCCCAGCGCCCCGATGACCCCGATCACGTCGAAGATGGTCGCGCCCACGACGCCCACGTGGAATGGAAGCGGCGGCCGAAAGAGCGCCAGCGTGTTCAAGGCGATCAAGAGCACCCGCGCTTCGGTGGGCCCCATCCACGCGTATCCGAACTGGAACTCGCCGAACGCGTGGGTCTCGAGGTAGACGTTGATGGAGAGAACGAGATACGCGATCACGATGGCGAGACCGACGGACAGGAGCATGTACGGGGAGAGCCCGAGACCGATCCCGATCGCTGTGGTGGAGTAGGCGTCGGTCAAGTGGTCCAGATAGAACCCGTAGCGCGGGCGCTCTATCTTTCGAACGCGGGCAAGCGTTCCGTCCAGGCTGTCCCCGAACCAGTGGACGAGCAGCCCGGCGCTCGCCGCCCAGAGCCACGCTTCATGGCGGTTGGAGAGGCCGTAGGCAACCGCGATCCAGGAGGCGGCGAGCACGCCCAGGAGCGTCAGGTGATCGGGGACCACCCATCGGGGTAACGCCGCGGCGAGCCGTGGAAGGGCCCATCGCTCGAACCTCGCCAGGAAGAAAATAGATTTTCGCTCGTGGGTCGGGGCATCGGCGGCCATGGCATCAAGAGACCCCAACGCGGCGCCCGGGTCAAGGAGGTGATAAAATCGAGCCTCGCGGCGCCTCCGCCGCGACGACCCAACATGCGATCTCCCTATCGTCCACGTCGAATCCTGATCGCCGGCGCAACCGGCACGGTCGGGAGCGCCATCCTGCCTTTTTTGGCGGGGTTCGGCGTCCCGATGCGGGTTCTCCATCATCACCGGGACCTCGCGGTCCCCCCCGCCGGCCCGCCAAGCCTCGACGATCCGGGGGCGCGCCCCACGATCGAGGTCGCGCGCGGGGACCTCGCGCGGCCCGAGTCGCTCCGCGGAATCGCGGAGGGCTGCGACGTCCTTGTCCACGCCGCGGCGCGCACAGGTTTCGCGAGCCTCGCCAGGGACGCCCAGCGTCGAGTCAATGTGGAGGGAACGGAGGCGCTCCTGCGAGAGGCCCAAAGTGCGGGCGTCCGGATCTTCGTCTTGATCGGCTATACCGGCACCGTGCAGGAACGGGACGACACGAGCCGGCCTGTGAACGAGGAGACGCCCCCCGAAGGGCGCTACGAATCCGAATACGTCCGCATGAAATACGAGACCGAAGCGATGGTGCTGGAATCGAACCGATCGGGCGGCATGACCACCATGGTCGTGAGCCCGGGAGTGCTCGCGCAGCCCGGGGCTTCGACCACCCTGGGGGGATTCGTCGAGCTGTTCGTGAGCGGCGAGCTTCCGTTCCGATTCCTGAACGAGGTCTGGCTCGCGACGAGCGATGGCGCGGACGTTGGCCGCGGCGTGGCGTCGGCGATCGCCCTGGGGAACGGCGGGCGCCGGTACTTCCTCACAGGCGAGTGCTGCCGCCTCCAGGAGGTCTACGAGCTGCTGAGCGAGATCTCGGGCGTGCCCGCGCCGCGTCGAAAGCTGCCGGATCTCCTCCTCGAGGAGCTAGGGCTCCTCACTCCGGTGCTGCCGAGGGGTTCCTTCCTGCGAAGGCTCGTGCTCCCGCGCGAGCTGGTGCTTCACATGAAGCGTCTGGCCCCTGTCGAGAGCGCGCGGACGCGCACGGAGCTGGGGCTCAAGCCGACGCCGCTTCGCTCCACGCTGGCCGCGATGATCGGAACCGAAGCGGAACTCGCCAGGCGCCGCGCTTCTATTTAGCCGGGCTGGGCGGCGGCGAAGGCGGCATTGAATCCGGCGGTGAGTGTGCCGGAGGTATGGAGTCCGGCGGGGTCGGCGCCGGAGGGATGTGCGGGGCCGGTTCCTTGGCCGCGGCGGGCGTGGACTCCGCCGCCCCGGCGGGTGTGGACCCCGCCGTCCCGGCGGGCGCTGGGGCCTGCGCGGGCGGAGCGGGAGTCGTGGTTGCGGGCGGTTGGCTCGGCGCCGGCTCTTGCATCGACTGCTCCTGCGGCTTCCGGGGCAACCCTGGCGCCGGAGGGACCGGGGTCGTTCCGAGCGCCTCGCGGCGTTCCCGCTCCTTTGTCAGCGCATCCATGTTCATGAGACGGAACTCGACGCGGCGGTTCATCGCGCGTCCCTCGGCAGTCTTGTTCGATGCGATGGGCTGGGTATCGCCGTAACCCGTGTACCAATAGTTCTTCGCGTTCAGGCTCGGGTACTTCGAATAGATGTACTGCAAGATCGCGCGAGCCCTCAGCTGGCTCATCGACTGACGCCTCGCGTCCTCACCCAGATTGTCCGAATGGACGCCGACCTCGAGTTTGAGCATCGGCCACTGCGCCAACACGGCCGCAACTTCGTCGACCCGCGCCTGGCCCTGCGGCGTGAGCCGCAACGAGTCCACGACGAACTCGATGTCGGTGAGGCGAATCACCCAGTCATCCAAAAGCTGACGTTCGTAGGGGGAAAGGGCGACCGGACATCCTCCCGCATTCACCGCCACGCCCACCGGTGTGAAGGGGCAGCTATCGATCCCGTCCGGAACGCCGTCCAAGTCCACGTCGAATGGGCAGCCGCTCGCGTCCACCTTCGAGCCCTTCGGCGTGTTCGGGCACTGGTCCGGCCCGTCGAAGACAAGGTCGCCGTCGCTATCCATCGGACATCCCTGAGCGTCGACCAGGATCCCCTTGGCGGTGTCCGGGCACTTGTCGATGCCGTCGAAGACTCCGTCGGCGTCGGCATCGAGCGGGCATCCCTTATCGTCGACCACCGCTCCCTCCGGCGTGCCCGCGCACTTGTCGAGCCCATCGAAGACTTTGTCCTTATCGGTATCGAGGGGACAGCCGCCGGCATCCACGACGGCGCCCTTCGGCGTTTGCGGGCAGCGGTCGGTCTTGTTCGGCACTCCGTCCTCGTCGGTGTCGCGTGGCCGCCCCATCCAGAAGGCCGTGATCCCGCTCGAGATCTGGAACTCGTTGACCCGCGTCGCGCGGCCGGGTCCGTCCTCCTGCTTGTAGCTCACGTCTCTCGCGTCCAATCGGATCCCGAGTCTCTCGCCGGCGCGAAACACCGCCCCCATGCCGCCGTGGAACGCGCTGTTCGATTTGGCCGCGAACCCATCACGGTCCGCCTTGACGGAGCCAATCCCACCGTAGACATAAGGGAGCGCCCACGCGTAACGCTGGGGAGTGAGGATCAGACCGGCGCCGTAGTGGGTGACGGTCGCGCTCCCCAGCGTCGTAGGGTCTTGGTCCGGCGAAGCTCGATGGTAGAGGCCCTCGACGCCCACCCATCGATTGAGAAAGCCCGTCGCGCGCAGCCCTAAGGCGGGCGCATCGCGGAGTGCCTGCTCGGCATCGTACAAATCGGCTCCAGCTTCGAGCGAGAGCCACACGCGCTCCTCGACCGCGAGCGCTACGCGCGCCGTGGACGCGGCGAGAACGGCCGCAAGGGCGACGCTGAGCGTGGCTCGGACGCAAGACCGGATCATTCTTTTTTCTCCTGAAGACCGACGGGATGGGGTTGGAAGGCGGCAGTTTGGCCGCTTTTCGTCACCCTGTCAACATTCTGGTATACTCGCTGCGATGCTCGAGGATCGTCTCAACGAGGACATGAAAGCGGCTTTGAAAGGCGGCGATCAAGCGCGGCTTTCGACCCTCCGCATGCTTCGCAGCCAAATCCTCATCGAGAAGAAGAGGGACGTCTCGATTACCACGTTGCCCGACGCGGACGCGATTCGGGCCTTCCAGTCGTATGCGAAGAAATTGAAGGATTCGATCGCCGAGTATCAGAAGCTCGGAAAGGCGGAGGACGTGGCAAGGATCTCGGGCGAGCTCAAGGTCGTCGAGGAGTATCTGCCGGCGACCTTGTCCGAGGCGGAATCCCGTGACATGGTCCGCTCGGTGATCTCCGAGCTCGGGGCGACTTCCATGAAGGACATGGGGCGCGTGATGAAAGAGGTCCAGGCCCGCGCCCAGGGGCGAGGAGACGGAAAACTCCTGAGCGATCTCGTGAGAGGTTCCCTGTCCTGAGCCCGATCGTCGTGGTATGATTCCGGCCTTCCTATGAAGCCAATCAAGCGCACCGCCCGCAGAGCTCCAAGGCCTGATTCCGACCCCCAGGCTCGGGTTCCGTCGCAGCGTCCGTTCCGCTCCGACCGGCCCGAAGGGCCGCCACCGATCCGTCGGGGCCAGCAAAACGAGGACCAGGGGGGCGCCAGGCGCTGGCCCCCACCGAAGCGGCCGCATGCGAAGCCTGCGTGGGGAAAGGGGCCCGGCGGCCCCCGGCCCCATCGTCCGGGTAAGCCGGGGGACCGGGATTGGCCTCGACGCGGGAGCGGCGGGCCACCGAGACCTCCCCGGGCGCCGCACCAGAGACCACAGCACCCGCGGGCCGGCGGCAAGCCGGTCATCAAAGAGCATCCGCAGTACGGAAATCGAATTCCGCCCGAAGAGCTCGAATTCCTGGTTCAGAACCAGCAGCGTGGCCCACACCCCCGTGGGGGACGACCCCAGGCGCCGCTCCATCGCGGGCCCCGCCCGCAGGGGCGTCCCGGACCGCGCGTAGGTCCTGGGCCCGATCGAGACCGCAGACCGAATCGGGTTGGCATCCAACGCGCCGGAGAAGGGCCGCCGCGCCCCATGCCGGCCGCGGACGAGTCGCCGATCGTAAGCCTTCGCCGAACCCTCTACGCCTACCAGGCGTCGGCCGCGCTGCTCGCCGCCCATTCTTTGGGCATCTTCCCGACGATTCACCAAAAGCCCCAGGTCGCGGATGACGTCGCCCGTCGCTGTGGAGCCAATCCCCGGGGAATGGAACGCCTCTTGAACGCGCTGGTCGGCCTCGGCCTGCTCCACAAGCACGGAGCAACCTACGTCCTCCCGCGCGAGCTCGCGCCTTTCGTGGTGCCGGGTGTTGACGGGGACGCGACCGGCTTGCTCGATCTGACGACGGATCTCTATCGCACATGGGGCGATCTCGCCCGCGGCGTGAAGGAAGGAGTCCCGCTCCATAGGCTCTCGAGCGACGCGCTCCTGGCGGCGGACCCTGTCAAGGTCAGGAGCTACATCCGCGCGGTGCACACGAACAGCAGGCAAGCCGCTCGGCGCCTCGTCGAGATGGCGCCGCTTCTGCCAGGCTCGACCCTCCTCGACGTCGCGGGCGGCTCCGGGATTTTCGCCGCGGAATACGCGCGCATGATTCCGGATCTAAAGGCGATCCTCTTCGATCTCGCGCCTACGATCGAGGCGGCGCATGAGATCCTGACCGCCGAAGGGCTCGAGGACCGGGTCACGTATCGCACCGGCGACTATCGGCAGGATGCGTTCCCCGGCCCGGTCGACGCGGTCCTGCTTTCGAATCTGTTTCAAACAGAGAGCGAGGAAGTCTGCCGGACCATCCTCGCGAAATCGCGGGAGGCGCTCCGCCCCGGCGGCACGCTCCTGGTCCACGGAATGATGAACGAGCCGGACGAAACAAAGCCCCCCGAGGGCACGATGCTCTCGCTTCAGATGTACGTGCTCTTCGATCATGGCCGCGCCTACCCGGCGGAAACCATCTCGGGTTGGATCACCCAGGAGGGTTTCGGCATCCGGTTCATCCGCCCGCTCGGCCCACCCTTTTTCTCCAAGCTCGTTCTAGCCACCCGCCTCGAATAGGTCGTGCCCGAGCTTCCGTTCCTCGAGATCCTGGCCGAGAACCTCGCGGCCCGAGTCTCCGGGCGGCGCATCGAGTCGATTCGGATCCGCCAGCCGGCACTGCTCCAGACTGCCTCCCCCTCTCCCGAGAGCTTCGTCGGGGAGTTCCTGAGCCTACCCGCGCGGGTGGGAAAGTACCTCGCGCTCGAGACCGAGTCGCGGCGCGCGATCGTGGTCCACCTCATGCGCGCGGGGAGGATCGCGATGGAAGAAGCGCCGGCAGCTGTCCGTGGGGAGAGCCGCGGCGGGAGCGCCGGTGGGTCCCGTCTCAAGCAGCCCAAGCAACTCTCCGCGCGGATCGATTTCGACGACGGAACGGCGCTCAAGCTCGTGGAGCACGGGAAGGAGAAGAGGGCGAAGCTCTGGCTTGCAGACGATCTCGCCGACGTGCCGGAGCTGGGGCGCCTCGGCGCCGATCCCTCGCGCGGCGAGCTTTCGCTCGAGAGGTTTTCCAACGCCCTGCGCGCCGGCTCCCGCCGGCTCAAGACATTCCTCACCGATCAACGGATCATCGTGGGGATCGGAAATGGACTCTCGGATGAGATCCTGTACGCGGCCCGGCTTTCGCCGATGAAGCTCACGGGCGCTCTCACTACCGTGGAGATCGAGGCGCTCCACGCCTCGGTCCTGCGAGTGATCGAGGAGCAGATTGAAACGCTGCGCGCGAGCGCGGCGGGCGAGCTGCCGCAGCGCGAGCCAAGGGAGCATTACCAGGTCCACGACCACGCGGGGGAGCCGTGCCCGCGATGCGGCCGACCGATCGCGCGGGTCTCCTTCGTGGACCACGAGACCTTCTACTGCCCCGGTTGTCAGACGGGCGGAAAGCCGCTCAAGGACCGCAGGCTCTCAAGGCTCCTTAAATGACCGAGCCGGCCACCGCCGGGCCCGGCGGAACCGGACGACCCGAGCGGCACGATATGGCACCGAAATGGCTAAGAGCAGGGGGTGTCGTACCCAAAACGGGGGCTCACATGAAAGGCAAAATAGGATCGCTTGTGCTTGCAGTGCTTCTCGTGCTGCCGATTGCCGCTCTAGGCCACGAGATGTCGAAACACAAAGCAGCCGTGCTCACCGGCGAAATCGTGGATACGGGCTGCTACCTCGGTCATGCGGCGCGCAGCGCCCAACATGCAGAATGCGCGACGAAGTGCGTCAACGGAGGGATGCCCATGGGGCTGCTCACCGCGCAGGGGGCCATGTATCTCATCACGATGAACCACGACAACCCCGACGCATATAACAAGCTCAAGACGATGGTCGGGAAAACCGTGGTTGTCACGGGCGCCATCCTGAGCCGGGGCGGAATGAAGGGCATCGACGTCACGAGCTTCAAGCCAGTGGCTACACCGTCTTGACCGCATGGACGAGCTTCGAGACGGTATCCTTCGCGTCTCCGAAGAGCATCATCGCCTTGGAGTTGTAGAAAAGCTCGTTCTCGATCCCCGCGAAGCCGGGTTTCATGCTCCGTTTCAGGATGATGATGTGCTTCGCCTTGTCCGCGTCCAGGATCGGCATCCCGTAGATCGGACTCGAGGGATCGTTCCGCGCCGCAGGATTCACGACGTCGTTCGCGCCGATGATCAGCGCCACGTCGGCACTCTCGAACTCTGGATTGATCGCCTCCAGGTCGTATAGCTCCTGATAGGGCACGTTCGCTTCCGCGAGCAGCACGTTCATGTGACCCGGCATGCGCCCGGCGACCGGATGGATCGCGTATTTCACGTCGACGCCGCGCGATTTCAGGACATCCGCAAGCTCGCGGACGCTGTGTTGCGCCTGGGCGACGGCGAGGCCATAGCCCGGAATCACGATGACCGACCGGGCGTACGCGAGGATGGTCGCCGTGTCCTCCACCGACACCTCGCGGACTCCCTTTCCCGCCATGGCGCCTGCGCGCGCCGCGCCGGCCGCCCCCGTCCCTCTCACCACCGCGCCGAACGCGCCGAAGAGCACGTTCGTGATCGGACGGTTCATGGCCTTGCACATGAGGTAGGTGAGGAGGGTTCCCGAAGCGCCCACAAGTGTCCCGCTGATAATGAGCACGTGGTTATCGAGGGAGAACCCCGTCGCCGCGGTCGCGAGGCCCGTGAAGGAGTTCAAGAGCGAGATGACGACCGGCATGTCGCCGCCCCCGATGGGGATGACGAACAGCACTCCGAACAGAAGCGCGGCGGCGGCGAACCACGCATAGACCATGACGTCCGGCTGGCCCGTCACCACGAGCCACGCGGAGGTAGCGATGATGCCGAGGAAGAGGATGAGATTGATCGGCTTCTGAAGCGGATACGTCACCGCGCGCTCGGTCACCAGCCCCTGTAGCTTCCCGAACGCGACGATGCTGCCGGTGAAGGAGATGGCGCCGATCAGGGCGCCCAGGAGAATCGTGACGCAGCTCACGGCGGGAACCGGGAGTCCCGCCCTGGCGAAACGAAGATACTCAAGGCTCGAGACGATCGCCGCGGCGCCGCCGCCCGATCCGTTGAAGAGCGCGACCATCTGCGGCATCGCGGTCATCGCCACCCTGCTCGCAGCCACGGTCCCGATCAAGCCGCCCAGCACGATCCCCGCCGCAATCGTTCCGTAGCTCAGGATCTGGCGGTCGAGCAACGTCGCCACGATCGCCAGGAGCATTCCGACCGAGGCCAGGAGGTTGCCGTTGCGTGCCGCTTTCGGGGAGCTGAGCTGCTTGATGCCGATGATGAAGAGGACGGAGGCCAGAAGGTAGATGGCTCGGATGACGTTCGGCGGGAGATGCGGGAGAGACACCGTCAGCGCCCGCCGGGAGTCTTGCCCGCGAACATCCGGAGCATCCGGTCGGTGACGAGGAAGCCTCCGACCACGTTGATGGTGCCGAGCACCACCGCCACGAACCCCAGCGCGGTCACGACTGGATCCTCGGGCGTTCCCGCGACCAGCATGGCCCCCACGAGAACGATTCCGTGGATCGCGTTCGTGCCGGACATGAGCGGCGTGTGGAGGATCACGGGGACCTTGGAAATGATTTCATACCCGACAAAGATGGCGAGGACAAAGATCGTGAGGTCGGTCAGGAGTTGCTCGATCATCCCTGGCTCCTTGCTTGCGATCCGGACGCCGCGGGCGTCAATCCTTCGGCGCGAGCCCGCGTCGCCGGATGAACGATCTGCCCGTCGCGGGTCACGCAGGTCGCGCTCGCGATGTCGTCCGACCAATCGGGCTGGAGCTTCCCGTCCTTCGTGAGGTGGAGGAGGAAGGTCGTGATGTTCTTGGAATACATCTGGGTCGCGTGCACCGGCACCGTGCTCGCAAGCCGCACCGGGCCGTGGATCGTGACATCGTGCCGCACCACGGTCTCTCCCGGCTCGGTCAGCTCGCAGTTGCCTCCCATGTCCGCCGCCAGGTCCACCACCACCGATCCGGGCTTCATCGCCGCGACCTGATCGGCCGTAATGAGCCGCGGAGCCGGCATCCCCGGAATGCGGGCGGTCGTGATGACGACGTCGGCGTGGGGGATCCGCTCTCCGAGCAGCTCCACGCCCTTGCGCTGCGCTTCGGCGGAGAGCGGCTTCGCGTAGCCCTGCTCGTCCTGCGCCTCGCCCGGGTCGAGCTTGGGACCCACGAACGTCGCGCCCAGGCTTTCCACCTCTTCCTTCACCGCCGGCCGGACGTCGTAGGCCTCGACCACCGCGCCCAGCCTTCGCGCCGTCGCGATCGCTTGGAGGCCCGCGACTCCGGCTCCCACGACCAGGACGCGCGAGGGGGCGATGGTTCCCGCCGCGGTCACGAGCATGGGGAAGATTCGCGGAAGCGTGTCCCCCGCGATCAGGACCGCCTTGTAACCCGCGATGGTGCTCATCGAGGAGAGCGCGTCCATCCTCTGGGCGCGCGTGGTGCGCGGCATCATGTCCATGCTGAAGCTCAACACGCGACGCTTGGCGAGCATGCGAACCGTGTCGACGTGGCTCAAGGGGCGGAGCATGCAAATCAGGGTAGAGCCCTCCCCGAGGAGGTCCGCCTCATGAAGATCGAGCGACCGGTTCTGAATCGGAGGCTGGATCTTGAGGACGATCTCCGACCGCGACCAGAAGTCCGCCGTGCTCGTGACCAAGTCGGCGCCCGCTTCCTGGAATCTCGCGTCGGGGATGTAGGCACCCGCGCCTGCCCCGGCCTCCACGAGCACGTCGTAGCCGGCGGCTTTGATCTGGCGGACCGAATCGGGTGTCACGGCCACGCGGCGTTCCCCCGGCCCGATCTCCTTCGCGATGCCGACCTTCATAGGTGAACGGCTCCTGGAATTGCCGCGGATGAATCCAGTAGGATGACTGCATCGACGACTCAGCGAATCGAGAACCCGCATCCTACCAAAAGAGGGAGAACCTTGTGAAACGATTCCCAAGCAAGCGGCGATCGCGCCGTTTCGCGATGACGCCCGAGGTTCGTGCCTATGTGAGGAAGATTGAGCGCTACCGCGCGGGACGCAACCCGGCCTCCTTGATGAGGACCGCCCCCGCCAAGTTCGCGCGCGCCGTCGCCGGGCTGAACGCAGCCCAAATGCGACGGCGTCCCGCGCGGGGCAAATGGAGCATCATCGAAATCCTGGGGCACCTCCACGACACAGAGATCGTGTACGGCTACCGATACCGGCTCGCGCTTTCCCAGCCCGGCTCGGACATTCTCGGTTACGACCAAGCGCGATGGGTGAACGAGCTTCGCCACCGCCGGAGCAACGCGAAGCGGCTTCTCGAGCATATCCGGATCCTGCGCGAGGGGAACCTGGATGCGGTCCTACGCGTGCCGCGTCCCTACTGGAAGCGATACGGCCTGCACAGCGAGCGGGGCAGGGAGACCGTGCGAAAGACCCTCGAGCTGATCGCCGGGCACGACCTGAACCACATCGATCAGATCCGGGCGATTCGGAAAAAGTACGGCTGGTAGGCGCGCGAGCTAGGAAGCCTTGGCCCAGGCGCCGCGGGTCGCGGCGACGAAGGCGCGGAGGAGCTTTCGCGTGATCTGCGATTCGGCCATCCGCTCGGGATGCCAGTGGACGCCGATGAAGAAAGGGTGATCGGTCCGCTCGATCGCTTCGATGATCCCATCGGGGCTCCGCGCTGCGGCGCGAAACCCAGGAGCCACCTCTCCGATCCCCTGGTGATGATAGGAATTCACCGTCGCCGAGGTCACGCCGAGCGCGCGCGCGAGAATCGTCCCGGGCTCGATCTGGATCTGGTGCTCGGGCGATTTACCCTCCGGCTCGTCCTCATGCTGGAGGGCGCCCGGCACGTCCTCGGGTATGTGTTGCAACAGGGATCCGCCGAACGCGACGTTCAAGGTCTGCGCGCCGAGACAGATCCCCAGTGCCGCCATGCCCCGGTCCTTCGCCTCGCGCACGTAGGCGAAATCGGAGGCCGTCCGTTCCCGGGGAGCGAGCCGGTCGGGCTGCCGCGCGGCCTGGCCGTAATGCTTTGGATCGATGTCGGCGCCACCGGTCAACACGAGCCCCTCCACCCGCTCCAGCAGCTCCCGCGCCTCCTCTCGGCTACCGACGAGCGGAAGAATCACAGGCAACGCCCCGTTTTGCGAAATCAAGGATGCGTAGGGCGAATAGAGGAAATAGGCGTCGCCGAAAGGCTGGCCCGATTTCAGATTCGGGCAGATGCCGATGAGCGGTTTCGACATGCGCTCAGTACCCCCGCTCGAGGTCGACCTGATTGAGGAGGGGGAGTCCGGCGGCGTCGCGGCGCAAGTTGGCGCGGAAGAGCGCCATCGCGCGCGGCCAGAAGCCGATCGAGTTTCCCGAAATGTGAGGCGTGAGGATCACGTTGTCGAGCGTATAGAGTTCGCTCTCGCGCGGCAAGGGCTCCGTCTCGAATACGTCGAGTGCGGCCGCGCCGACGGATCCTTCTCGAAGCGCCGCCACGAGGTCCCGCTCGCGCACGATCTTCCCTCGCGCGACGTTTACGAACCAGGCCCCCCGTTTCATCCTCCCAAAGGCTGCCGCGTCGAACACGCCCTGCGTCTCGGGGGTAAGCGCCGCCGCGACGACGACGGCGTCGGACGCCTCGAGCATGCGATCCAGATCGCCGGGGCCCATCACCGCATCGATGCGCGGTTCCTCTTCCGGCAGGCCGAGGGCTCGGAGCAGATCCGGCTCCCAAGCCGAGGGGCGTTCCGGATGCCGGCGGACCGCGATCACGCGCATGCCGAACGCGAGCGCGCGCCGCGCGACCTCGCGCCCGATCGCGCCGTAGCCGAAGAGTCCGAGCGTCCGCCCGTAGAGCTCCCGCGGACGCCCCCGACCCTCGAACCATCGCTCCCGATCGAGGCCGGCGTTGATCTGGTCGGCGATGGCCCTATGGAGCTGGCGCGCGAGGGCCACGAGGACCCCGAGCGTGTGCTCCGCGATCGGAATCGCATGGGCCCCGCGCGAGTTGGTGAGGACGATCTTACGCTGTGTGACGCTCGGGGTGAGGTAGGCGCCGATCCCGGCGGCCGGGGCGTGCAGCCAGCGGAGGTTTCGCGCATGGGCCGCATTCGCTTCACCGGGAGCCCAGGAGAAGAGAATCTCGGCCCCGGGGATCGCCGCTTCCAGCTCTTCCTTCGAGCGGGCGCGCGTGATCTCGAGATCGGGGAAGTCGAGGCGCAGCCGCTCGACCTCCTCGTCCGGAATGGTCCACGCCTCGGAACCTTCGAAGAGCCCCAGCAGAAGCCGTCGCACGCCCGAGGCCCTGTCCGAGACTAGAGCGTCGGGCCGCTGTCGCCGAGCAGGATTCGCCTCAGGAGCGCGACCGGGAGAGCGCCCTGCGAAAGGATGCGCGCGTGGAACCGGGCGAGATCAAACGCCTGCCCCTCCGCGCGGGCGACGTCGTCGCGCAGCTTCCGGATCTGGAGCGCGCCGAGCGTATACACGATGTACGTGGGGTCGAAGGCCGCGCGGTAGGCCTCGCGCTCCGCATTCGCGCGCTCCATGTGCGCGTGCTGCATGAACAGAGCGATCGCCTCATCCATGGTCATCCCGCGCGTGTGGACGCGAAGCCCCACCTGGAAGCGGCACGCGCGCACGAGAGCCCATCGCAACATTCCGAACTCGACCCTCGGATCCTCCCTCTTGTACCCGTGGTTGACGAGCGCTTCCTCCACATAGAGTCCCCAGCCTTCCCCGAAGCTACCGCAGCCCATGATCTTCCGAACCAGGCTCGGCGCCCGTTTGGAATAGAGGAAGTGGACGTAGTGGCCGGGGTAGGCCTCGTGAATGGAGACCGACGGAAGCGTCCATCGACTGTAACCCTGGAGGTGCTGCTCCACGCGCGCGGGGTCCCAGCTCTTGTTCGGGAGCGTGATGTTGTAATACGCCTCGCTCGCCTTCTCCTCGAACGGGCCCGGCGCGTCGAGGCTCGCGAAGGACCGCTCCGCCGCGAAGGAAGGAGTCGGACGCACCGTGCAGCGCACCTCCGAGGGAACATCGATGAACTTGGAGGTCATGCAGAACGAACGAATGTCCTCGAGGAGGCCCGTCGCGTAGGGGATCAAGCTGTCCGCCGAGGGGTGGTCCTGCCGCATCGATTGGGTCAGCTCGTCGAGGCTCGCGTTCGGGTTCACCCGCTTGGCGGCCGCGGCGTAGCGAGCCTCGAGGCGCTCGAGCTCGTGCTGGCCCACGTCGAGCAGGGTATCGAGCGGCATGTCGACCATCTCGTCGTAGTAGAGCTTCTTGCGATAGCGCTCCGGGCCCAGGACGTACGAACCCTGGGCGTGCGGCACCAGATCCTCACGCACCCACTTGATGTAATCGCGCGTCGCCGTTTCCGCGGTCGATTTCGCCTCCTCGTAGCTCTTGAGGAGCACCGGGTCCTTGACGGTGGCGAACGCCTCCGGCACCTCGTGCTCGAGGAACTCGATCGACCCTTCGAAATCCTCGGCGGCGAGCTGCGCGAACATCGCCGGTGGATTCTTGACGTTCTGCTTCCCGCTTTCGAGTAGCCGCGGCACCTGCTTCAGGCGCGCGATCACCGAGCGGAGCCGGTCCTCGGGGGGCGCGAAGCTGCGGGCCACGAGCGCGAAGATTCCCTCCGCGTAGTTGTAGGTGCTCGGGTCGTTCTCCCAGCGGCGAATCTCGGTGAGTTCGAAGAGGTGTCCCTCGACCTGGCGACTGAAGAGATCGTAGTCGATCCGCGTGGCGTCGCTCAGCCTCCGAGGGTCGATCCGCTTCGTTTCGGCGAGCGAACGCCGCGTCCGGGCGATCTCCGCGTCGATCGCGGCTCGGGAGCGGTCCCCGAGGAGCGGGTCGTACCGGTGCAGGCCCGACGTCGTTGCCCACGATGGCTCGAACGCGTAGTACCCGCGCGCGTAGTCCGAGACGAGCGCCGCGAACCGCTTCTCGGAGGCGCTGCCCGAGACGGGGCGGGGGGCCAGCGGGTCGCCGGTCTGCGAGGAGGCGGGGGCCGCCGCCCATGCCCGCGGAAGCCCCGGTGGAGCGAGGGCGGTCAGAGACAGAACCAGGAGCAGCGAGATACGCGGGTTCGGGGGCCTCATCGTGGCGATCCTCCTGAGCGTTTGGATGAGCCTGGGACGTTATCACGCTGTCGGCCAAAAATCATCTGGGCGGAGACCGGCAGGAGGAAGACCGCAAAGAGCCTGGATAAGGTCGCCGACTCGATGCGGTGCGCGAGCAGCGCGCCGAGCAATGCGCCCACGGCGCCCCCCGCCATCAATCCCGGCAGGAGCGCGCGGACGATGTGGCCGTGACGGGCGTGGCTCAAGGCACCGACGATTCCGGTAGGCAGGATCATGAGCAGCGAGACCCCTTGCGCGACGTGCTGCGGAATCCGCTGACCCAGGACCAGGATCGGGACCAGGATCGTGCCTCCTCCGATCCCGACGAGACCTGCGAAGGCCCCGACGAGCGCCCCAAGTAAGATGTTCCAGGGAGGGTCCCAAACGCGCGGCACATCGGTGTGCATCGGCGCCGCGATCAGGATGCGGACGGCCGTGACGAGGATCAGAACGCCGAACGCCTGCCGCAGCTTTCGCGCGGTCAGCTTCCGGGCGAGCGCGGCGCCGAACAGCACGCCTGGGACGGCGCCTATGGTGAGATAGACGGCGAGGACGAAATCGAGGTTCCCCTCCCGGAAGTAAGCGAACGCCGCGACCAGAGCGGTCGCCGTGGTGAACGCGAGGGAGGTCCCCTGAGCCTCGTGCTGCTCGGCGTGGAGCAGGTGAACGAGGAGCGGGACGAGCAGGATTCCCCCCCCGACGCCCATGAGGCCGCCTAGTGCGCCGGCCACAAGTCCGAAGAGAAACGGCATGGCACTCGTCCCCATGGAGTCGCGCACCCTACCACAGCTTCCGCCGCGCGCGTTGACAATGCGCGCCGTCGGTCGCTACCCTTGCGCCAGCGTCTCAAGCGCCCATGGTCAACTTACCCCCCATCAAACCATCCCGACTCCTGTGGACGCTGCTATTCCTCGGGGCTCTCCTCGTGCTCGTCAACGGGACCGTGATCTATGCGATCCAAACGGCCCACCATTTCCTGGACGAGGAGCTGGGAAAGCGGTTCGAGGCGACCGCCCACACGGCCGCCCTTTTGATCCGGTCGGATCAGCTCGACGCGCTCTTCCCCGCGGGGGAGGACTCCTTGAGGGCCGATTTCGACGTCGCGATGGATGCGGCCGAGGCGGCGGAGGCGGTCCGCGATCAGTGGCGAAGGCTCGCCGGCGGGGCGGGAGCCTCGAACATAGTCCTCCTCGACCCCGATCATCGGGTGGTGCTCGCCTTGCGGGAATCGACGGCGAGGGATGCCGGCCGGGCCACGCTCGACGAGGCCGCGTTCACGCGTGCGATGATCGGCGAAGCAGCCCACTCGCGGCTCTTCGAAGAAGGGGACACGTACCTCAAGGCCGGCTACGCCCCGGTGATCCAGTACGACGGACGAATCGTCGGCGCGGTCGTGGTCGAGGGGGGATCGAGCGCCTTTCGCCCGCTGGAGCAGGTGAAGGCGTCCCTCTACGGGGCCGCGTTCCTCGCGTCGATCCTGGTCGTGCTCGTCGGGCTCGGATACGTGCGGACGCAAGCGCGGCTGGCCCGCGTCGAGGAGCGCATGAACCACGCCGACCTGCTCGCCACGGTCGGGCAGGTCGCGGCCGGAGTGGCTCACGAGATCCGCAACCCCCTGGCCGTGCTGCGCGGCGCCTCGGCGCGGCTGCAAAGGCTGGAGCAGCTGACGGTCGAGGACCGGAAGGAGCTCCTCAGCATGATCAACGAGGAAGTCCATCGGATGGGGAATGTCGTCCAGAACTTTCTCGACCTCTCCCGCCGCCCCGACACCGAGCCCACCACCTTCGTCCTGCGCCCGGTTCTCGAACGCTCGATGGAGATCATCAACGTGGAGCTGTCGCGGTGCGGTGTCCGCTCGGCCGTGCGCTGGGAGGCCGAGGACGGGGTCTGCATCCGTGGGCGGTCCCAAGCCATGCACCACCTGTTCCTGAATCTCGCGCTCAACGCGCGCGACGCGATGCCCGACGGGGGTGAGCTCACCGTTCTGGTTCAAGCACGAAGGTCCGAACTCCGGATATACTTCCAGGACAGCGGCCCGGGCATCCCCCGGACCATCCGCTCGAGGATCTTCGAGCCGTTCTTCACCACGCGCGCCGAGGGGACCGGACTCGGCCTGGCGTTCGTGGAGCGGATCGTGATCGAGCACGGGGGGATGGTTTCCGTAGGCGCCTCGCCGAGCGGCGGGGCCCAATTCCAGATCACTCTTCCAATCGAGAGTTGACCCATGCCTGATCGGATTCTGATCGCCGAGGACAACAAGAACCTGTGCCGGATTCTCGAGCGCGCGCTGAGCGAGGCGGGATACGAGGTCGTGGTCGCGCTCGGGGGTGACGCGGCCGTCCACGAGATCAAGGCCCACCCCTTCGATCTCGTGATCTCCGACATGCGCATGCCGGGGGCCACCGGCGCGGTCGTGTTCCAGGAAGCGCGCGCGCAAGAGTATCAGCCGGACGTCATCCTCATGACCGCCTTCGGCGACACGAGGGAGGCGGTGCGCCTCATGAGAGACGGCGCGGCGGACTACATCCTCAAGGACTTCGATCCGGAAGAGCTGGTGACCCGGGTGGGGCAGGTGCTCGAGCGGAGGCGGCTCAAGCAGGAATCCACCGTTCTCAAGGGACGTATCGAGAGCCTAAAGGAGCAGATCAGCCTCCACCAATTCGACATGATCGTGGGACAGAGCCGCGTGATGCGGGACGCTCTCAGCCTGGCGGAGCGGGTCGCGCGGACCGATGCGAACGTCCTGCTGACGGGGGAGAGCGGTACAGGAAAGGAAGTCTTCGCCCAGGCGATCCATGCGGCAAGCAAGCGCTCCGAGGCCCCCTTCGTGCCCGTGAATTGCGGCGCCCTCCCGGAGACGCTCCTCGAATCGGAGCTCTTCGGTCACGAACGGGGCGCGTTTACGGGCGCGATCCGAACGAAGCCGGGCCGCTTCGAGTTCGCCGAGGGAGGCACCGTCTTCCTGGACGAGATCGGCGAGGTGCCGCAGAGCATTCAGGTGAAGCTGCTCCGCGTTCTACAAGATCGGACCTACGTGCGGGTCGGAGGCGAGGAAATGCGCCGCGCCGACGTGCGCGTGATCGCGGCGACGAACCGGAATCTCGAGGAAATGATCCACATGGGAAAATTCCGCGAGGATCTCTATTACCGTCTCAATGTCTTCCCGATCCGATTGATGCCCCTGCGGGAGCGGCGCGAAGACATCCCCGAGCTGGTTGAGTTTTTTCTGAAGCAGCAGGAGAGATCGGTGGAGGACGTCACTCCCGACGCGCTCGAGCATCTCCGTGCGTACGAATTCCCGGGTAACATCCGCGAGCTGCAGAACCTGATCGAGCGCGCGTGCATCCTCGCGGGCACGGGAAAAATAGAGCGCTCGCACTTTCCGATCGGGAAGACGCGACTCACGGCGGACCCGGCCGAGCTTCTCTCCCTCGGCTTGAGTCTCGATCAAATCGAGAAGCGCCTCATCAAGGAGGCGCTGGAGCGCGCTCAGGGCAATAAGACCAAAGCGGCGTCGCTTCTGGGGATCTCCCGCCGCGCGCTCTACTCGCGCATGGAAAGCCACGGCATCCCGATCGGGGGCGCTGAATCGGAGCCTGCGGACTGAATCGGGCCGCCCCTCGGAAGCTTCCCAGCGACCTGCGAAACAATACCGAACCGTACGTGCCGGGTACGGCGGCGGCCATTCCAGACGGGCCGCGCGCCACGAGGGCCCGGTGAGCCTTTTCGGTCCGGTTTGGTAACTCCATCAGCCGCCGAACCTTCTCTGAATCGCTCGACGCCCGTAGCCATAAGCTCAAGTCTGGCATAGAGGTTGCGGGTCTTTGAGGGGTTATGGTCCCCCCGACCGCACGCCGATTCAAGCCGGTGAGTCGCCGGACTATGTCCGCCGCACGCGCGGGGGCGCGATTTGTCGCGCTCTGCTCGCTCATGGGATTGGCTTTGTTCGGCGCGACCGGTCCGGTTGCCGCCCGAACGGCGGCGGCGGACGACTCCGCGCAGGTCGCAACGACCACACCCGCGACCCAGGAGAAAGTCTCTCCAGCCGAGGTTCATTCGACCCCCGCACCTGCGGCACCGGCTAACAGCGCCCGGGCGGACTCCGTCGTCGCCGAGGCGGTGAAGGATTCCGCGTCGGCGGCTCCCGCGGTCGATGAGCCGAAAGCGAAAGACGCGGCACCGGCAGAACGCCCCGAAGATGCTGCCGCGACTCCCTCGGGAAAAGCGCCCGACGCCGCGGCCATTCCGGCAAGCGTGTCGAAGCCTCCCGAGCCTGAGACCAAGCAGCAGAAGGCGATCCCCACCGGACCCGACGTGAAGGCCCGCCCCAAGGGAGCCACGCGCCCCCTCGCCGGCCGAGGGCCGAAGAGCGCTCCCAAGACGGGAGCGATCGCGAAACCCATGACGACCAGGCAACAGCCGAATGGAGCCGCTCCGCCTTCCGTTCTCCCACACGATGGTCGCTCCGAATCGGATCGGGTCGGCTCCGAGGTGGAGCGCACCGAGCGCTTCGCCGCGCGAGTGCAACGCTCGGTTCTGACCTCCAAGAATACCCGCGCCATGAAGCTGTTTGCCTCCGCGCTCGATTTCCAAGCCGATTCACGCGAAGCCTACAAGGTGCGGCAGTACGCCCGGGCCGAGCGCCTGACCCTCGCCGCGCGGGATTTCGCGGACCGCGCGTCGCGCATGGTGGGCCCACCACGAGAGGATCCGGATTTCGTCGAGCGTATCTTGAAGCGCACGGACGACGCGCTCGAGCGGGCGAAGGACGTACTGAGGAACGGGGCCGACCGCGCCTCGTGGCGCAGCCACGAGGACTTGAGGAATCAGCAGAAGGATGCTTGGAAGACATTCAAGGACGGGGACGTCGGATCCGCCTACAAACAGACACTCGCCGTTCGTGAGGGGGTGCTCGTCCTTCTACGGCAGCTCCAAGACCTCCCGGTCCCGCGCGAGACGGCCGAGAAAGCCATCGGCGGCGCGCAGGCGGCCCTGGAGCAGGCGAACAAGGAGCTGGGACCGAAGCCCAACGCTGAGGCGGTGCGCCTGGTCCGGCTCGCGAACGAGTATCTCGCCAAGGCGCGCCAGTCGTTCCAACGTGGGAGTTATCGCTCGGCGCTTCTGCAGGCGAAGGTGGTCGAGCGCCACGCCGAGCACGCGGTGGACGTCGGCAGGCCGCGGTCGTCGGGTTAGTCGCAGCGTATGACGGCGACCGTGACGTCGTCGCCGGGTTTCCCCTCGCTCGAGAATTCGTGGACCGTGCGGATCAGAGATTCCACGAGCCGTTCCGGAGCGAGCCCTCGATTCTTCAGCAAGAATGCCTGCAGACGCTCCTCGCCGAACTCGTCACCCGCGTCGTCTCTCGCTTCGGTCACGCCGTCGCTATAGAGCACGAGGATGTCCTCCGGGACCATCCGCACGGCGGCGGTTTCATAGGTTGCCTCCGGGAACATGCCGAGCAAGAGCCCCCCGACCGAGAGCTTCTCCGTTTCCCCGGACGCGTGGACGAGAAAGGGAGGGTTGTGCCCCGCGTTGACGTAGCGGATCTCGCCGGTCGAGCAATCCAGTGCGATCAGCACGAGCGTTATGAAGCGTTCTCCTCGAACGGCGCGGTGGATCGAGCGGTTGAGCCGGGCCATCACGGTCGGCAGGTCTCCATCCGATTCGACGTGCGCGCGGACGCTCGCGTGAAGGTTGGTCATCAGGAGCGCCGCGGGCATCCCTTTTCCCGCCACGTCCCCCAGGCAAACGGTGAGCCACGCCCCTTCGCCTTCGATGAAGTCGAAGTAATCGCCCCCCACATCCGACGAGGGGATGTTCTTCCCCGCGACGCGGTAGGGAGGACGATGGAGCGGCTCCGTCGGAAGAAGCGATTGCTGGATGTTCGCCGCGCGCTTCAGCTCCTCTTCCATCTGCTTCCTTCGCTGCAGCTCCTCGAACGACTTCGTCTCGAGAATCTTCACGGCCGCGAGGTGCCCGATGTGCGTGAGGATGAGAAGGTCCGTGTGCTCGAACGGAATCGGCGCGGCGACGTTGTCGACGTAGAGGACGCCGAGGACCTCGTCCTCGTGCCAGAGCGGAACGCACATCGCCGAGTGGATCCTCTGGCGGATGACGCTTTGCTGCTCCTTGAAACGAACGTCGCTCTGGGCGTCGCTCGTGAGGATCGCGGTGCGGTCGTCGATCGCGCGCCGGGCGATGCTCCGGCTGACGACGATCTCCTGCCCCACGGTCGGGCCGCGTTGCTTGGTCGCTTTGGGAATCAGCTCCTGGCCGTCCTCTCCGCGCAAGACCAGCACCGTCCGATCGGAGCGGAGAACGTCCGAGGTCAGATCCACGATGAACTGAAACAGCTCGCCCATCGGCTTGTGGGCGAGGAGAGCCGGGCCTAATCGCTCCATGCCCTGGAAGAACTGCGCCATGCGCTGCGGTGACGCGCCCGTCGCGGCGATCGCGCTGATGCTCGTCCCGGATTCGGAGGTGCCCACCAGATCCGCGAGAGGGACAGCCTGGACGGTGCCCGGCGCCTTCGTGTCGGCAACCCGCGCGGAGGATCCGGGGTCTCCCTCGGGAGCGAATTGAATCTGACAGGCGCCGAGCCCGATTTGATCCCCGGGTTTCAGGCGCGATTCCTGGATCAGAGCCCCGTTCAACTTCGTCCCGTTCTTGCTCATCAGATCCCGGATCCAATAGCCGTCCTCCCGGAGAACGATCTCCGCGTGCTTCTTGGAAACCGTGGAATCGTTGACGACGATCTTGTTCTCGGCCGCGCGGCCGAGAAGGAAGGGGCCGTCCCCCTCAATGCGGACGAGCTCGTGCTCGCGGCCGGGGACGCGGATCAGGAGGGATTGGCCGGTCTGGCTCATGCGGGGGAATGCGGAAGACGAAGCACGATCCCTGAGTGTGGCGGCGGCGGCCTCCAAGTTCTACTCAAAAACGCCGCACCAAGCGAACGGTGAGAAATCGCCAGGCTGTTGTGGCGGGGCTCGGCCGCCCGCTCCGGCTTGTTGCCATCCGCACACCGATGTGGTATTCTCGTAAGCTAGGTGGATGCTTGATGTTACTCCCGTTTGACCACCCAGACGAGGCATTCCAGTGAAGGACCATCAACCCTCCAACATTCGTAACATCGCTCTGGTCTCTCCCCACGGTACCGGCAAGACGTCCCTGAGCGAATCGTTCCTCTTCCGCACCAAAGCGACGACCCGCCACGGAAAAGTGGAGGAAGGGACGACCGCCCTCGATTTCTCGCCCGAGGAGGTCCACCGCAAGATCACGATCAGTTTGGGGATCGCCCCGATCGAATGGCGCGAGACGAAGATCAATCTCATCGATACGCCCGGTTACTCCGACTTCGTAGGCGACCTGGTCGCGGGCCTACGTGTTGCCGACGCGGCCGTCTTCTGCATCAAGGCGTCGGCAGGAATCGAGGCGGGCAGCGAATCGGTCTGGGATCGTGTCGAGGAGCGGGGATGCCCGGTGCTGTGTCTGGTCACGCAAATGGAGCGGGAGCATGCCGGCTTCTCCAAGGCGCTCGAGGGCGCCTCGGGGAGGCTGGGGAAGCGGTTTGTCGCGGCCGCCTGGCCGATTGGAGAAGCGGACAAGTTTCGGGGGCTCGTGGACCTCGTCTCGATGAAGGCGTACCTCTTCGAGAAGGATGGATCCGCCAAGGAAGCTCCGATCCCGCCCGAAGTCGACGCTGAGGTGCAAAAGGCGCGCGGGGCCCTCGTCGACGCGGCCGCGGAGGCCGACGACGCCCTTCTCGAGAAGTTCCTCGGTGGGGAAGAGCTTTCCATCGAGGAGGTGCGCCGAGGCATCCGCGGCGGGCTCCTCCAGAAGAGCTTCGTGCCGGCGCTTCCCGTGGCAGCCTATCCGATGATGGGAATCGACCACGTGCTCGATACCTTCGCCTGGCTCATGCCTTCGCCCCTGGATTGCGGGCCCGTCGTCGGAACGAAGCCGGGGACCGAGGAGAAGGTGGAATCCAAGCCCGAGCCGGGCTCGCATCTCGCCGCGCTCATCTTCAAGACAAGCAGCGAGACCCACGCCGGGGACCTTTCGTTGATCCGGGTGTTCGCCGGAACGCTCTCCCCTGGAAAGGAAGTCTGGAACGCGAGCGCCCAGCGCGCGGAGAAGACCGGCCAGCTCTTTTTCGTGCTCGGCAAAGAGCGCAAGGATGCAGGGCAAATCGTCGCCGGCGACATCGGCGCCGCCGTCAAGCTTCGCGAGAGCCACACCGGGCAGACGCTCTGCGACAAGAGCGCGCCCATTCTTCTCCCGCCGATCCCCTTCCCGCATCACGAGCTGGAGGTGGCGATCTTCGTCAAGAACAAGGCGGATGAGGAGAAGATGGGATCCGGCCTCCACAAGCTGCGCGAGGAGGACCCGACGCTACACATCCACGTCGATTCCTCCCTTCACCAGACCCTGTTTCAGGGCACCGGCGATTTGCAAGTTGACGTCATCATCGAGAAGCTCCAGCGCCGGTTCGGCGTCCATGTGGAGCTGATGAAGCCGCGCATCCCCTACCGCGAGACGATCCGAAGGTCGGTGAGCAAGCAGGGACGTCACAAGAAGCAGACCGGCGGGCGCGGGCAGTTTGGCGACGTCCACGTCCGCCTGGAGCCGCTGAAGTCGGGCTCGGGTTTCGAGTTCGTGGATGAGATCGTCGGGGGCGCGGTGCCGAGGAACTACATCCCCGCGGTCGAGAAGGGAATCGTGGAAGCGATGCACGAAGGGGTACTCGCGGGGTATCCGGTGGTGGACGTGCGTGCCGCCCTCTACGACGGCTCCTACCACTCGGTCGATTCGTCCGAAATGGCGTTCAAGATCGCAGGCTCGCTTGCCTTCAAGGAGGGCGCGAGAGATGCCGGTCCCGTTCTCCTCGAGCCGATCGTGGAGATCGAGGTGCGCGTCCCCAAGGATTTCGTCGGCGCCGTCACCGGAGACCTTTCCTCGAAGCGCGGCAAGATACTCGGGATGGGGGCGGACGGACGTTACGAGGTCATCCGCGCCCACGTGCCGCAGGCGGAACTGTACAAGTATTCCACGCATCTTCGTTCGCTCACCCAGGGCCGCGCGTCGCACAGGACCAAGTTTTCCCATTACGAGGAAATCCCGCGCGAACTCGCGGAAAAGGTCGTCAGTCAGGCCCGCGCCGAGAAAGAGGCCATGGCGTCCGCATAAGGCGCCCCCAAGGAGTGTTCATGCGCCGCACCACGCTCCCGCACCTGCGCGCCTTGCTCCCGCTCATCGCGGTGCTCGTTCTGTGCGTCCCGCACGCGTCCCGCGCGGCCGAGGACCCGCACGCCCGGTATGCCCCCCCCGCGCCGCGAGGCGCCGAGGTGATCACTCCGGCGGCCGCGGCGCGCTTGAAGCAGGGTGGGCGCGCGGCGCTGTGGGTCTTTTTCGCGGACAAGGGCGAGACCGACGCGCGCACGTTCGCCCGATCGGTGCATGAGGCCGGTGATCGCGTGACGGACCGCGCGCGATCGCGTCGCGCCCGTGAGATGCAGGGCCGCTTCGTGCCGGACTATTACGACGTTCCGGTGTCGCCGCGTTATCTCGACGCGGTGCGATCCACAGGCGCCGTGGTCCGCCACTCCTTACGATGGCTCAATGCCGTGAGCGTGGAAGCGGACGCGGCCGCCGCGAAGCGCATCGCGACGCTCCCCTTCGTCCAGTCGGTCGAGCCGGTCGCCTACTCGAAACGGGTCGCGCCGGTCGGTCCCACCGTCCCCGTGACGCCCGGATCCGCTCCCACGCCCGAGCCCGAGAGGGGAATGGGTCCGGGCATCCCTTACGGGTCGGAGTCCGGGCAGGCGCCCGCGCTCGGTCCGCCCGCGGGCTACGGCGCCTCGATCACCCAGCTCAACGGGATCAACGCCAGGGCAGCGCAGGACTCCGGGTATACGGCCGCGGGGGTCCTGGTCGCGATGCTCGACACCGGATTCAACAAGTCCCATAGCGCGACCATCCAGCTCAAGCGGATCGCGGAATACGATTTCGTCTTCCACGACGGCGAGACCGCAAACCAGGGGAACGACGACCCCGGGGCCTGGGATCACGGGACCGGCACGTGGTCGGTTCTCGGCGGCTACTACCCGGGCAACCTGATCGGTCCCGCGTACAACGCCTCCTTTCTCCTCGCGAAGACAGAGGATGTGCGCAGCGAGACCCCGGTCGAAGAGGACAACTGGCTGGCCGCGGTCCAGTGGGCGGACAGCATCGGGGCGGACGTGATTTCTTCGTCGCTGGCCTATTTCGCCTTCGATAACCCAACGGATAACCACACCTACGCACAGCTGGACGGCCGGACGACCACCGTTACGAAGGCAGCGGCGCTTGCCGCGCGGCGCGGGATCGTGGTGGCGAACGCGATGGCGAACTCGGGGCCGTCGTTAGGGTCGCTCCAGGCGCCTGCGGACGCCGAC
Source organism: Candidatus Eiseniibacteriota bacterium (assembly GCA_036505295.1). GTDB lineage: Bacteria > Eisenbacteria > RBG-16-71-46 > SZUA-252 > SZUA-252 > WS-7. The sequence continues at coordinate 38,834 of DASXTQ010000032.1, forward strand.
AGCATCCTCTCGACGGGTGCCGTGGATGCGAGCAACCTGATCGCGCCCTTCTCCAGCCGGGGCCCGACGGCCGACGGCCGGGGAAAGCCGGAAGTCGTAGCTCAGGGCGTGAACACGACCTGGGCGGTCGCGGGCAACGCGACGCAGGTTGCTGGCGTCAACGGCACGTCGCTTGCGACCCCCCTCATCGGCGGGGCGGCGGCCCAGGTCCGCGAGGCGCACCCTGAGTGGACCGTGCAACAGCTCCGGTACGCGCTCAAGGTCACCGCGGATAAGGCCGGCGCGCCCGACAGCACGGCCTACGGCTGGGGCCGGCCCAACGTGGTCGCGGCCATCTACAGCTCGCCGCTCGGTGGTCCTGTTTATCCCAAGCCCTTCGACCTCACGTTTCCCGCGAACGGCGGAACGATCACATTCCCACCGTTCCTGTTTCGCTGGAGGAGGACGGTGGATCCGAACGGGGATGCGGTGACCTACCGGATCAGAATCTTGAAAACACCGTCTGATTCTTCCGTCTTCGACGCGATGACGACCGACACCACGATCACGTTTCCCGGTTACCTCGGGCCGAGCACGACCTACCGTTGGTACGTGACCGCCAGCGATCCGGCGAATCACCCCCGCGAAAGCCGTGAGCGGTTCACGTTCGTGACCAGCTCGACGACCGGTGTCGTTCTTTCTCCACCAGCGTCGGGCGTGGTTCTCTATCCCAATCGGCCGAACCCGGTTCAGTCCTCCACCCTGATTCCGTTCGCCATCGCCGCCTCTTCACCGAACGCGATGACCTTTGTAACTTTACGTATCTACGATGCCGCCGGGCATCTCGTGCGGACCCTTCTCGAGAACGAGCCGACCGCCCTTCCTCTTGCCCGTTTTGAGGCCTGGGATGGGAGGGACAAGAAGGGCCGACGTGTGAGCTCCGGAATCTATTACTATCGGCTCACCGCGGCCGGGAAGGACCTCTCCAGGCGAATGGTCGTGTTGCGCTGATTCACCGATTGTAGGGGGCCCTGATTCTTTGCCGCGCCCGCTCAGAGGGAGGAGCGACCGTGTCGGGTCATTCGAAGTGGAGCACCATCAAGCGGAAGAAGGGCGCTACCG
>DASXTQ010000033.1:0-32011 GCA_036505295.1 Candidatus Eiseniibacteriota bacterium
GGAGGCTACGTCGTCTCCGCGCGGTGCAGCACGCTCGTCCATTTCTCCACGACCCAAGGGCACGCGGTCGCGATCGATGCGGCCCGGTCCGGGAGCAACAACGTGCAGACGACCTACCAGATGGACGCGGCGCTCAGGCTCCGCGTCACCCGTACATTGAGCATCACGCAAGACTATCTCTTGAACGCCGTCTATCAGATTTACGACAACGCCCAGGCGGAAAAGCGAAACGTGCTCAGCCGGATCCGCCGCATCGATACGACGATCTCGGACTCGATCTTCAGCCTCGCGACCATTCGTGTGACCCACAACTTCCTGTTCCGCGACAGCGGCTCGTTCACCAAGCCGCCTGGCGGGAACAGTCGCGAGTACAACGTGGGGAGCGAGATCTATCAGCAAACCCTCGGTGCGACGCTTGCGATTACCTTCGCGGCGGGTGTGCAGGTGTTCGCGACGCAAAGCCTTTCGAACACGAGGAATTATTTCCCAGCAACCAACGGCCGGACCGTGGACAATCGATGGAATCTGGCGATCGGGGCTACCGTGGAGCGCACACTCATGAACGGAGCGGCGCTCCGAGGCTCGGCGCAACACATCGGCGCCTACACGGAAAGCTCGAGCCCCTTCGATCCCTTGAACGAGCAGGACGACTGGATCGCCGGCGTCACTTTCCACAAGGACTTTTGATGAGGCGCGCCGCGGTTGCGCGGATGACGGTCCTGGCTCTGGCGGCGCTCGCGACCCAGACGCACGGCTGCGGGATCTTCAGCCCGCGGGATCCCCGTCCCGGTGGGGGGGAGGCTGTCGTATGTCTGACGGCCAACACGCCCGACGACGTGGTCTCCAATATCCTTGCCCAATACGCTTCGTTCCCTGGGCACGAATGCTATAGCTCGATGCTGGATACGTCCTTCACATTCCACCCCGACGCGGCGGACTCGATCGACGCCGCCACCGCCGGCCAGGACACGGTGTACGCCAACTGGACGGCCAGCGTTGAATCCAACGTGGACCTGCTTCTCGCGAGGGAGGCGACCTTTCACATGACGGTGTTCGATTCCATGTATGCGACAACCGTGACCTCGCCGGGCCCTCCGCGGTCCGAGCTGCGCTTTTACGCTTACCACCTCGCGATCAACGCCCCGAAGGTCGCGCCCGATACCCTCTTCCAAGGGCACGCGGACATCACGTTCACGCAGCGGCCGAACGCCCAGTGGGCCATCACCGGCTGGCAGGACCGGAGAGACGGCTCCGGCGCAAGAACCTGGGGATACTTGAGGCGGCAGTACCGGGTCGGGTTCTGAGCGAGCGAGGAAGTTGGGCCGTTTGGAACCGAGTGGGGCCCGGAAGGGTTGATTTTACGGACTCATTAGGGTAAGATTTGCAGGTCGCAAACATCTAAGCGAGGAATCTCCGACCCTGCCCGCAGATCGAAATCCCATCTCCCCGCGGCATCCTAACCTGATGCGATACAGTCGACTGGCAGTAGTGTGCGTGGGGCTCGCCCTGCTCCTGTCAGGTTGTATCTTCAGCCCCAAGAAGGGTGCGGGGGGCGGGGGTATCGAGCCGCCAAAGTACCTTGTTCCTGAGTCTCCCGAATTCGTCATGCTCAACCTGAAGGAGGCTTACACCAAGAAAGACAGTACCGGGTATAAGGCCTGCTTCGATCCCAACTATTTTGGCACGTCTCAGGATGTTGTGTTGCAAACTCCAATCGATACCCTGACCTTTGCCAAGGAAGCCGAACACATCGCATCTCTCGCTCGTAGTGCCGCGACTGTCGAGCTCGAGCTGAAGCCAGCAATGGTCCGGTCGACCGATTCGGGGGATCCCGCAGGGTGGGCCTTGATTCAGAATCCGATTCAGAGCCTCGGCGTTTACGATGGGGGGAATTCTTTCATTGTCACCCCAACGCAAGAGATTATCGAGTTCCGCTTCATCCCCAAGACCCCGGATTCCTCTTCGCCCACCGACACGACGTGGAAAATCGTCAAGTGGAACGAGATCCGGTCTTGACGGGCTGGTCCCTTCCTTGACACCCCGGAACCCCCGCACCTAGAATCCGCGCGGCAGGCAGCGCCGCGCTCACCTCCGTCACCGACCGAAAAACCTTGGCTCGCAAGAAACGCGGTCCCCCGCGCAAAAGTCGCCGCGCTCCCTCGCGCGGGCTCCTGATCGGCATCGCCGTGGTGCTCACCGGCGCCGCCGTCCTTATCGCGCGCGGCCGTGCCCCAAGCTCCCCGGCTCCAGCCGGCACCGAACAAGCGGGCCCGAAACCCTTCATCATCGATTCCGACTGGGACCGGGTTCGCCTCCGGCTTGAATCGGAATACCTGAGAACCATCCGCGCCGGGGATCAAGCCGCGCTTCTCAGGCTCACCAGCCGTACCCTCCGCGGCGCCCTCGAAGAGATCGGCATCGACAAGAGCCGGATCGAAGAGCACACGCTGGCCGCCCCCGCCACCGCGACCTCCGGCGAGGGCCCGGCGGCAACCCCGGCCGGCTCGAGCCGCGCGCCCATCCAGTGGCACATCCAGGTGCCGCGCCGGGCGTCCCTGTACAAGATCAACGACGCCCTGACCCAGGCGATGCTGCTTCTTGGCGGGAATGTCATCCGAGGCGTGGAGAGACCGGCGCCGCTCGCGGGGATGCTCCTGGACCTGCGCCTTGGGTTCGGCAAGCAAGTGACGCATGCGATCGCCGTCGAGCCGAGCGAGGCGGTGGCGGATCAGGGTGCACAGATCGCGCTCGTCGTGACCGACCTCGATCGGAGCCCGGTCGCCCTCTATCGATCGTTTCTCAAGAGCCCCGTCCTCTTCTCCGTGGCGCTGCGGCCCGACGATCCCGAAGCAGGAAGGATCAGCCGCGAGGTGCGGGAGGAGCAGCACGAGGTGATCCTTTATCTGCCGATGGAGCCGAAGGGCTATCCCCGCGTCGACCCGGGCAAGGACGCGATCCTCCTCGATCTTTCGCGTATCGAGATCGAAGACCGGATCACACGATGTCTCTCCGCGGTCGGCCCGGTGCAGGCGGTCGTGAATCGGCTCGGGAGCGCCGCGCTCAACGACCCGGACGTGCTGAGGGCGGTGCTGGACGAATTGAAGCGACGCGATCTCCCCTTCATCGACGCCCATACCTCCGGGTCCACCATGGTGGAGGAAATCGGGGAGGAGACAGGGGCACGCACCCTTCCGGTCGCAGCGACCCTCGATGGGAACCGCGCGGCGGCCGCCGTGGTGCGAGCCAACCTCAAAGAGATTGTCGCGTCCGCGGTGGCCCACGGCTCGATCGTCGTGATGGTGAGGCCGAGCACGATGGTCCTCGACATCCTGGAAGCCGAGCTGCCGCGGATCAAGGCGCAGGGCGTGGAGCTGGTTCCGATCTCGCGCATGTCGCTCTGAAACGCCCAGCCATGACCCCCAACCGCGTCATCGTCCCGGCATGAAGACCGAGCTGAGCGTCAACGTCGACCACGTCGCCACCCTTCGGCAGGCGCGCGGCGGCCGCGAGCCCGATCCGGTTCAGGCCGCGGTGCAGGCCCTCGACGCGGGCGCTTCGGGCATCACCGTCCACCTTCGTGAGGACAGGCGGCACATCCAAGACGACGACGTGACACGACTGCGCGCCCTGCGTCGTGGAATCTTGAACCTCGAGATGGCTCTCACGGAGGAGATGGTGCGAATCGCGGTCGACCTCAAGCCCGAACGGGCCACGCTGGTCCCCGAGCGCAGGCAGGAGCTGACCACGGAGGGAGGCCTGGATGTACGCGGCCGCGCCGATTCGGTCCGAGAGGGCTGCGCCACCCTCAAGCGGGCCGGGATCACGGTGAGCCTTTTCCTTGATCCCGATCCCGAGACGATCGAAGCGGCCCACCGCACGGGCGCCGGCATCGTCGAGATCCACACCGGCGCCTATGCGAACGCGTGGGGAACGGCCGCAGCGGAACGGGAGCTCGCGCGAATCGGAGCCGCCGCGCTGCAGCTGGATGGGCTCAAGATCACTCCGCACTTAGGCCACGGGCTCAACGTAGAAAATGTCGGACCCCTCCTCAAGCTCTATCCATTTCCTGAAATGAGCATCGGGCATTCGATCATCTCGCGCGCGGTCCTCGTCGGCATGGCTCAGGCCGTCCGCGAGATGACGGAAGCGCTCCGGCGCGCGTAACCTTCCTACCCAACTGCTCTCCCCTCCAGCCGCTGGAGGGCCCCTCTCGGCCGGCCACACGTTACTCCGAAGTCAGGGGGCCGTAACACCCCCGTCACAATGCCAACCTACTCTTTTCCTCAGTATCAGGGCCGTTTCCCGGACGAGATCCTTCGTAGGGAGCGGGACGATCACCGAGACAGGAGAGGAGAGGGAATGAGAGGACGCAAACTGGTCGTGGCGGGTGTGCTGACGTTTCTGATTCCTTGGGGCGCGCGGGCGGAGGAGCTTCCGCAACCCGTGCCCCAAAACGCGCCCCAAGGGGCCGCGCAAGTCGTGGCGCTGGCCGATTCACAAGCCGTCTCGCAGGGCGCATCTCAAAGCACCCCCCCAGCGGTTCCGGAGGGGACGCCGCTCCCGCCGCCGCTCATACCGGTTCAGCAGACCGAGCCCGATTTCCCCCGGGGCCGGATCAGCGGCTACATGTTCGGGGACGTCTACTACAACGCGAGCGGCGATCCGGTGCACACCTATACCGGCTCGACCGATCTGGGCAAAGTCAACGTTGACGGGAATGGGCCCATCACAAAGGACCTGAACGGGGTCCAGCTCCGCCGCGCCTACTTCCAGCTCGATAACGACCTCTCGATCAAGTACTCGACGCGATTCCGGCTCGAGGTGGACAGCAAGGAGCTGACTTCAGGCGGGAAGCTCGGAGTTTTCGTCAAGGCGGCCTACCTCCAAGCCAAAAACGTCATCCCGCGCGGGCACTTCTTCTTCGGGGAGATCGCGACCCCCACGTTCGAGAACGCGGAAGAGTTCTGGCAGTACCGCTCGATCGAGAAGACGATCGCCGACTTTCGCGGCATCTCGCCCTCCGCCGATCTGGGCGTGGAGATGAAGGGATTCGCGGATGCAGGGCACAAGGTCGGGTACTCGGCGATGATCGGGGACGGAAACGGGCAGAAGCCGGAGAACAACCGCTACAAGCGATTCTACCTGAGCCTGCCGCTCAACCTGATCCGGGATCTCAAGCTCGAGCCGTACGTGGACTATGAGGATGGGGTCGCCAACGCGGATCGGGCGCTCTACAAGCTCTTCGCCGGCTACGAGCTGAAACGCGGCGCGATCGGCGCCGAGATCGTCGACCAGGTGATCCACTCGGCCGGTCCCAGCACCGAGCCCTTCGGCCTCTCGTTCTTCGGGAGGCTGGCGCCGTCGCCCACGCTCGCGGCCTACGCGCGCTACGACCGGTGGCAGCCCAATACGCGGGCAGCCAACCGGGTCGACTCGGACCTTTATATCGCCGGGCTCGACTGGCAGCCTTACAAAGACGTCCACGTGATGCCCAACGTGGAGGCAACCCAATACCGGGCGCGAGGAACCGCCGTCGCTCCCGCGCACCATGACGTGCAGGGGCGGCTCACCTTCTACTACAGATTCAGCAAGCCTTGACGGCTATCCATAGGACCCAAAGGAGGATCCCCGTGAATATCAGACACAAGACCCTTTATCTGACGGCGCTGGTGCTGGCGACCGCCGGCCTTCTGCCCGGCGCCTTCGGGCCGGCAGTTCAGGCAAGCCCGGCCTCGACCACGCTCACCGGCGCGGGCGCGACCTTCCCGTACCCGATCTACTCGAAGTGGTTCGACATGTATCACCAGAAAACCGGGATGGAGATCAACTATCAATCGATCGGAAGCGGCGGCGGAATCCAGCAGGTCAAGGCCGGCACCGTCGATTTCGGCGCGAGCGACGCCGCGCTCTCGGACGCCCGCTTGAAGGAGATGCCGCGCAGGGTCCTTCACTTCCCGACCGTCGGCGGAGCGGTGGTGATGGCCTACAACCTGCCCTCGGTGAAGCAGCCGCTCCAGCTCACGTCGGATGTCATCGCGGGCATCTACATGGGGAAGATCACGACCTGGAACGACAAGCGCATCGCGGCTGCAAATCCAGGCGCCGCGCTGCCGGCGGCACCGATTCTCCCCGTCCATCGCTCCGATGGGAGCGGGACGACGAACATATTCACGACCTACATGTCCGCGGTGAGCGCGCCGTGGAAGGAGATGGTGGGCGCTAACACGTCCGTTAGCTGGCCGGTCGGCATCGGCGGCAAGGGAAATGAAGGGGTCTCCGGGCTGATTCGCCAGACCCAGGGCGCCATCGGGTATGTCGAGCTGGCTTATGCGAAGCAGAATCGCCTCCCGGTGGCGCACGTGCGGAACCGGACCGGCAAATTCGTGGAGCCCACGCTCATCTCGACGACCGCCGCGGCGGAGGGCGCGTCCGCCCTGCTCGCGAAAGACGTCCGCACGCCCATCGTGAACTCGCCCGCGCCGGGCGCCTACCCGATTTGCGGGCTCACGTTCCTGCTCGTCTACCAGGATCAGAAGGACCCGGGCAAGGCCCATGCGCTCGCGGACTTCATCGATTGGGCGATCCATGACGGTCAGGAAGTGGCGGGGTCTCTCGACTACGCCCGGTTGCCCGCGGCCATTGTGAAGGTGAATGAAACCGCGCTCCGCAGGCTCACCGTCGCCGGGAAGCCGTTGCTCGCCGATCGGTGAAAGCGGCTCGCATCACAGCGGATGGGCTCTACCGCGCCGCCCTCGGCGGCGCGGCAGCCCTCGTTTTCGTCGTCGTCGCGCTCATCGTCTTCGAGGCGGCCAGGGGCTCGGGCCTCTCCATCCGCACGTTCGGCCTTGGATTCCTCACCAGCACCGAGTGGGATCCGGTGTCCGAGAAGTTCGGAGCGCTTCCCTACATCTACGGCACCGTCGTCTCCTCGGCGCTCGCGCTTCTCCTCGCGGTCCCGCTCGGAATCGGGAGCGCGGTCTACCTGGCCGAGATTGCGCCGCGCCGCGTCGGCGCGATCATCTCCTTCGTGGTCGAGCTTCTCGCGGCGATCCCCAGCATCGTGTACGGGGTCTGGGGGTTTTTCGTCCTGGCGCCCTGGCTGCGCACCGCCATCGAGCCGTGGCTCATCACGCACCTCGGGTTTCTGCCCCTGTTCCGGGGATATCCGTTTGGGATCGGCATGCTGAACGCGGCGATCGTCCTTTCGATCATGGTCGTTCCCACGATCGTTTCGATCTCGCGCGAGGTGCTGCTCGCCACGCCAAGATCCCTTCGCGAGGCGGCGCTCGCCTTAGGCGCCACGCCCGCGGAGGCGATCGGCGTGGCGCTCACCGCGGCACGCCCGGGGATCCTGGGGGCGGTGATCCTGGCGCTCGGCCGGGCGCTCGGGGAGACGATGGCGATCACCATGGTGATCGGGAACACGAACCGCATCTCGGCATCGGTTCTTGATCCAGCGGCCACGATGGCGAGCATCATCGCCAACGAGTTCACGGAAGCCACGACACCGCTCTATATCTCTTCGCTGATCGAGATCGCGCTCGTGCTCTTCGCGATCACGATCGTGGTGAACGGGGCGGCGCGAATCCTCGTGTACTGGGCCACGGGGGGGCGGCGCACGGCCGCCGCGCTGGCATGAGCCGGCTGGTGCTCGCGAGGGCCGCGGGGCATATCAATCGGCGCGCGATCTGGAGCCGGATCGTGATCGCGGCCTGCTACGCGGCGGGCGCGATCGTGGTCCTTCCGCTCGCGCTCATCATCTGGCACCTCCTGGCCAAGGGCCTGCCCGCGCTCTCGCTCTCCTTCTTCCTCGAGATGCCAAAACCGGTGGGCGAGCCCGGCGGCGGAATGGCCAACGCGATCGTCGGCACGCTGATTCTCGTCGGTCTCGGAGCCCTCTTCGCGGTGCCTATAGGCGTCGGTGCCGGCGTCTACCTCGCGGAGTTCGGCCGTGGCCGGTTCTCTTCTCTCGTGCGATACACCGCGGACCTGCTCAGCGGCGTGCCGTCCATCGTCGTCGGCGTGGCGGCGTACGGGCTTGTCGTGATTCCGATGGGTGGGTTCTCGGCGCTGGCGGGTGGGGTGGCCCTGGGAATCTTGATGCTTCCGACGATCATCCGCTCCACGGAGGAAATGGTGCGGCTTGTTCCGCAGTCCTATCGCGAGGCGGCGTTGGCGCTGGGCGCGCCCCGCTGGAAGGTGACGCAGCAGGTGGTCATTCCCGCCGCGCGCGCCGGGATCGTGACGGCGAGCATGCTCGCGGTGGCCCGCGCCGCGGGCGAGACCGCCCCGCTCCTCTTCACCGCGCTGGGCAACCGGTTCTGGTCCACGGCGCTTACCAAGCCGATCGCTTCGCTGCCGGTTTTCGTCTTCGACTACGCGAGGGCGCCGTACGACGACTGGAACAGGCAGGCCTGGACCGGGGCGCTCGTGCTCGTGATGATGGTGACCGGGATTTCGGCCGTTTTGCGGCTTACCGTGAGGCGGGTCGCCCAGCGGTAGAGGTGCCGGAGCCGGGAGCCGCCGCGTCCGGCGATCCTTCCTCGGACTCCTCGGCGTGATGCTTGATCACGCGGGCCTCGGCGACGAAGATCGCCTCCTCGGCTATGTTCGTGGCCAGATCGGCAACGCGCTCGAGGTTTCGGCTCACGAGGAGCAGCTCCAAAGCGCGCGGCACCGACTCCGGCGATTGGATCATTCCCCCCGAGAGCTTCGCGAAGATCTTCGCCTTGAGGCCGTCAATCTCCACGTCCCGCTCGCAGATGCGCCTGGCGGTCGCGGCATCCCCGTTCAACCATGATGTGACCGCGTCGCGGAGCATGGTGATCGTGCGCTCGGCCATCATGGGCAAATCCTCGAGCGGCTTCACCTGGGGAAGGGAGCTCAGCCGGAAGGCGCTCTGGGCGATGTTGACCGCGTGGTCGCCGATGCGCTCCAGGTCGTTCGAGATCCGGATCGCGGCGACGAGGAATCTGAGGTCGCGCGCGACCGGCTGCTGGAGCCCGAGGAAATTCAGCGACTGGCTCTCGATCTGGAGCTCGATCCGGTCGATCGCGATGTCCTCCGCCCTCACCTCCTCGGCGAGCCTCGCGTTCCGGGTCTTCAGAGCTTCCATCGATTTCACGAGCGCGGTTTCGGCGCGTCCGGCCATTTCGCTCAGCCGGTCGCGAAGCGCCTCGAGCTCATGATGAAAATGTCGTTCCATGGCGGCCCTTTCCCGACGGTGTTCTGTTTACCGCGATTCTATCCGAAGCGGCCGGTGATGTAATCCTCGGTCAGGCGCTCGCGGGGGTGGGTGAAGAGGTCCCGCGTCGGGCCCTCCTCGACCAGTTTCCCCTCCATGAGGAACGCCGTGCGGTCCGAGATCCGTGCGGCCTGCTGCATGTTATGCGTGACGATGACGATCGAGATCGAGCTTCTGATCTCGAGGATGAGCTCCTCGATTTTCGCCGTCGCGGTCGGATCGAGGGCGGACGCGGGCTCGTCGAGCAGCAGCACCTCCGGATTCACAGCGAGCGCCCGGGCGATGCAGAGACGCTGTTGCTGCCCGCCCGAGAGCCCCAGGGCCGCTCGGTTCAGCCGGTCCTTCACCTCGTTCCAGAGCGCGGCCTGCTTGAGCGCCCCTTCCACCGCTCCCTCCAGCTCCCGCTTCGAGCGTACCCCCAACAGGCGGGGCCCGTACGCCACGTTTTGGTAGATGGACATGGGAAAAGGATTCGCGCGCTGGAACACCATCCCCACCCGGCGGCGAAGCTCCACGAGGTCGATCCCGCTACGCAGGATGTCGGTTCCCTCGAACATGACGGATCCGCTGTAGCGGACCGGAGGATAAAGATCGTTCATGCGGTTGAAGCACCGGAGCAGGGAGGACTTGCCGCAGCCGGACGGGCCGATGATCGCGGCGATTCTCCGCTCCGCGATCGCGAGCGAGATCGAGTGGAGCACCTGGTTTACGCCGTACGACAAACAAACGTCGCGCGCCTCGATCACCGGTCTCGAATCGGAACCGGGGGGCTCCACCGCCTGGCCCGGGGTCCCCGTCCGCGTGAACGCGTGACCGGGGCGGTCGGCGTCGCCTGCCAGGCGCTCCGTCAATGTGCCCATCCTATAAGGCTAGATCGCGCGTGCCACCGGGCCGGTGACGAAAGTGTTACAACTGTGTTACGGCGCCTGCGTGGCATCCGAGGCGGCCGGGCGCGAAAGGGGCGTTTCCTGGGCCTGTACGGGGGATCCCCCTTGCGGCGGGCCTGCCCGCGGAAACTCGAGCCGGAACGTGCTCCCGCGTCCCGGCGTGCTTTCGACGCTGACCCGCCCCCGGTGAAGCTCGATCGCGTGCTTCACGATCGAGAGGCCGAGCCCCGTTCCGCCCTCCGCCCGGGATCGTCCGCGATCGACCCGATAGAAGCGTTCGAAGAGGCGCGGCACGTGCTCGGGCTCGATGCCGCGGCCGGTGTCCTGGACCGCGATGCGCACCCACCCCCCGTCGTCTCGCACCGCGACGCGAACGGTTCCCGAATCCGTGTACTTGATCGCGTTCTCGATGAGGTTGTGGACCGCGACCTCGATCCGCTTCCGGTCCATGCGGGCGTGGATTCCCGCCCGCGCGTCGAGCTCAAGCGAAAGGCCGCGTCGATTCGCCAATTCCTCGAACCCTGCCGCCATGTCGCGAACGACTTCGGCCACGTCCCAGTCCTTGAGGTCGAGCACGGAATCCGGACGCTCGAGGTCGGCCAGCTCGAGGAGATCTTCGACGAGGGACTCCAGGCGAACCGCCTGCTTTCGGATCGTGTCCACGAAACGGGACCGGTTTTCCTCGTCCTCGAGCCCCCCGTGCAGCAGCGTCTCGGCGTAGCCGCGGATCGACGTGAGCGGCGTGCGAAGCTCGTGCGACACGTTGGCGACGAACTCCCGGCGCAGCTTCGCCATGGTCCGCTCGGGCTTGAGGTCTTCGATGGAGAGAAGCCACCCTCCCGATTCCGCTCCGGCCCGGATCGGGGAAACCGAAATCTCGTAATCGCCGCGTCCGCCGACGTAGAGCGAGACATCGCGACGGACCGCGGTCCCGCGCTGCCTTGCCTGAGCGGCGATCTCCTCGAGGGCGGGCTGGCGCGTGGCGGCGAGGCGAACCTCCGGACCGGGCGGGCGCCTCGTGCCCACGATCTCCCAGAAGCGGTCGTTCGCGTGGCGGATGGAGAGGTCCGGCGCCAGGAGCGCGATCCCTTGGCTCAGGTTGGCGAGGACCGCCTCGCCCCCATCACGCTCGGCTTGAAGCTCGGAGAGCTTGGCCGCGAGACGCTCGGCCATCGAATTCAGGATCCGGCCGAGCGCTGCCAGCTCGTCGTGTGAATCGACGGGTACCCGGGCCGCGAGATCCCCTCTTCCGAGCGCCTCGGCCGACTCTCGCAGCTTCCGGAGCCGGCGGTCCACGCGACGTCCGAGCACGTAACCGCCGCCGAGCACCAGGGCGAAGACGGCGGCGATGCCGATCCAGAGATGCCGCTGCCACCGGCGGCCGAACTCGTAAGCGCCGGGCACGGGCATGGAGATTCGTAGAACCGCCGTTGCCAGGGACCCTCGCGACCCCGCGCCCGGCGTCACGATCTGGAGGGGCTCCGCGATATAGAAGAGTTTCTGCCGGATGGTCCAGCTCTGCCGCGTTGACTCCCCGACTCCCGTGCGCAGCGCGGCGCGCACTTCGGGGCGATCCGCGTGGTTCTGCATCCTGGGGATCGAGTCCAACGGGACGCGTGAGTCGCCGAGCACCCGGCCCGTCGAGTCGATCACGGTGACGCGGCGATCAAGCGCCTCTCCCGCGCGATCGCACCACGCGTCCACGGCGGCGATATCCCCACGCCGGATCTCCGCGAGCGGCGCCGAAACCCGAAGCAGCGCGAGCTCGTGTCGCCCGTGCGATTCGAGGAAATGAATGGTTGTGAGCCGCGAGTCACGGTCGAGCGCGATGCCGGTCACGAGAAGCCCGGCTCCCAGGAGGATCGCGATCAGGGAGTAAAGCCTGGCCGTGAGCGACGTCACGGGTTACTTCCCAGAAACGTCTGCTGCGTACCCCACCCCAGTGACCGTTCGGATGAGCCCGGACTCGCGCCCGAGCTTCGCCCGGAGCCGCCGCACGTGGACGTCGACCGTCCTCGTTTCGCCGAAGTAGCCCAACCCCCAGACCTTGTCGAGTAGCTGTTCCCGCGAGAAGACCCTTCCCGGCTTCTGGAGCAGGAACTCGAGAAGGCGATACTCCGTGGGAGTGAGGCTGAGCTCGCGGCGGTGGAGCAGGACACGATGGCGCTCGCGGTCGAACTCGAAGGGCCCCACTTTCGTCGGGGTGGCGGTGTCCTCGCCGCGCGTTCTACGAAGGATCGCATGGACGCGGGCCGCGAGCTCCTTCGGGGAGAAGGGCTTCGTCAGGTAATCGTCCGCGCCGCGCTCGAAGCTGACGAGCTTGTCCATCTCCGTTCCACGCGCGGTCAAGACGAGCACCGGCAGGGAGCGGGTCCGCGGCTCCGACCGGATGGCTTGGAGCACTTCGAGGCCGCTCATCTTGGGCAGCAGGAGATCGAGCACGAGAAGATCGGGAGGCGATTTGAAGATGCGATCCACGGCCGCCTCGCCGTCGTGCTCCTTCACGACGCGATACCCCTCGCGCGCAAGGTTGTAGCTCACGAGCTCGCAAATTTCCTCCTCGTCGTCGACCACCAGAACCGTCGCGCGCGGGCTTCGGGGCATAGTTCCCTGACGAGGTTTCGCTTTGGGACGGGGCTCGAGAGCACCGCCAGTCGCGTCCTGGCGGATTGTACCATCGCGACGGTCATCCATGGCGTGCCCGGTCTTTGGGGTTGAGTTTCGGGGTTCGTGCGCCCACGCCCACAGGGTAGCCGTCCACGGTTACAGCGAGAGGGCGACGCCGTGTCGGATCGGTTACGACCCGCTCTGAGCGCGATGTAACACCGACGTCCTTCGCACGACATTCCCCTGTCACTCGCCGCATCAGGCTCCCGGGCCCGAGCCGCCACCACAGCCGCCGTCACCGCGCCAGGGCCAAATCCCGAATTGACTTACCGTCCGGCGATCGGCTACGCTCCGCGGCCTGCCTTGCCTTCCATCTTCGAGGCTTGAACCCGACTTTCATGAAGCGGCAGAGGGGCTTATGACGAGGCATTCGGCGCGATGATGACGCGAAGCGACCAGTGGAAGTTCTACCTCACGGTGGTCTTCGTGCTGGCCTCGCTTTGGACCCTTTGGCCCACCTTTCAGTTCTATTCGCTCCCGGCCAAGACAAGGCAGGAAGTTCTCCAGGCGCGGCCCGACCTCGCCACCAACGATGCCGAGCGGATCAAGTTGGAGAGCTACGTCAAGCTCCGGGAGAAGGCGATCAAGCTTGGCCTGGACCTGCAAGGAGGGATGTATCTCCTGCTCGAGGTCGACACCTCCAAGCTCGGCCCCGCGGAAGCCAAGAACGCCGTGGATCAGGTGAGGCAGATCATCAATAACCGGATCGACCAGTTCGGGGTCGCCGAGCCTTCGATCCAGAAGCAGGGCGAAAACAGGATCTTGATTCAGCTTCCCGGATTGCTCGATCGGGAACGCGCCAAGAGCCTGATTGGGCAAACAGCCCTTCTCGAATTCAAGCTGGTCAAGACCGAGGAGGAAGCGAAGGCGTTCTACGACCGCATCGACCAGTATTTCGCCCGCAAGCTGCACGGCGGGGCTCCTCCGGACAGCGCCGCTCCCGATTCCACCGTCCATCCTTTTACTTCGAGGCTTCTCGCATCGTCCCACTCCGAGGCGACCGTCCTCCGCGAGAACGTTCCGATCGTGGATCAGATGATCCAGCAGCTCAAAGCCGATTCCACGTTCATCAGCGACGCGCAGTTCGCGTGGGACGCCCACGAAAGCGAGATTTCGGGACGCACGACGCGGACCCTCTACGTGGTCGGGAAGGAAGCGCTGATGAAAGGGTCCGAGGTGGCGAGCGCCCAGATGCGCCTTGACCTGGACCAGGCGCGGCCCGGAGCACCCGGCGTCTCGTTCAACCTGACGAGCCGTGGCGGCGCCCTCTTCGGCGACATCACCGGCGCCAACGTGGGCCGCAGGCTCGCGATCGTGCTCGACGGAAAGATCCAGTCTGCGCCCAATATCCAGGAGAAGATCCCGCGCGGCCAGGGCTCGATCACGGGCAGCTTTACGGAGGAAGAGGCGCAGAATCTGGCAATCGTCCTCCGCTCGGGCGCGCTCCCCGCTCCGGTCAGCATCGTCGAGGAGCGCACGGTGGGCCCGTCGCTTGGCCAGGATTCGATCGAGAAGGGCATCCGCGCCGCCGGCGTCGGAGCCGCGCTCGTCGTGCTGTTCATGATCGTCTATTACCGCATCTCGGGCGTGGTCGCCGTGGTCGCGCTGACCCTCAACATCCTGGGTCTTCTGGCCTGTATGGCCGGCTTCCACGCGACCCTCACGCTTCCGGGCATCGCGGGAGTCGTTCTCACCATCGGCATGGCCGTCGACACGAACGTGCTCATTTTTGAGCGCATCCGGGAGGAGCTCCGGAACAAGAGAACCGTGCTTGCCGCCATCGAGACGGGCTACGCGCGGGCCTACCGCACGATCATCGACGCGCACGTGACGACGCTCCTGAGCTCCTTCGCCCTGATGTCGTTCGGGACGGGCCCCATCCGAGGCTTCGCGATTACGCTTTCGATCGGACTCATCATCAACCTCATCACGGCGGTCGGGATCTCGAAGATGATCTTCGACGCGTGGTCGGTCCGCCGGAAGCTGTCCTCCATCAGCATCTAGGAGAGTCGATGCTTCAAGTTCTCCACGGGATCAACGTCAACTGGATGGCGAGGCGGCACATCGCCTTCATGGTGTCGGGAGCCTGTGTGCTGATCGCGATCGCCTCGCTCATCCTGCACGGCGGTCCCCGCTACGGAGTCGATTTTACCGGCGGGTCGCTCATCGAGATTTTGGTCACGCCTCCGGTGCACGTGGACGCGGTGCGGTCGGCGGTCGATCGCGCCGGTTTCGCGGGGAGCGAGATCCAGGAGCTTTCCCGTCCCGGCCAGTTTCTGATCCGCGCCGAAATCAAGTCGGGGCACGCGAGCCCCTCCGACGCGATCGCGAATGCCGTTCAGGCCGGAAACGCGGGCCGGAAGGTGGAAGTGCTTCGCGTCGAATCGGTCGGACCTCGGGTCGGGAGCGAGCTACGAGGGGCGGCCATCAAGGCGATCTTCTTCGCGCTGGGCCTCATCCTGATCTACGTCGGGATCCGCTACGACTGGCGATATTCCGTCGGCGCGGTCGCCGCGCTGTTCCACGACGTCTTTATCACGCTGGGGGCGCTCAGCATCACGAACAAGGAAATCACGCTGACCGTGGTCGCCGCACTCCTGACCATCGCGGGCTACTCCATCAACGATACAATCGTCGTATTCGACCGGATCCGCGAGAGATCCAAGACGCTTCGCCGGGAGCCGCCGGAGAAGGTGATGAACGTGGCCATCAACGAGACCCTGAGCCGCACCGTCATCACCTCCTTCACCGTGTTCCTCACGGTCGTGGCGCTGTTCACTCTCGGGGGTGAGGTCATCCACGACTTTTCATTCGCGATGCTTGTCGGTGTCGTGTTCGGCACGTACTCATCGGTTTACGTCGCAAGCGGACTCGCGCTCGAAGTCCAGCTCTGGCTCGAGCGCGCGGGGGGCGGCGGCGCGAAGAAGTAGTTCCGGCGCTCCCCGTTATCCCGGAGCGGAGCCATCCCTGTGAAAGCGCTTACGTTCCTGCTGCTCCTTGCCGGTCTCGCCTCTTCCGCCTTGGCTGCGGGTACGTCCGAGACTCAACCCACCGCGACTCCGGAGCCCCGCTCCGATCCCGGGCCCCTTACCGCGGTCAGGCTGCTCGCGGACGTGGAGGATGCGTGGGCCGCATCGGACGCCGAGCGTCTCGCATCGCTGGTCGATACGACGGTCGTCCGGATCGCGGTCAAGCCGGGAGCCCCGCTCACCGCGGCGCTCACCCGCGTCGCCGCCGCGTTTCTTTTACAAGATCAGCTGAGGCTCGTGCGGACCCAGGGCTTTCAAATGACGCGTTTCCAATTAGACCCGAAACGGCGCCTCTGCCGCGGCACCGCGACCTGGACCGGTGACTGGGGAGGGCGGCAGGGGAAGCGCGCCGTCCGTGTCGCCCTCGTCGCCCGGCCCTCGAACAACCGATGGCTTCTGACCGAAATCCGCGCGGAAGATTGACCCGATAACGTGTCCGCACCCGCTCCATCCGGCCCCCAGGCCGACGTCCTCTACACCGCCGATCTACACGGAAGCCGCACGCTCTACAGCGAGGCGCTGGCGCTCGCGCGCAAGCTCGGCGTCCGCACGCTGATTCTCGGCGGTGACTTAGCACCGCACGCGACGGTCCCCGAGCAGCGGCTCTTCTTCACGGAGTTCTTGATCCCGCTGCTGCGCGAGTACCGGGGGGAAGCCGGCTCGGCGGATCTCTTCTTCATCATGGGGAACGACGACTGGCGTGCCAACCTCCCCGTGCTGCTCCGGGCGGGGATCGATCGCTTCCATCATATACACAGGATCGTGCGGCGCCTCGACGCCGAGACGTGGATCGCGGGGCTCGGCTCGGTGAGCTTGACGCCGTTCGCGCTCAAGGATTGGGAGCGTTGGGAGGAAGGGCTCAACGGTCCCATTCGCATGGACGGGTTCCGGAGCGAAGAAGACGGCTCGGTTCACCCGTTCGATTTTCGCGGGCGCGAATGGGAGGAATGGATCGGAGTGGATCTCGAGTCGATTGGGCGGGAGCTGGGTCCCGACAAGAAGCCCCTCGTCTGCGTGTCCCACGGCCCGCCTTTCGGGACCGCCCTCGATTTGATTCACGGGGAAGTCCATGTGGGGTCCCGCGAGGTCCGCAAGTTTCTGGAGACCCACCGCCCGTTGATTTCGCTCCATGGGCACATCCACGAGTCGCCGGCGGTTTCCGGGAAGTTCGCCGATCGCCTGGGTTCCACGATCTGTGTAAATCCGGGTCAGCGGATGGGAAGCACGCTCCACGCAGTCTGGTTCCGATTCGAGGATTTGGCGGGGTCCTTGACCCACACCCTCCTCGGACCCGCAAAACTCGACACTCCGGCTACTTAAAGCCGCTCGAGGTCTCCGCGGCACGGAACCACCACGCCTTACGGCGGTATTCCTACATACAGCTCGATGAAGGACGGCGTGCGCCGCCATCTGATATAATGAAGTGACTTAGAGCCCCAGATCTGAGGCCTCGTGACCGGGTTTCCCTCGCGACTCCAAATGCCCCGTTCGGCCATGGCGGCGTGCCTTGTCATCGGCATGGCATGTGCTTTGCCTGATCACGCGCCGTCCGCCGCACCCCGAGAGCTCGAGCTGAACGGCGGCTTCACGATCGCGAGGCTCAAGTACACGGGCGGCGGTGACTGGTACTCCGATGAGAGCTCGCTTAAGAATCTTCTCCGCGCGGTCAGGGAACGCGGGGATGTCCGCGTGAGCCAGGAAGAGGAAGGCGTCGTGACCCCGACCGACCCGGAGATTTGGAACTACCCCATGCTCTTCATGACCGGCCACGGCAACGTGAAGATGAGCGAAGAGGAGGCCCGCTCGCTCAGGAGCTACCTCGACGCCGGCGGGTTTCTCTGGGCGGATGACAATTTTGGCATGGACAAATCCTTCCGCGAGCTTGTGAAGCGGCTCTACCCCGAGACGCCGCTCGCCGAGCTTCCCTTCAGCCACGCGATCTTCCGGTACCCGAATTCCTTTCCCGCGGGGGCGCCCAAGATCCACGAGCACGACGGCGGCCCGGCGCGGGTGTACGCGGTCATCAAGGGCGGACGCGTCCTGGTCCTCTACACGTTCGACTGCGACATCGGAAACGGAATCGAGGATGCCGGCGTCCACGACGATCCCGCCGAGAAGCGGATGGCCGCGATGCGCTTCGCCATCAACATCGCGACCTATGCGGTGACGCATTGAGCCCCACGCGATGAATCCCGCCTACGAAGCCCTCCTTCGAGAGCTCCGGCGTGCGCGCCGGTTCCTCATTTGGCGGTCGATCGAGCGGACCGGCTTCCTCGCGACGTTCGGTCTCACGGCTCTCGCCGGACTGGCGCTCCTGGCCGCGCTCCTCCTGCCGCTGCATCGCTCTGAGTACGTAGCGCTCAGGACGGGGCTCCTGCTCGGAGCCTCCGCCGCTCTGGTGTTCGCGCTCATCCGCGTGCTTCGCTCGCGCGCGGGGCTTTCCGAAGCCGCGCTGGAGGCGAGCCGCTTGATCGATCAGCGCGACGACGCGCTCCTGACCGCGTTCGAGCTGGGCCGGGGGCCGGCCATGTCCTCGGCCCTCGAGACCGGTTACTCCGACGCGCTCACCCAGCACGCGGTCCGAGCCGCCGCGGAGCGGGCCGCCTCGCTCCCACTCGGCCGGCTGCGCGGCTGGCGCGGCCGCTCGAGCTCCATCAAACGCCTCGGCATCGTGCTGGCAGCCTTGGCCGCGGTCGCGGCGCTCGGTGGATCGCGGACCATCACGAGCGTGAGGCGCATCGCGGATCCCGAAACGGCTCCTCTGGCCCCGATCCAAATCCGGGTCGAGCCCGGGTCCGAAGAGGTGGAGGGAGGCGCCTCGGTTCCCATTCGGGTCTACGTGGCGGGGACCGATCGGAAGCCGCGGCTTCTGTCGAAGGAGCGGGCGGCCGGTGGCGGCGCGTGGCGCGAAACGACGCTCGAGCCGGCGACCGACGAGGCGCGGCCGCGCTCGGGAGAGCGCGCGTACGCCACGGTGATCGCCAACTTGAAAGAGGACCTCGCCTATCAAGTCCGTGCCTCGGATCAGGTCAGTCCGGTGTATCTCATCTCGGTGCGGGACCTGCCGCGGGCTTCCGGCTTTCGCATTCGATACGACTACCCCGCGTACTGCGGGCTCCCCTCGGAGGCGACCAACGCCATCACGGGGGATCTCGCCGCTCCGCGCGGGACGAAGGCCCGTGTCGACGTGCTCCTCAATCGGTCGGTGGAGACCGCGTCCATCGAGTACGAGGGGGGTGCCGGAGGGCCCCGCGGAGACCTCGGCGAGCGGCTCGCCCGGTTCACCGTTCCGGTTCGCTCGGATGCGAAATACCGCATCCGCCTGATCGATCCGAGGGGACGCAAGGTCGATCTCGGCCCCTACGACATCAAGTCCATCCCGGACCGGCCGCCGACCGTCACCATTCTCTCCCCCGGGCCGGTCGAGGACGTGACGCGCGACCTGACCGCGACCATCCTGGCGGGCGCGACCGACGATTACGGCGTCAAGAAGGTTCTCCTCCGGTACCGCGTGCGCGAAGAGCCCCAGCGCGTGGAGACGCTTCACCAGGAGAAAGACGGCGTGCGGGAGTTGGCCGTGCGCTACACGTGGTCTCTCGCGCCGTTGAGCCTCCTTCCGGGCGAGGAGATCGAGTACGAGGTCGGCGCCCAGGATGGGAATCAGATCGACGGGCCCCAGCTCACGTGGTCGGAAACGCGAACGCTTCGCTTCCCCTCCGCGGCGGAGATCTTAGCCGACGTCGAGCGGCAGCAGGATTCATCCGTCGCGACCCTGGAAGACGCGATCCGGAACGCGCAGGGGCTGAAGGAGAAGTCGGAGGAGCTGGCGCGCGACATGGGGCGCACCCGCGAGCTGCCCTGGGAAAAGGGACAGGACATCCAAAAGATGCTCGAGGGCCAGCAGACGATCCGCGAGCAGATCGACAAGGTCGCGGAGAAGCTCTCGCAGGACGCCGACAAGCTGGCTCAGTCGCGCGCGCTCAACGCCGAGCTGGTCCAGAAGCTGACGGAGCTCCAGCAGCTCCTGAACCAGCTCCAAGATCAGTCGATCCTTCGCGCCATGCAGCGTGTCCAGGAGGCGCTCCGCAAGATGTCGCCTCAGGATCTCGAGCGCGCGATGCAGAACATGAAGCTCACGCAAGAGGACGTGATCCGCAACCTGGAACGGACGATCGACCTCCTGAAGCAGCTCAAGATGGAAGAGAAGCTCGAAGCCGTCGCCGAGCGTGCCTCGGAGATGGCGAGGAGGCAGCTGGCGCTCAACGATTCTCTCGCCCGCGCCCGCCAGCCGGAGGAGATGAAGGCTCTTGCGAAGGGCGAAAAAGACATCGAGAAGCTGAGCAAGGAGCAGCGCGCCGCGCTCGATTCGCTCGCCTCGGAGCTCAAGCAGATGGACCACGAGTCGGCCCTCCAAGCACAAGAGCAGCGCGACAAACTTCAGAGCATGGCTCCGCTTTTCGAGAAGTCGATCGAATCCATGCAGGAGTCGATGAAGCAGGCGGCGAAGCAAAGCACGCAGGACCTGGAGCATCAGCTCGAGGAGATGCGGAATGCGATCGGCAAGATGAAGGAGGATTTCGTACTCCGGAAAAAGAACGACGTCGGTCGGAAGATGGACGCCTCGATCCAGGATCTGCTCGAGATCGCGGACGCGCAGGAGGATCTCCTGGACGACGACAAGAGCAATACGGGGGAGCGCGCATCGACCCAGCAGGGCCTCGAGGAAACCACCGAGAGCGCCGCCAACCGCATCTCGGAACTGGCCAAGATGACGCTCTTCATCACGCCGGACGTGATGCAGGCGGTCGGCCGCGCTCTGGCGAATCAGAAAGGCGCCGTAGGCCGGTATTCGATGGAAGACATGATCGGGGGACTCGTCGCGAGCAAGGAGGCGACGATCGCGTTGAATCAGGCGGCGGCAGCGCTCCTGAAGGGGAGAGACGCGATGGCGGCGGCCAAGTCCTCCACGGGTTTCCAGGAAGCGATGCAGATGCTGCAGGGTCTGGCGGGCGATCAACAGCAGCTGAACAGTGAGTCGCTCTCGATGATGCCGGGAGGGCAAGGGGAGACCGGGCAGGAAGGGAGGCTTTCGCCGGACCAGGCAGGCGCGCTGGAACGGATGGCGGCGGAGCAGGAAGCGATCCGGCGCGGGCTTGAGGAAGCTATGGGGAAGCTCGGCCAAGGCGGGGGCACGTTGGGGCGGCTCGGCGAGACGGGCGAGGATATGAAGAAGGTTGCACAGGATTTGCGCGGCGGCAGGCTCGATCAGCAGACGGTCGAACGCCAGCAGCGCATCTTGAGCCGCCTCCTCGACGCGCCCAGGAGCGTCGAGAAGCGGGACTACTCCAGGCGGCGCACGTCGCGCCCCGGCGTGGATGTCGTGCGTTCCTCCCCCGGGGCGCTCTCCGCCGAGCTTCTGAAGGCGCGCCCCTCGCTGGCCGCGCTTCTGGCGCGGGGTGGCCGCGATCCGGTTTCGCCGCGATACCGGGCGGTCGTGGACCAGTATTTCCAGGCCATCCTGGAGGGGAAGGCGCGTTGAGGAACCCCCCCGGCGCGCGCTCCTTGGCTGCCGCGTTTGCGATGCTGCCCGCCCTAGCCTGGGGCGCCGTCCCGGCGCCGACCGAGCCGGCCGGGCCCCCCACGCCGGCTTCCCGACCCGCTCCCGAGCGCGAGCGGACCCACGGGAAGGGCGCCCACCACACCCTTCTCGGAAACCTCTCGATCAACGCGCCGCAAGACACGCTCGGGGGCGCGGAATACGACGCGGCCCGGAGCCTGTTCGAGGCGGGGCTTTTCGATTCCGCCGCGGCCGAATTCGGGCGGTTCGCGGCGCGCTTTCCGCGCAATCTGTTTCTGAACGACGCGATCGAGCACGTTCTCCTCATCCGAGAGAACCGGGAGCCCGGTGACGAGGCGCTCCGGCTCTACGCGCACGCGGTAGCGCTCCGCGGCGCGGGGCTTGTCGATTCGGCAGCCTCGGTCGCGGAGACCGGGCTCTCGCGCTTTCCAACGGCGCGCATCCGTTACCACTGGCAGTACCTTTTGGCCGAGATCGCGAGGGAGCGCGGCGATCACGGGACCGCGATCCGATACGCGCTGGTCATCGCGGACTCGACATCGAAGAGCCGGCTCGCGCCCTACGCGCTCAAGCTCGCAGGGGACGAATCGATCGCCATGGGCGAGGACCCGGCGAAGGCGCTTCGTCTCTACCAAGCGCTCCTGGAGCGGTACCCCGCGTCGCCGCTCGCGCCCCCCGTGCGCGCGCAGGTGCTCGAGATCCGGAAGAAACTCCAGCTGTGAGCCGCTCATTCAAGCCTCTCATCGCGGCGTGCGGCCTCGTGATCGCGCTCTCGGGCGGGGCCCCGGCTCGGGCCGAGCTGCTCGTACCGATGGACCAGACCCAGACCGACCATCTCCGCGCCTACGGGCTCACCTACTGGACGCTTCAGCAGGGATTTCACGGCGAGTGGCTCCTCAATTACCGGGGCGGGTCATTCCTGCTCCCCGACAACGCACGAATCTCGAGTGAGGCGGCCGTTCGCGGCGTGCTGACCGAATCGGTGAACGGCGCGCAGGTGGCGCGCATCCGCGCCGAGATCGCCGACAACAACATGGAGTCGGTAAAACTGGAGACCGCCCCGCGCATCGCGGTCTACGTTCCGCCGACAGCGCCGCCGTGGGACGACGCGGTCCAGCTTGCCCTCGAGTATGCCCAGATCCCCTACACGAAGCTCTGGGACGTCGAGGTGCTCCAGGGGCGGCTCTCGGAATACGACTGGCTTCACTTGCACCACGAGGATTTCACCGGCCAATACGGGAAGTTCTACGCGGCGTTCGCCGGAACCGAATGGTACCGGCGCCAGGTCGCTGAAAACGAGGCCATCGCGCGCAAGCTGGGATACGCCAAAGTCTCGGAGCTCAAGAAGGCGGTGGCGCGAGCGATCAAGTCCTATGTGGCCGCGGGCGGATTCCTGTTCGCGATGTGCTCCGCGACCGACACCTTCGATATCGCTCTGGCTGCGGAAGGGGTCGACATCGTGGGCCCGGAGTACGACCACGATCCACCCGATCCGAACGCGCAACAGAAGCTCGATTTCTCGCGGTGCCTCGCGTTTCAAAACTTCGAGCTCGAGCCGAGCCCGCTCGTCTACGAGTTCTCCAACATCGATACGAGCGCGAAGGACATGCTCCGCGGACAGCGGAATGATTATTTCACCCTGTTCGACTTCTCAGCGAAGCAGGATCCGGTCCCGAGCATGCTGGTGCAGGACCACACCGCGAACGTTCCCGGTTTCATGGGCCAGACGACCGGGTTCGAGAAGAAGCTCCTGAAGCCGGGGATCACGGTGCTTGCGGAGGTCCCGGGCGCGGACGAAGCAAAGTACATCCACGGGCACTTCGGAAAGGGGACCTTCACCTTTTACGGTGGCCACGACCCGGAGGATTACCAGCACGCCGTGGGAGACCCGCCGACCGACCTCTCCCTCCACAAGAGCTCTCCCGGATACCGGCTCATCCTGAACAACGTCCTATTCCCGGCGGCCGAGAAGAAGGAAAAGAAAACGTAACCTTGAGCCGGCTGGTCGCGCCGGATACACTGCTGCCCCTATGATCACGATGGCAGACGCGATCCGTCCCGGGTTCGCCCGGCGCGGCACGCCGGCGAGGGTCGCTCCGGTCGCGTACGAAGTGCTTCTCGTCCTGGCCGGGAGCGCGCTGATCGCCGTTTCCGCGTGGGTCGCTGTTCCCCTCCCGTTTTCACCCGTTCCCGTGACCGGCCAAACATTCGCGGTCCTGCTCGTCGGCTCCGTTCTGGGAAGCAGGCGCGGCGCGGCATCGGCGCTCGCGTACCTGGCGGAGGGTTCTTCCGGCCTGCCGGTGTTCGCGGGAGGAGCTTCGGGAGCTCACGTTCTCGCCGGTCCGACGGGAGGCTATCTCGCCGGGTTCGTGCTTGGCGCCTGGCTCTGCGGCGCCCTGGCCGAGCGGGGCTGGGATCGCCGCGCCTCCACGACCATCGCTTCGATGGCCCTCGGGAACCTGGCCATCCTCATCCCGGGCCTCCTCTGGTTGGCGCGCTTCGTCGGGACGGGCCACGTCCTCGCCGTCGGCCTCTGGCCCTTCATCCCCGGCGACATCGTCAAGATCGGCCTGGCGGCGGCCCTCCTCCCTCTTGGGTGGAAGCGTCTCGCGGGAATCACCGCGCGCTAGATCGTGGCCGTCATCACCCACTTCTCCAGGCCCACGGTGCTCGTCACCGGCGCGACCGGGGCCATCGGCCGGGCGGTGTGCCGCGAGCTCGTCGTGCACGGCTATCTCGTGCTCGGACTCGTGCGGAACATCGAGGCGAAGGGTCGGCTTCCGTACGCGGTCATCCCGACGCTCGGCGACATCCGGGACCCGGCGCCGTGGGAGCACGCGATCGAGCAGTCGGACATCGTGGTCCATCTCGCCCTCCCCGCGGATGAAACTCCAGGGCCGAAGGAGCGTCCGCAGGCCGAACGAGAAGCGCGATTGTTCGCGGAGATCCTCGATCGCCTTGCCACGTTCTGCCGCCGGCACAAGAAGCTTCTCCTACATACCTTCGGCGCGCTCCTCTATGAGCCGGATCCGGACGGCTGGGTGCGCGAGAGCTCGGACATCTCGCACGGACGCGGGTTCGGCATCCGCCATCGGTTCACGTACCCCGTTCTGGAGCGGCACCGAAAACGAGGGCTCCAAGCGATGAGCGTGAACCCGGCCTTCGTCTACGGGAGGGGTGGGTGGTTCGAAAACGGCGTGCTCCGTCCCATGAGCCGTGGTGAGTCCACGATGATCGGTGACGGCTCTCAGACGATGCACTACATCGCGGCCACCGACGCCGCGTCCGGCTATCGGCTTGCCATCGAGAACGGACTGGCCGGAGATGACTACCTCCTCGCAGACGATCGCCCCACCACACAGGGCGAGTTCATGAACCTCGTCGCGAGGGAAATGGGCGCGCCGCCGCCGCAGCCCATCCCGGAGGAAGACTTGGTCCCGGTGCTGGGGGCCTGGACGGTTGAGGCCTACACGTATTGCCCCAAGGTGGACAGCTCCAAGGCTCGCGTCCGGCTCGGGTGGGCGCCCCGTTACCGCACGATCGAAGAGGGGGTGCCGGTGGTCGTGCGCGAGTTCAGGCGCGCCGCCCTCGCGTTGACCGTTTAGCCTCCTGGCTCTTTCGAGCCTCCGGTACGCGCAAAATTCCCCAACCTGGGCGCAGCTCCTCCACGCAGTCCATCCGTAATCCACTGGAACGACGAGAGATGCGCCTCCGGCCTCCGGGGCACGCTCCATGCGCTACGCGTTAGCGAGGGTAAGGGTTCCCTTGCGGATGGTTGCCGCGAGGTTCGTCAGCGGTAGCGGAGGAGGCTGGTAGAGGGTTTATGGCACTCATCGAATATGTAGCGCTCGTCATCCTCGGAGGGCTCGTGCTCGCCTGGGAAGCCTGGGCACCGGGTCAAGCCGGTGTCGAGCCTCTCACGCTCCTCTTCTGGGTGCTGGCGAACATGTTGGGAGAGCTTCTCTGGCTTCCCACGCCGAAAGAGCGCGGCTATCTGAGCATGGCGACCGCCGCGAACTTCGCGACGCTCCTGATCCTTCCTGTTTCGCTCGCGGTCACGGCGACGGTCCTGGCCGGCGCTCTCGTCGACCTCATGTTTCGGCACCGGCGCTGGTATCAGGTTCTCTTCAACGCGTCCGTCTGCTGCATCGCGGTATTCTCTGCGTCCCACGTGTTCCTGTCGGTGGGTCAGGGAAGGGACGGGCTCGAGAACCTGCTCTCCCCGCTCAACGCGGGAGCGCTCGTGCTCTCAGCCGTGACGTACTTCCTGTTGAACACATGGCTCGTGACGGGCGTCGTGGCGCTGGATCAGAAACTGAAGGCGTGCCCGGTGTGGGCCACGACGTTCGCCTCGTCCCAGGAGGTGTTGGGCTCCTTTGTTCTCTTCACCTTGGGGCTGCTCTTTGCGGCGCTTTTCCTCGCGTGGGGGTACATGAGCGCCTTCCTCGCCACGATCGCCACCTACTTCGTGCGGGGTGCATACAACCGCTACGTGGAAGGGCGCACGACCCCGGCGGCTACTGCATCTCGAGCAGGCGCTGGCGCAGATCTGGGCTGAGCGTCCCGACGTAGACCTCCTCGGCGGGTCCGGTCATGATGAGAGTCAAGTCCCGCCCGACCTCGACCTCCAGCTCCCCTCCCTCCATCAACACCGTAACCTTTCCGTCGACGAGGCCCCGGTCGAAGCACGCCACGGCGACCGCGCACGCGCTCGTGCCGGAGGCGAGTGTGTGCCCGGCTCCGCGCTCCCAGACCAGGGCCCGGGCGCTTGTACGTGATTCCGCGACGGCGATCTGCACGTTGATCCGGTTTGGGAATTGCGCGTGTTTCTCCACCAGGGGGCCGACGGCGAATAGTCGCTCGCGCGTCAGGGGCTCGCCGAAAATAACGCAGTGCGGGTTCCCTACCGAAACCACCGTCACGTCGAGGTGGCGACGCTCGACCGGGAGCGACCGGACGGCGCGCTCGATGATCGCCCGCCCCATCTCGAGCCGGACCGCGTGCACCCTCCCGGCGCGCTTGTAGACCTCGGTTGTGACCGGTCCCGCCGCGGTCTCGATCACGAAGGTGCTTTCGATCGTGTAGCCGTGGTCGCTCAGAAATTTTGCAGCGATTCGAAGCCCGTTTCCGCTCCGTTCCGCTTCCGAGCCGTCCGGATTCCAGATTCTCGCGAAGAACCGGTCGGCGCGTCTTGTGACCTCGAGCACCCCGTCGGAGCCCAAGCCCAGATTACGATGGCAGAGGAGGCGTACGCGCTCGGGCGTGAGCGGGATCCCGAAGCGCTCGCCATCCACCACGATGTAGTCGTTCCCCAGGCCGTGCCCCTTGAGGAAGTCGGCTGCGAGCATCTCAGGCCTCCAACCCGGCTGCGTGGAGCGCCTCCCGAGCGACCTCGTCTCCCGCAACCGGAGCGCACAGCGCGATGGCCTCGCGCACGCCTGCGCGCGTGCCGCCCACGTGGATCGCGCCGATCGCGTGCGAGCGAAGCTGCCGCCACATGCGGGTGGTGGCCAGGATCGCGACGACGCAGTACTCGCGCGTGACGGCGTCGAGCCCAGGCCGGGAGAGCGTCTTTCCGTAGCCCTCGAGGATCATCCAAGAAGCGAGATCGGGCGAGAGATCGCGCATGGTTGCCATCAGCTTCACGTAATTCCTTCCGTACACGCGCCGGCAGAGAGACTCTCCGGCGTGAAGCCACGCCGCCGGGTCGACGGGCTCCGCCTTGTCCCGGTGCGCGCCGTGTCGCGCGAGCACCGGCTTTGCCGCGATGAACGCCTCGATGGCGCGCGGGAATCCGAGGAAGAGGTAGGACTGGAGCAGCGTTTCGTATACGGCGTCGGGAGGGGCTCCTTCCCGGAGCGCCTCCGCCGCGTGATGCGCGGTCCCGGGCGCGTCCCCCGCCGCGATCGCCGCCGAAAGGGAAACGAGCCGCGCGTGCGCTGGAAGGAGTGCTCCCGCCCGATCGCCCGGGTCACCGGCCAAGGGCGTGGGAGAGCTTGGGCAGGGTGACGTCCATGCGGTACGAGATGTTCATGTGGCCGTCCTCGAATTCCTGGTACTCATGGGAGATCCCCAGCGCCTCCAGCCGTTTCACGAAACACCGCGCGCCCAGCTCCAGATAGAACTCGTCCTCGCGGCCGCAATCGAGAAAGAGGAGCCGCAGTCCTTTCAGGCTCTCCGCGTGCCGTTCCACCACGTGGAGCGGATCATATTCGAGCCACCGCTCCCACACGTCCTCGCGGATCTGGCCGGTTTCGAGATCGAAGGGAAGGTCACAGTAGGCGGGCGGAGAGGCTACGTTCGGCGAGTAGGCGGCGCTCATGGCGACGATGTTCAGCGCCTCGATGTCTTGATGGCGCTTCCGCGGCGCTGCGCGGAACGCGCTCAGCCAGGCGGCCATGCCGCCCCCCTTGCGGATGGTGCGCAGGGCGGGCGCGAAATCACGCTTGTAGCAGTGCTCGAAGTAGATGTCGCCGCTGTGGCAGACGACCGCGCCGAAGACGTCCGGGTGGCGCATGCCGAGCCGGAGCGCGCCGTACCCACCACTGGACTTCCCGATCACGCCGCGATGCTCCCGTGCGGGGAGCGTCCGGTAATGAGAATCGACGAACGGCACCAGCTCCTTCACGACGTGGTCCTCGTAATCGCCGAGCGCAGGAGAATTGACGTACTGGCTTCCGCCCAGGTGGGTGAAGCAATCCGGGAGCGCGAGGATCATCGGCTCGGCCCGGCCGTCCGCGAGGAGCACGTCCATGCGGTCTCCGATCCCCGGCATCCACGGGCTGTCGTTCAAGAGCATCCGCCCACGCCCGGTAAAACCGCTCAAGCACCATGCGACGGGGTAGCGCTCGCTGCCGCGCTCGTACCCGGGGGGAAGGTACAGGTAGAGATCGCGAGCGTCGGGATCGCCCGGAAGATTCCCCCGCAGGACGGAGCTCTCGATGCGCTCGCTCCGAATCGTGCCGCGCGGGGTTCCCATGCCGGGAGCCTATGGGCGCGAAGCACGTGTGTCAATTCGAGGCCGTGCTGCTAGAGTAGCCGGATTCGATATGACGATCGCGAACGGAACGCTCCTCGGGCCGTACGAAATCCTCTCCCTGCTGGGCGCGGGCGGGATGGGTGAGGTCTACCGCGCGCGCGACACGAGGCTCGGGCGCGAGGTCGCGGTCAAGGTGCTTCCCCAGGGGTTCGCGTCCGATCCGGATCGCCTGCGCCGATTCGAACAGGAAGCGCGCGCCGCCGGACACCTCGACCACCCCAACATCCTCGTGATCCACGACGTGGGGACCCACGCCGGCTCGCCCTACCTCGTTACCGAGCTTCTCGAGGGGGAGACGCTCCGGGCGAGGATGGGCGGCAACGCGCTACCGCCTCGCAAAGCGATCGACTACGCGCTCCAGATCGCCCGCGGGCTCGCGGCTGCTCACGAGCGGGGACTCGTCCACCGCGATCTCAAGCCCGAGAACCTGTTCGTGCTGCGCGACGGGCGGGTGAAGATCCTCGATTTCGGGATCGCGAAGCTCACCCGCCCCGAGGAACCCGGCCGGCCGGCAAGCGCCGCCGAAGGCGCCGGGCCAACGGCCACCATCGACACCGACCCCGGTCTCGTGATGGGCACCGCGGGGTACATGGCGCCCGAGCAGGTGCGCGGCCTTCCGACCGACCACCGCTCGGATATCTTCGCGTTCGGAGCGATCCTCTACGAGATGCTCTCCGGCAGGCGCGCGTTCCGAGGAGATACGAACGCGGAGACCATGACCTCGATCCTCCGCGAAGAGCCCCCGGAAATCGCGCGAGGCGGCCAGCCCATTCCGCCCGCCCTCGACCGGATCGTCCGTCATTGCCTCGAGAAAAGCCCGCAGGAGCGCTTCCAGTCGGCGCGCGACATCGCGTTCGCGCTCGAGGCGCTCTCGGGGATTTCGGATTCGGGCCCGAAGCCCGCGCTCCCCGGCTCGCGGGCGCGTTCGTGGAGGCGAATCCTCGCGCCGGCCGCCGCGGCACTGCTCCTCCTCGTCGCGGGCTTTCTTGTGGGCCGGCAGTTCGCGGCGGGTCCGCCCGACACCGCCGCGCAGTATCGAAAGCTCACCTTCCGGCGCGGGAGCATTCAGATGGCGAGGTTCTCCGGGGACGGCCATTCGGTAACCTACTCAGCGAGATGGGACGGCAATCCGTCGGCCATTTTTTCCTCCGATCTCAAGGCTCCGGGCTCCCTTCCCGTCGTCGCGCCTCCCCAGACCTACCTCCTCGCTGTTTCGCGCTCGAACGAGCTGGCGATCCTGCTTCGATTCGCGGGCAGGCCTCACGACATGGCGGTGGGGACGCTCGCCCGGATGTCGCCGGGAGGCGCCCCTCGCGAGATCCTCGACAACGTTGCAGCCGCGGACTGGAGTCCCGACGGCTCGACCCTCGCCGTGGTCCGCGTGGTGGAGAATCGCTATCGGTTGGAATATCCGATCGGGACGATGCTCTACGAGTCCCCCGGCTGGATCAG
Organism: Candidatus Eiseniibacteriota bacterium; assembly: GCA_036505295.1. Classification (GTDB taxonomy): domain Bacteria; phylum Eisenbacteria; class RBG-16-71-46; order SZUA-252; family SZUA-252; genus WS-7. The sequence goes on from DASXTQ010000033.1 coordinate 29,897, forward strand.
CTACATACGCGTCTCTCCCGACGGGAGGACGGTCGCCTTTCTGGACCACCCGTCCTTTCCCGACGACCGTGGGTCGGTCATGGTCGCGGGAGCCCACGGACTGGCGCGTGGACTCCGCGCGGATTTCGCGAGCGGGGCTGGCGTCGCGTGGTCCCCCCGGGGAGACGAGGTCTGGTACTCCGCCGCAAGCCTGGGGTCGAGCCGATCCATTCATGCGGTCGATCTGAAGGGCCGGGTACGGACCGTGACTTCGCTTCCTGGAAGCGCACGCGTACAGGACATCTCGCCGTCCGGGGAGGTGCTGGTCACGAGCGATAGTCTCTCGGCGGGCATCCGTGGCCGCGCGCCTGGGGAAAGCACGGAGCGCGACCTCTCGTGGCTCGACTGGTCCATTCCGACCGCGATCTCGCGCGACGGGCGGACGCTCCTCTTCAGCGAACAGGGTGAAGGGGGCGGCCCTCATTACGCGGTGTGCATCCGAGGAATGGACGGCTCGCCGCCGATTCTCCTCGGCGAGGGCCAAAACGAGGATTTGACCGCCGACGGGAAATGGGCGCTCGTGACTCGATTCTGGCTCCGCCCGCCCGAGCTGGTCTTGTTGCCGACGGGCGCCGGCCAGCCCCGGACCCTCCCTCCGACCGGGCTGGAGAACGTCGCCAACGTGGACATCTTCCCGTCCGGAAAGCGCATCCTCGTCGTCGGGAACGAACCGGGTCACGCGGTCCGGGGTTACGTTCGTGACCTGGAAGGAGGCGCCCTCCGTCCGTTGACGCCCGAGGGTATCTTTGTTCGTCCAAATTCGATTTCCCCGGACGAGAGGTGGGTCGCGGGCGGGCGGGAGTCCCAGATCTATCCCATCGAAGGAGGATCGCCTCGGGCCATCGCTGGGAAACTGTCCAACGAAGTAGTTCTAGGGTGGGATGCCGCCGGGAGCGCCGTTTATGTCGGGGCGACCGGAGCGCCTCCCCCGCTCGAGACCTATCGGGTCGATCTCGCGACCGGAAAACGCGAAAGTTGGGCGCGATTCCAGGGCCCCGAAGACCGCGCCGGGATCCAGATCGGCCTTCGTACGATCGGTACCGACGGTCACACCTACGCCTACACCTACAGCCGTACCCTGTCGGAGCTGTTTCTTGCGCGCGGTCTGCGCTAGGGGGCGGACTAGCCCGGCGCCGTGACGGCCACCCACCTCGCAACCGCCGCCGTCGCGGTCTCCGCCCTCTACTGGATCGAAGCGGGCTTGAGCGCCGTTCTCGGCAACCGCCGCACCCCCGGGCTCGCAAGCCTCGAGCCGCTCGCGGATCGAGAGCTCCCTTCCTTGTGCATCGTCGCCACCGCGAAAGATGAAGGGGAGCGGGTCGAACAGGCCGCGCGGTCGCTTCTTGCCCAAGACTATCCCAATGTCCGGATGGTCATCGTCGACGACCGCTCCACCGACGAGACGGGCCGAATCCTCGACCGGATCGCCGGCGAGGATTCTCGTCTTCGCGTGCTCCACGTCGAGTCCCTTCCCGAGGGGTGGATCGGGAAGTGCTACGCGCTCGCGCTGGGCGCCGAAGCGGCCGAGTCCGATTGGATCCTCTTCACCGATGCCGACGTCACGCTCGCGCCCGATGCCGCCCGCCGCGCGGCCTCGCTTGCGGTCCGGGGAGGATGGGACCACGTCGCGGTCGCCCCGGACATGCGGATCGAAGGTCTCGGCGAGGCTGTATTCATCGCGGCGTTCGTCGTGATTTTCAATGCCTCCCTGAGGCCGTGGCTCGCCTCGGACCCACGCCGGAAAAACGCGATCGGGATCGGAGCCTTCAATATGGTGAGGCGGAATGCCTATCAGCTGGCGGGAGGTCACTTCAAGATTCGATACGAGCTGCTGGACGATATCGCGCTGGGCAAGATTTTGAAGGAGAGCGGGGCGCGGCAGGTCTTCGCGCGGCACGATGGGCTGGCCGCCGTCCGCTGGCACGCTGGCGTTCACGGCCTCGTGCGCGGGGTCGAGAAGAACGCGTTCCCGGCGGCGCGGTACAACCTCCTGCTAGGGTTGGTCGCGCCCTGGATCCAGCTTGCCTTGGCATGGACGCCCGTGATCGGACTTCTTCTGCCGGGCGCCGTCCCCAA
>DASXTQ010000034.1:0-64012 GCA_036505295.1 Candidatus Eiseniibacteriota bacterium
GATGAACTTCATCGACGACACGGCCGTGCCCGCGGAGCATCTCGGCGATTATGTGAACGGGCTCCGCGCGATCTTCAGCAAGCACAAGACGCGATTCGCCATCTTCGGACACGCCGGTAACGGAAACGTTCATGTCATGCCGTTGATGGATCCGCACGAAACGACGTTTGCCCAACGGATGGCCGCGATGGCGGAAGACGCGTTCGAGCTGACCTGGCGCCTCGGCGGCACGATTACCGGTGAGCACGGCGACGGTGTTCTGCGCGCGCCATACATCGCGCGCCAATACCCGAACGCCTACTCGGTCATGGTCCGCGTGAAGCGCGCGATGGATCCGGACGGGATCCTCAATCCCGGAAACGTGATCACCGACACGAGGACGTTTCCCGAGGAGTTTCTCCGCTTCACGAACTCCTATGTTCGGACCGGAACGATCTTCGACGAGGCCGACTACCGGAACATGATCGAGATGTGCCACGGGTGCGGCACGTGCCGGGACTACTGCCCGGTGGGGTCCACGACCTCGCTGGAGCCGCACACGGCTCGGGCCAAAGCCGTGCTCCTGATGGAAATGATCCGCGGCGATCTATCGCACGAAAAGCTTACGGAGAAGCCGCTCAAGGAGGTCATGGACTCCTGCTTCAACTGCAAGCTCTGCCTCAGCGAATGCCCAAGCCAGGTGGACATCCCCGGGCTCGCGATCGCGGCCCGGAAGGAATTCGTGGAGAAGCACGGAATGCCGATCCGGAACTGGGTGCTGGGGCACGCGGATCAGGTCGCGAAGTTGGCCGGCATCGCACCCGCCGTCGTGAACCTCGCGGTGGGGAATCCGATGGAGCGCGCTGCGCGCGAGAAGATCGGGAAGGTCGCGGGCCGGCTGGACCTTCCGCGGTTCCGGCGGCCGTTCGGGACAGGTGACGCCGGCGCGAAGCGGGCGCTGGCACTGCCGCTCACGCCGTCGCCTGCGGGTCCGCTGGCGGGGGCGGCGACCCCGGCGGGGCACCGACCCGGCGCGGTGCACGGGCCGGCGGGTGCGGGTCCGCACGCGCGGCTCGGACCGATGCCGCACCGCGACGTGCCGATCACGAAGCGCGTGGCCTACTTCGCGGGCTGCTTCGCGCGATTCCATGATCCGCAGGGCGAGGCCGAGGCCACGGTCAAGGTCCTCGAGGCGAACGGAGTCGAGGTGGTCGTGCCCGAGCAGCGCTGCTGCGGGATCGCGCTTATCACCATGGGCGCCGAGCGCTCCATCGCCGCCGATGCGCGGCGGAATCTCGAGGTGCTGCTCCCCCTGGTGGACCGCGGATTCACCGTCGTCGCGAGCGCCCCCTCGTGCGGGCTCGCGCTCATCGAGGATTACCCACGCATTCTCGGAACGGAGGAGGCGAGGCGCCTCGCCGCGCACACGATCGACATCCACCAATACCTCTGGCGGCTCCACGAACGCGGGGAGCTCAGGACCGACTTCAAGCCCGTCCCGATCTCGGTCGTGTACCACAACGCGTGTCACTCGGTGGCTCAAGGGATCACCGAAGAGCCGATCAAGCTTTTGAAGCTCGTTCCCGGCGTGGAGGTTCGTCCAATCGAAGATTCGTGTTGCGGAATCGCGGGCACCTACGGCATGAAGGCCGAGAATTACGAGCGGGCGATGGAGATCGGCGCGCCCCTTTTCCACGAGATCGAACGCACGAAGGCCGAGGCCATCCTGACCGGGTGCGGAACGTGCAACATCCAGGTCGCGCATGGGGTGAAGCGCGAGGTTGTGCATACGATGGCGATCTTGCGCCGGGCGTACGGCGTTTGATGCCCGGCCTGGATCTCCACCCCGCGGTCGTCCACTTCCCGATCGCGCTGGCCGTGACCGGCGCTTTCGCCGAGCTGGGCTACCTGCTCGTGCGCCGGCCTTGGATCCGATGGTTTGGCCCGATCCTGCTCACCTTGGCCCTCGCCGGGTCCGGGGTCGCCTACTTCAGCGGTCAAGCGGTCCATGACAAGGCGGTGGACCAAGGGGTGCCCAACGCCGCGGTGGAAAAACACCTGACCTCCTGCGTGTGGGCGCTCGGGGCGCTGGGCCTCGCCACCATCCTCTCGTGGGCGGTCCGTCCTCGCGGAAAAGGGATCTCGCTGTCTGCGCTGGCCGCGCTCGCCGCTGCCGCGCTTACCTTGTACACCGGGTATCTCGGTGCCGAGCTTGTGTACGTCCACGGCGCCGGGCGAGTGCAGGCGCCACATTCCTCGACGACTGGAGGTGGCCCTTGAACCGCAACCGCTTCCGACTCTGGATCGTGATCGGCATCGCGATCGGAACCGCCGTTGGCGTTGCGACCCACAAGATCGCGACGGGTGTAGCGATGGGCTCCGCGCTCGGGATCATCCTCGCGTTTGCGACGTCGCGCGGGGCGAAGCAGGGGTGAGAATGACCGTATGTGCCTGGGGCGGGCTCACGATTCTCCTGCTCTCGCTGATCCGCGGAGCACCCTGCTCCGGGGAATGCGAGCGGGGCTCCGGCTCGTTTGAGTCCGACATCGAATGGGCGGATCTCATATTCGCAGGGACTTTCGACCGTAGCGAGGTAGTCAAGGGTCTGGGGACCATCATCACCCGGCATCACTTCAGCCAGGTTCACTACATCAAGGGGACAGGTCCAAAGGACGAGCTCGTGCTCGCGCAGGGAAGCGGGCAAATTGGCGATGAAGAGACCACGGCGGAGGACGCGTTGGATTTCCGCCAGGGTAGGAGGTACGTCGCCTATGCTCACAAAGGAGAGGGAAAGGATACCGCCGCGCACCTCGCGCTCTATGCTTGTGTCGTGAATCCCTTTGGAATCTGGGCCGAAAAGCCATCCGGACCCCAAGTCGTACATGTCGGGAACGGTAGCGCTCTCCTGGCCCTTCGAGATCGCTATCTCCTGGTCTTGCGAGACCAGTCCTGGGAATCCGCACATCCGCCCTCCGGGTACGCGATATTCGGTCGTCCTCCCAAGCGATCCCTCGCCGAAGAGCTCAGGACGGCGGATTCCACCTACGCCGCTGATCGGGAGCGGCAGGATCCTCCCGGTGGGGTCCGTCTCTTCGCGCTCTGGCCTCATCAGGACCCGGGAACGCGAGTGACCGAGGGTCCGTTTGTGGATTGGCTGGCGCGCGTGTGCAAACGGGTGACCGCCGCGGCTGACTCCGGCAAGGCGCGGTGACCGGCTTGCCGGAGGCTTGAACTTCCGCTATACTCACAGGCTGCCAATCCGTTTTTGCAATCTCTGAGGAGATATTTTCCGTGATCCCAGCGACTCAAATCAAGGTCGGCATGGTCATCCTGCATGATGGGAAGCCCTGCCGCGTGACGAACGTGCTCCACGTGACGCCCGGGAACTGGCGCGGGATGGTGCACGCCAAGATGGTGAATCTCGTCACGGGAAGCCAGGTGGAGTACCGGTTCCGCTCCGAGGACAAGGTGGACCGCGCCGATCTGGACCACCATCCGCTCCAGTACCTCTACCGCTCGGGCGACGAATTCACGTTCATGAACACCGAGAACTACGAGATGGTGAACGTGCCGCGCGACCACCTTGGGGAGGCGGTCAACTACCTCGTCGAAGGCATGACCGTGGAGATGAGCTACTTCGAGGGGAAGCCGGTCGGGGTCGACGTGCCGATGTTCGTGGAGCTCGAGATCGTGGAGACCGACCCGGTGCTCAGGGGTGCTACGATCTCCTCCTCGCCCAAGATCGCCAAGATGAACACGGGCCTCGTGACGAAGGTGCCGCAGCACATGGGCATCGGCGACCGCGTGAAGATCGACACCCGCGACGGGAGCTTCGTCGAGCGGGTGTAGTCCGGGCGGGATTGCGCTAGAATAGGGGCGCACCGCCGGACGTTTCGTTACGCGAGAACGGGCTCAGCATGCGCCTTGCTGTCGTGGCCGCTTTCCTTGCTTTGACTCCATCCGTCGCTGTGGCCGATTCGCCTCCAGTTGGACATGAAAACGTGCTCCCGGAGGCCTTCTATCTCGAGATCGAGGGGGACGGCGTCAAGGAGGCGACCTTCGTACAGCCGCGCGCCGATGGAATGGTGGCGCTCACGGCTCCCGACGGGACCGTGGAGTATGTGCCGGCCTACCGCGTGCGACGGGTCGCCGACCAGGACGGGACAGATCTAACGGCCAGGGTGCGACGCCGGGAATGGCTGGGAACGCAACCGCCAAAGCTCGGCAAAGAAAAGGCTCGGACGGTCTGGAAATCTTTCCGGCTTCGCGCTGGACCGAAGAGCGCCTGCGGCTCGTATCTCATCACGGATTTCTCGATGATGCGGACCGAAGGGGATCGTCTGGGTGGCCTGGTCTGTTGGGTAACGGACTGGGGTTACGCGAGGAATATCGCGGCGCATCACTCCATCGGCGCAACGGGTTTTTTCGGCGCTTTGGGAGCCGACCGCACCCAGGCTGGAATGCGGCTCAGGCTTGTGCGCTGGTTCGGTCCGTACGTAAGCCTCGATGTTTCCCCCGGTATCCTGCTCCTGGATCACGAACTCAGGCGGCCAGGATTTTCGTCGCAAGTGGGACTGAATGTCGGCGGCCGAATGGGAATCGTGGCCCAGGTGTTCTCCGCCACGAGGAGCGAACCCCTGGGATGGCCGGGCCTGTATCCAGCTTCAACACGGGAAGTTCGTGAGACCACCTGGCATCTGGGGATCAAACTTGGCGCAGAGCCCGGAATCGTAGGATCCGCCAGCTTCTTAATAGCAGAGGGGATAACCCAGATGGAAACGCGCTCTTTCAAGCCTACTCCTTGAGCCTTCTCAAAAACCTCGCCATCTCCCATGCCGCCGCGGCGCCTTGCCCAGCGGCGTTTGCGATCGTCGGGCATCGGGGGGAGCAGACGTCGCCGGCCGCGTACACGCCGGCGACCGTCGTCAGGCCGCCCGGCCGCGCCCGCACGTAGCCCGCGCGGTCGAGACGGACCTGCCCTCGAAGCAGCTCCGCCCTTGGTTTCCATCCGATCCGCACGAAGACCCCGTCCGCCTCCACCGTACGGGTGATTCCGGACCCCCTCGTCCGATACTCGACCGCTTCGACGCAATCCTCGCCAAGGATCCGGCGCGGCACCGCGTTCGGAACGATGCGGATGCTGGGATCCTTGCGTGCGCGGGCAAGGAAGTCGGTCCGTGCGCGAAACTGCGCCGACCGGTGGAGGAGTGTGACCGGGCAGCCGACCTCCGCGCAGAGGAGCGCGTCCTCCACAGCCCCGGTCCCGCCCCCAATCACGACGACCGGCTTTCCCGCGTGCACGGTGCGATCCCGGTTCGCCGAGTGGCTCACGCCGCGTCCAAGGAGCTCGCGCTCGCCCGGAATGTCGAGCCACCGCCGCTTCAATCCCGTCGCGATCAGGAGGGTTCGGCCGCGCAGCCGCTCCCGTTCCCGCACGATCGATCGAGCCCGCGCTGATATGCGCGTAACCGCCGCGCCGACGAGGATCGAAAGCTCCGCACGCCGCGCGGATTCGAGCACGAGCGAGGCGAATCGCGCCCCGTCGCAGCCGTACGCAAGGGGGTGATCCGTGATCGGAGCGTAGATCTCGTGAAGCTGACCGCCCGGGATTCTCGCTTCCTCGACGACGAGGGTCGCGAGTCCGAATCCATGGAGCGTCAGCGCGGCCGTCAGTCCCGCCACGCCTCCGCCCAGGATCAGCGCGTCGAGCTGTTCATTTCGGGGCATAGATCGCCCGCGACCTCCCAGAATGTCTTGAGCTCGATCGGCGGGAGACCGTACCGGCTCGAAAGAATGTCGAGGCTTTGCCTGCGCCCGGCGGCGTGGTCGGAATTGTGGAGCTGGCTCATGCCGTCCTTGTGAATGCGGATCGTGACCGACGCGCCGGGAACGCGCTGGATGCGCCCCTGCCCCAGGGCGACACGCAAGAGCCAGTCCCAGTCCTCGGAGTAGGGAATCTCGGTGTCGAACAGCCCGAATCGGTCGAAGGCGATCCGCCGCGCGAGGATCGCACTCGGCGGAATGAAGCTGTCCCGCGCGAAGACCGCGAGCTCGAAATCACGCGCCAGCGTACGCCGCTTTCCGCTCACTTCGTCCAGGATCCAGGCATCGGTATAGGCCACGTCCAGGCCGGGCACACGATCCAACGCCGCCGAAAGCCGGGCGACATGTCCGGGCTCCCACAGGTCGTCGTCGTCCAGGAGCGCGATCGAGTCCGCGCGCGCGGCTTCGATGCCGCGGTCCCGCGAGGCGGCCAGGCCCTCCGGCGGGTCGTCGTGTTCCAGGACCTGCGCCGGGAATTCCAGCCGATCCAAGAGGTCGATCACTTCGGCGCTGAGCGGCTCGCCGCCGTCTCGCACGAGCACAAGCTCCACCTCGGGGTGCGTCTGCCGGGCCACGCCGTCGAGCGCTTCGCGGAGCCGAGAGGGCCGGTCCCGGGTAGGAAGGACGATGGAAACGGAAGGCACGCTACCGGCGGCCCTGCGGTGGCGGTTTCGGGGCGCCCGGCGCTCCGCGCCTGGCTTCGGTGACGAGAAGCGCGCGCTGCTCCACACCGCGCATCTCGAGGCAGAGATGCCTCGCGCGGACGGTCACCTCGACCGACGCGGGCTCGAGGTCGCGCTCGATCGCGTCGGCCACCGCCTGCGTGAGGCTCTCCTGCAGCCGAGGAACGCAGGAGATCTCGCGCACGAGACGTGCAATCGCGCCGATGCCACAAATTCGATCGCTCGGCATGTAGGTCACCGAGGCCGTTCCGAAATAGGGAACGAGGTGATGCGGGCACATGCCGTAGACGGGGATCCGCTCCAGGCGGACTGTTTCGCCGGGGTGGCCCCGGTACCGCGACGGCCGGAGGGGGCCGGGCTCCCTGCGCAAGGCGGCGGTGCGCTCGGCAAAAAAATCGGCGGCGAGCTGCGCGGTCACGGTGTACTCGGGATCGCGCCGCGGATCCATGCCGAGCGAGCGGAGGAACGTCGTAAGGGCGGCGACCGACTGAGGGTCCGCGCCGGCGCCGCTTCGGGCATCGGCTGCGACCTCGCGATGCGCTTGGATTTCCTCCTCGAGGAGTGCCGCGTCATCCGACGCTACCTCGGGCGGTCGGCCAGGCGGCGTCTGCCCACGACCCGGCGGCGCGGGACCACGTCCCGGCTGCGGCGCGGGCGCCCGACCTCCGCGCGATCCGCCGCGGCTGCGACGTCTCGGGCTCATAGCCCGAGCACCCCGGTCCCGGTTTGAAGCGCCGACAGGACGAACGCGACGTGTTCTTCCAACGGAACGCCCAGCTCGCGCGCGCCCTGCTCAATCTCATCGCGATTCACCGAGCGCGCAAAGCTCTTCGTGCGCATCTTCTTCATCACCGAATCGGGAGAGACCTCGTCGAGCTTCTTGCCCGGCTGGACGAGCGCTACCGCCGTGATGAGCCCGCACAGCTCGTCCACCGCGAAGAGAGCCTTGGCCATCGGGGTCGCGCGCGGCGTTCCGGTGTAGCTCGCGTGGCCCAGGATCGCCTCGATCATGGCCTCCGGGTAGCCTCGTTCGCGCAGGATGCCGCATCCGAACCGCGGATGATCCTCGGGCGTCGGATGCTTCTCGTAATCGAAATCGTGGATCAGCCCCGTCGCGCCCCAAACCTCCGGATCCGCGCCGAATCGTTCCGCGTAGGCGCGCATGGCACATTCGACCGCAAGGGCATGCTTCCTCAATCCCGCTCCCTCGGTATGCTCGTGGAGGAGCGCCAGGATCTCATCGCGGGGCGGCAGCCCGGTTCTTGTGTCGGTCTCGCGTGCGTTCATTGGGTTGCGCGAAGCGCGCGGAGGGATGGTATGCTTTTCGCCCACGTTCGACAACCGTTCGCTCCCGAGGTATCGGAATTGGAGGTGTCCATGCGATGCGTCCGGCTCGCTCTACTTGCACTGCTTGTGCTTGTTCCTGGCCTGTCATCGGCCGACGAGGACCACCATCACGAGACGACCTCGCCCGAGAAGTTGGGGACCGTGCACTTCTGGATCACCGCGAAGCCGTCCGTTCAGCGCGATTTCAATCGCGCGGTCGCCCTCCTTCATTCCTTCGAGTACGAACAGGCCGAGAAGGCCTTCACGAGCATCGTACGGGCGGAGCCGAAGCTCGCGATGGGGTACTGGGGCATCGCCATGTGCAACTACCACCCCATCTGGGGGCCGACCACGAACGTGGAGCTGGAACGCGGCCGCGTCGCCGCGGCGAGAGCCGCCAAGTTGAAAGCGAGGACCGACCGGGAACGGGCCTATATTGCCGCGATCGGCGCGTACTACAAGGGAACCAGCCAGGTCGATTTCCCCGCGCGCAACGCGGCGTTCGAGCAAGCGATGGAACGCTTTCACCAGCAATATCCGGACGACATGGAGGGCACGGTCTTCTACGCTCTTGCGATTCTCGGGACCGCCCCGACGACCGACAAGACCTACACCAAGCAGAAGAAGGCCGCGGATCTCCTGAACTCCGTCCTGTCCAAGGCGCCCGACCATCCCGGCGTGGCCCACTACTTGATCCATAGCCTGGACTATCCGGAGCTTGCCACCCTCGCGCTTCCGGCGGCGCGAGCCTACTCCAAGATCGCCCCCTCGGCGCCGCACGCCCAGCACATGCCGTCTCACATTTTCACCCGTCTCGGTTACTGGGAGGAGTCGATCCAGTCGAACCTCGCGTCGGCGGAGGCTTCCCGGGAGCTGATGGCGAAGACAAATCCGGGGTCAACCTACTTCGAAGAGCTGCATGCGATGGACTATCTCGAATACGCGTACCTACAGCTCGGGCAGGAGGACAGGGCCAAGGGCGTCGTCGACGCGATGGCCGCTGTTTCCAAGGTGAACCAACCGACCCTCTCGGCGGCGTACGCCTTCGCCGCTTCGCCGGCGCGCTACGCGCTCGAACGGCGCCAGTGGGCGGAGGCAAAGATGCTGACCGTGAGCCCGCGGTGGTTCCCATGGAATCAGTTCCCTGGAGCGGAGGCGGTTACCCATTTCGCTCGCGGAATCGGTGCGGCCCGCTCGGGAGACGTGGAAACGGCCAAGACGGAGCTCGCGAGCCTGGACGCGCTCCACGATAAGCTGGTCGGCGTCAAGGAGCGCTACAGCTGGGCCGATCAGGTCGAGGTTCAGAGGCTGGCGGTCAGGGGGTGGATCGCTCGCGCGGAGAAGCGCGATGGCGAGGCCGTGCGGGAGCTTCGTTCCGCGGCTGATCTCGAGGACTCGATCGACAAACACCCCGTGACCCCGGGTGCGGTCATCCCCGCCCGCGAGCAGCTCGCGGACCTGCTGCTGGACATGGGCAAGTATGCGGATGCGGCGAAGGAGTACGAAACTGTATTGAACAGCGCTCCCGGCAGGAAGTCGAGCGCCCGCGGGCTGGAGCTCGCGAAGCGAGGGACGTCTTCGGCTACAGATCCTTCTTCATTATCACGGTAGCCGTGAGCTTGGTCAGGGTCTCGGTGCCTTGGATCGGGAAGCTCGTCCCGTTGATGATGATCCGCAATCCGACCTTGGCGCGGTCGTGGGTCAGGACCTCGGCCAGGGCGGGGGATGCCTCGATGTGGGTGCTCACGTTCGTGATCTGTCCCGCGAAAAGCTGGAAGGGGATGTCCGCGATCGGCGTGGTCGTGAAGGGATCGGCCGAATCGGCGGCCGCGAAGTAGATCAGCACGTCGCCGGTGGCGGCGCCGCTCGTGTTGTCGAAGGAGGCCGCAACGTCGAGGCTCGCCGACATGACGCGGGTCACGTCGCTCACGCCCTGAAGCAAGTTCAGGCTGTCGGAGAAGACCTCGACCGTATCGCTGGGGGTCAGAGGAATGGGCCCGTAGTTGACCGTGCGGCTGCCCGGATCCATGAAGCTCAGGATGTCGATGGTGAGAATCAGGTTCCTGTTTCCGCACCCCACGAGGAGCGGCAGCAGGAGCGCGATCGGGATCAGTCGGCGCACGGCAGGCCTCCTAGTACAAAGAGAGCGAGGCGGAAAGCTCTGCTCCGCGTTCGCGTTCGATGTTGCGGCTGTTGGTCGCGATGGCGAGATCGATCCCGATCTTCCCGAGACGGTAGCCTGCGCCTCCGGCGAACTGCGCCATCTTGTTCTGATCTCGCGAGAGCCCGGTTCGTAGCGCGAGCATCCCGAACCAGAACTCGGCTCCTGCGTGCATCGAGGTGCGGAAGTCCCCGTTCACGATGTCCCCCGCGATCGTCGTCCGCCCGACGCGCTTGGCGACGTTCACGGTGGTCGTGACCGGGATGCGGCTCACGAAGCGCTCGCCGCTCGCGACCTCCGTCGTCGTGAATTCGTTCGTCGAGTCGTCGTACGCGTGGCGGCGCACGGTGGTGCTCCACCGGATCTGGCTGCCGAAGTCGTTCAGCCCGACGCCCAATTCGAAGTTCCTCCAGTAGAGGACGGCGCCCACGTCGGAGCCGATCCCACGCCCCATCCCGCCGTCGCCGCCCACGACCGCGTGGCGCGTCTGGGTATCCATGTCGATCGTCACGGGGTTGCTGCCGGCAAACAGGGTGTCGCCCGTCGTGGCGCCGGCGACCGAGTGCGCGTCGCCGTAGGCGAGGCCGAGCAGGTACTTCGGCGCGGCCCCAAGGTAGAGCGAGGTGGAGCCGTTCCGGCGCGGATCGGCGTTCTGGCCCTCGGTCGGCGAGGCCCGGTACAGCGCCCGGAGGGCGTATCCGACCTGGAAGGAGATCGCCGCCTGCGCGCGCGCTTCGTCCGTCAGACCGTAGCGCGTGTTCCCGGTGAATGGGACCGCGTCGCGCAGCGCGTCGCGGAGATTGTCGCTCAGCGTGAGCTCATTCTTCACGTGGACGAGCGGCGACAGTGCCAAGAACACCTTCCCGAAACTCTTGCTGAAGCCACCCACGTGGTAGACCCCGCCCTGCTTCATCGATTCCTTGGGAATGACTCGCTTCACGTCGGCCAGGTCTATCTGTAAGGAGTCCTGCGCGACGAAGATCGAGATGTCGCCCGAGACCTCGTCCGGCTGCCACAGCTTGATCGTGAGCGGGGGATTGAGGAGCACGTTCGCGACCTCGTAGATGTTGAACGTGGAATCCTTCGAATCGAACGTGGGGTGATCGGCCAGGTACTGGATGAGACCCAGCGGCAGCGGAATCGAGCCGGAGCCGCCCGTTCCTTTCGGCACCGCCCGGAAGGCGATGTTCGAGCCGGTGTAGTCGCCGACGTCGCTCGTGACCACGCCGCCCATGCCGAGCCGGCGCGCGTCGAGCATCTGCCCTTGGGCGACGCCGCAGGGGAGACCCAATGCGAGCATCAGGAGCGCGAGCCAACCATTTCTCAGCACTGAACTTACCCCTCCCGCTTCGCCGCGCGGACGAATCCATTCTTCCCGGCCGGGTATCTGAGGAGCTATCGGCATCCCTGGGGTCGGTCTTGAGGGGGAGTCGTTTGACCCCCTGGCCCAGCGTGTGATAGCCTTCAGTCGCTTGAAATCGCGGCAGTTAGGCATTTCATCGCGACCTCATTAATCCATCCGCGGACGAGGCTCACCCAAACCACGATGAGCGAAACCGAGCTTTCGAAGGTCTACGACCATACCGAGGCGGAGCGACGGTGGTACACCCACTGGTTGGATCGCGGCTACTTCCGCCCGGGCGACGGCGAGGGACAGCCCTTCGTCACCCTGATCCCGCCCCCGAACGTGACCGGCAGCCTCACGATCGGCCACGCGTTCAACCACACATTGCAAGATACGCTTACCCGCTGGCAGCGCATGACCGGCGTGCCGACGCTCTGGCTTCCGGGCACCGACCATGCGGGAATCGCGACGCAAAACGTGGTCGAGCGCAAGCTCGCCGAGGAGGGGAAGACCCGCCACGACCTGGGGCGCGAGGCTTTCTTGGAGCTGGTGTGGAAGTGGAAGGAGCACTACCACGAGCGCATCACGGCGCAGATGAAACGCATCGGCGACTCCGTCGACTGGTCGCGTGAGCGCTTTACGATGGACGACGGGCTTTCGCGGGCGGTCCGCGAGGTCTTCGTGCGCCTCTACAAGAAAGGGCTGATCTACCGCGGCAACCGAATCATCAATTGGTGCCCGCGCTGCCTGACGGCGCTCTCCGACGAAGAGGTGGATCGCCAGGAGACGGAGGGGAAGCTCTATCACCTGATGTATCCGATCAAGGGGACGCAAAAGCACATCGTGGTCGCGACCACGCGCCCGGAGACCATGCTGGGTGACGTAGCGGTCGCGGTCCATCCCAAGGACAAGCGCTACTTCCCGCTTCGCGGCAAGACGGCGATCCTGCCGTTCCTGCGCCGTGAGATCCCGATCGTCTTCGACGAGTCGGTCGATCCCAAGTTCGGCACCGGCGCCGTGAAGGTAACGCCGGCGCACGATCCGAACGACTTCGAGCTGGGCCAGCGGCACGGACTCACCCCGATCGTCGTGATGGACCCATCGGGGAGGATGAACGAAAACGCCGGTGACTTCCGCGGGCTGAGCCGCGAAGAGGCGCGCGCCCGGATCGTCGAAGCGCTGGAAGACCGGGGCCTCTTGGCGCGTGTGGAGCCCCACCGCTTTGCGGTCGGGCACTGCCAACGCTGTGACTCCGTGGTGGAGCCGTATCTATCGCTGCAGTGGTTCGTGTCGATGAAGCCGCTCGCGAAGCCCGCGCTCGAGGCGATCGAGAAGGGGGAGCTCACGATCCTGCCCCGCCGCTGGGAGAAGGTTTATCTCAGGTGGCTGGAGGGGATCCGCGACTGGTGCATCTCACGGCAGCTCTGGTGGGGGCACCGGATCCCGGTCTGGACCTGCGCGGGCTGCACCGAGACGATCGTCGAGGTGGATGCGCCGACCCGTTGCCCCAAGTGCGGCTGCGACAAACTGCAGCAGGACGAGGACGTGCTCGATACATGGTTCTCCTCGTGGCTCTGGCCCTTTTCGACGCTCGGCTGGCCCCAGGAGACCGAGGACTTGAAGCGCTTCTATCCCTCAAGCGTTCTCATCACCGGGCCGGACATCATCTTCTTCTGGGTGGCTCGGATGGTCATGGCGGGATACGAGTTCATGGGGCGCGCGCCCTTCCCGGTGGTCTACCTGCACGGGATCGTGCGCGATGTGCAGGGCCGGAAGATGTCGAAGTCTCTCGGGAACTCCGCCGATCCGATCGAGATCGCGGAGAAGTACGGCGCCGACTCGCTCAGGCTCACGCTCCTCCTGCTCTCGCCCCAGGGCTCGGATATCCATTTCTCCGAGGAGCGGGTGGACCTAGGGAGGCATTTCGCGAACAAGCTCTGGAACGCGTTCCGTCTCGTCGCGCCGTACCTCAAGGGCTACACGCCCGACGAGCAGGCGGCGCGCCCCTTCTTGACGGACGCGGATCATTGGATCCTGAGCGTGCTCGGCACGACCGCCCGGCAAGTGACCAGGAACCTCAAAGCCTATCGGATCGGCGACGCCGCCAAGGATATCTACGATTTCACATGGCGCGAGCTGTGCGACTGGTATCTCGAGATGGCGAAGCCGCGTCTCTATGCGGGCCCCGACGCGCCGGGCGCCCAGGCGGTGCGGTTCACGATCCATCGCGTGTTCGGGACGGTGCTGAGGCTTCTCCATCCGTTCATGCCGTTTCTCTCCGAGGAGCTCTGGCACGCCCTTCCCGGCACGGATGGGGACGTCTGCGTGGCGGAGTGGCCGGCGCCGGCGCGCACGGCCAACAAGGAGGCGGAGGCGCAAATCGAGCTCCTGAAAGAAATCGTAGGCGCGATTCGGAATCTGCGGTCGGAGATGAGCATCGCGCCGGCGAGGAAAACGCCGGTCCTGATCCGCGCCACGGGGCCGGAGTCGGACCTCATCCGCGACCAGGCGGAGATGATCACCCTCCTGGGCAAGGCGGACCGCCTGGAGGTGGGCCCTACGGTGAAGAAACCGGCCGTAACGGCGTCCACCGTGGTGCGGGGGCACGAGATCTTTCTGCCCCTCGTGGGGTTGATCGACGTGGAGACCGAGCGGAAGCGGCTCGAGAGGGAGCTGGACAAGGTGATGCGTGATTTCGATCAATCGATGCGCAAGCTCCAGAACGAGGATTTTCTGGGGAAGGCGAAGAAGGACGTCGTGGACCGGGAGCGCACGCGCCTCGAGTCGCTCGGCGCGACCAAGGAAAAACTGGAACGAAACCTCGAGGTCCTGCGATGAAACTCGCGATCAAGATCTCCATCGCGCTCGGCATCGGCGCCTTCGGCGCGGCCGTCGTTTGCGGGCTCCTGGCGTTCGCTGCGCACGCGGAGGCGACCCCGAAGAGGGCGGCGCCGGCAACGACCGCCACGGTCGCGGGAAGGGACGTGGCGGTCACCGTCTACAAGGACAACCTCGGGGTCGTCAAGGATCGCCGGAAGTTCTCGGTGCCTCCGGGTGTATCGGAGCTGAAATTCAGCGACGTCGCGGCGAGCATCGATCCGACCTCCGTGCACCTGCGCCCCGTGGGGAAAGGGGACGTCGAGATTCTCTGGCAGGACTACCGGTACGACCTGGCGAGCACCGACAAGCTGCTCGAAAAATACATCGATCAGGCCATCGAGATCTCGACCAAGGATGATCAGGTGAGGCGGGGGACACTCCTCGCGTACGACCCGACGTCGCTCGTCGTCCAGAGCGAGGGCGGCGGGATCTCGCTCGTGACTCGCGCGGAGGTGCGCCAAGTGGGGCTCCGCGAGCTTCCGAAGGGCCTGATCACGCGTCCGACCCTGGTCTGGCGAGTGCGCGCGCCGGGCGGCAGAGAGCGGGACCTGGAAGTTTCCTATATGACGGGCGGCATGGACTGGCACGCGGAATACGTCGCGGTGCTGGAGGAGAACGGATCCAGTCTTGAGCTCTCAGGCTGGGCATCGGTCGAAAATCGATCGGGGGCGACCTACGACGACGCGAAGCTCAAGCTCATCGCCGGGACCATCCACCGGGCCATGGCGGCGCGGCCGATGCCCTACATGGACGGGATTCGGGCCATGGCCAAACAGGAAGGTACGGTTGAGGAGCGCGGCTTCTTTGAATACCACCTCTACGAGCTGCCGCAGCGGGCGACGCTCGCCAACAACGAGGTCAAGCAGGTCGGACTGCTTCATGCCTCGGGGGTCCGCTCGATACGGAAGTTCACCTACGACGGCTCCGTGGACGGCAGTCAGGTCCAGGTCCGGATGGAATTTCAAAACGATGCGTCCTCGGGGCTGGGCATGCCGCTCCCCGAGGGAGTTGTGCGGGTCTTCCAGCGCGACACCGACGGCTCGCTGGAGCTGGTGGGGGAAGACCGCATCGAGCATACGCCGAAGAATCAGACGGTCCGGGTCTCGGTGGGCGCCGCCTTCGATATCGCCGCCGAGCGCAAGCAGACCGACTTTCGGCAAATCGGCTCGAAGGTGAACGAGGTCTCGTACGAGATCACCCTCACCAATCATCGAAAGGAAGCGGTGGACGTCGTTGTGACCGAGCACGCCGACGGCCACTGGGAAATCGTGAAATCCAGCGTGCCCCACCAGAAGAAGGACTCTCGGACGTTCGAGTTCAAGGTTCGATGCGAGCCGGAGAAGCCGGTCACCGTCGCGTACACCGTGCGGACGCAGGCGTGAGCGCCGAGCGATCCCATGCTTCTGGGGCCGAGCCGGCTCCCCCGGCGGATGGGGGTTCCGTCCGCGCGGACGGTTTCCTGCGCCGAGATCTGACGCCCGCCGAGTTCAAGCTGGTGGCGCCGTACCGGCCGCTGGGGGATCAACCCCGAGCGATCCGCGAGCTGATCGAAGGCGTGGAGCGCCGTGACCGCTATCAAACGCTCCTGGGCGTCACCGGCTCGGGGAAGACCTTCACGATCGCCAACGTGATCCAGGCGGCGGCCCGGCCCACGCTCGTCATCTCGCATAACAAGACCCTCGCCGCGCAGCTCTACGCGGAGTTCAAGAGCTTCTTCCCGGAGAACGCGGTGGGCTACTTCGTCTCCTACTATGACTACTACCAGCCCGAGGCGTACGTACCGCAGACGAATACCTACATCGAGAAGGATGCCTCCATCAACGACGACATCGACCGTCTGCGTCTCGCCGCGACGAGCGCGCTCTTCGAGCGGCGCGACGTCATCGTCGTCGCGAGCGTCTCATGCATCTACGGGCTGGGCTCGCCCGAGGATTTCCGCCGCGAGATGCTCCTGGTCCGGGTCGGGGACCGGATCACGCGCGACGCCATCCTGGGCCAGCTGGTGCACAACCAGTACACGCGGAACGATCTCGACCTGAAGCGCGGGACCTTCCGCGCGCGCGGCGACGTGGTCGAGGTCCACCCGGCGTACGAGGAAACCGCAATCCGGATCGAGCTCTTGGGAGACGACGTGGAGCGGATCGCCGTCTTCGATCCCCTCACCGGCAAGACGCTCCAGCCGGTCACGACGGGCGCGATCTACCCGGCGAAGCACTTCGTGACCACGCCGATCCGGATCCAACAGGGAACCCGGCTCATCCGAGAGGAGCTGACGGAGCGCCTGGAGCAGCTCCGCGCGGAGGGCAAGCTCCTCGAAGCGCAACGGCTCAAGATGCGGACCGAATACGATCTCGAGATGCTGAACGAGATCGGCTACTGCGCCGGAATCGAGAACTACTCGCGCCCGCTCTCCGGACGGAAGCCGGGGGAGAGGCCGCAATGCCTCATCGACTACTTCCCGGAGGATTTTCTCCTGATCATCGACGAGTCCCACGTGACGGTTCCCCAGATCGGGGGCATGTACGAAGGGGACCGCTCGCGCAAGCAGACCCTGGTCGAGTACGGCTTCCGGCTTCCTTCCGCGCTCGATAACCGTCCGCTCCGATTCGACGAGTTCGAGAGGCTGACCGGGCAGACGATCTACGTCTCGGCCACGCCGAGCGACTACGAGCTCCGAAAATCGGGCGGCGTCGTGGTGGAGCAGATCATCCGCCCGACGGGCCTCATCGATCCCAGGATCTCGATCCGGCCGACCAAGGGCCAGATCGACGATCTTCTCGAGGAGATCAAGCGCCGGGTGGAACTAGGGGAGCGTGTGCTCGTGACGACCCTCACCAAGCGGATGGCGGAGGACCTGACCGAGTACCTGTTCCAGGCGGGCGTGAACGTGCGCTACATCCACTCGGATATCGACGCCATCGAGCGGGTGGAGATCCTGCGCGCGCTGAGACTCCAAAAGGTCGACGTGCTCGTGGGGATCAACCTGCTCCGCGAGGGCCTCGATCTCCCCGAAGTGTCGCTGGTCGCGATCCTGGACGCAGACAAGGAAGGGTTCCTGAGATCGGAGACGTCGCTCATCCAGACCTCCGGGCGCGCGGCACGCCACGTCAACGGCGAGGTGATCCTCTACGCGGACCAGATGACCGGTTCCATGCGGCGCGCGCTCGAGGAGATGAACCGCCGCCGGGAAGCGCAGTCCCGCTACAACGAGGCGCACGGGATCACCCCGCAGACCATCGTGAAGTCACTGGATGAGGTGCTCCGGAGCACGACGGTGGCCGATGCGGCCGCGCCGCTCACGCCCGAGGACCTTCTCCCGAGCGACGCGCTTCGGCTGGATCGTGAATCGTTGATGGAGCTGCTCGAGCGAGAGATGCTCGCCGCGGCGGCTCGAGAAGAATTCGAGGCGGCCGCGTCGCTGCGTGACCGTCTCGACGAGCTCCGGCTGGAGGCCGGGAAGGAGCGTTCGCATGCGCCTCGAATCGATCGCCGCACCTCTGGTCCGGATCGCCCTGACCGAGGACATCGGGGGCGGGGACGCCACGACAGAAGTCGTCATTGACCCCAAGGCTCGGGTCCGCGCTCACATTGAGGCGCGCGGCAAGGGCGTCCTCGCGGGGAACTCGGTCGCCGCGCTCGCGTTCGCGGAGCTGGATCCCGAGGTCGAGATCGACTGGCTCGCTCCGGAGGGCTCCGAGGTCAAGCCGGGCGTCAAGATCGCTGAGATCCGGGGGCGGGCGCGCGCGATCCTGAGCGCGGAGCGTGTCGCGCTCAATTTCCTCCAGCGCCTATCCGGCGTCGCGACGCTGACGCGGGCGTTCGTTCGGGCGGTGGAAGGAACGGACGTCCAGATCCTGGACACCCGAAAGACCACCCCGAGTCTTCGCATGCTCGAAAAACACGCCACCCAGGTGGGTGGGGCTTTGAACCACCGTTTCGGCCTCTTCGACGGGATGCTGATCAAGGAGAACCACGCCCGCGTCGCGGGGGGCTTGACGCGGGCCGTGGAGAAGGCGCGGGCGCGCTCGCTCGGGCTCCCGATCATGGCTGAGGCGCGGACCGTCGAGGACGCGGAGATCCTCGCGACCCTTGGGGTCGACCGCATCCTCCTCGACAACTTCACCCCGGGCCAGGTCGTCGTGGCGGTGAAGCGCCTCCGGGCGCTGGCCAAGGGGGGAAAGCTCGAACCGGGGCGCGGCACGGTCGCGAGCGCGCGGCGCGGCGGCTCGGCCAAGGGGGGCGGCGCGACCGCGGTGGCGTCGCCCGACGCGTTGCCGGAAATCGAGGTCTCTGGCGGCATCCGTCTCGAGAACGTGCGCGAGTTCGCGCTGCCGGGCGTCAAGTACATCTCGGTCGGGGCGCTCACCCACTCCGCCCCGGCGCTCGATCTCTCCCTTCTCGTCGCGGATGTCTCCTGAGCGGCTACCGTCGTGGACCCCGATCTGCTCCGCACGGCGCGCGTGATGCGCTTCCTCGGCGTTCCCGCAGAGGTGCACGAGAGCCTTGGATCGACCAACGACGAGGCGTTGCGCCGCGCGCAGGAGGGAGCCCCCGAGGGGCTCGTCGTGCTTGCGGGGCACCAGACCTCGGGCAAGGGCCGCCTGGGCCGGACCTGGTTCGACGAGCCGGGCCGGTCGCTCATGTTCTCGATCCTGCTCAAGCCTCCCATGCCCTTGCAGTCCTATCCGCTCCTTTCGCTCGCGCTGGCGTCATCCATCGCCTGGGCGGCCGCCGACATCGCGAGCGGGATCACGATCAAGTGGCCGAATGACGTCCTGCACCGTGGGAAGAAACTCTCCGGCGTGCTCGCGGAATCGCGCGCGCTCCGACCGGGAGAACCGCCGGTCTTGGTCCTCGGCGCCGGGGTGAACGTGAACTATCACGCGGGCGATTTTCCGAGGGAGTTCCGAGAGAGCGCCACCTCTCTCTGCATCGCCTCCGGAGAGGGCCACCTGGAGCTGGGATGGCTCTTCTCAGGCATCCTCATGCATTTCGTTCACGAGTTGGACGCGGCTTACGGAGGAGGCCCCGGCGCCCTCCTCGAGCGGTTGCGGCCGCAGCTGCCTGAGCCGGGCACCCGGGTGAGGATCGCGCTTCAAGACCGCGCGGTAGAGGGAGAGCTTCTCGAGCTGACCGAGACAGGCGCGCTTCGGGTGCGCGACCGGGCGAGCGGGCTCGTGGAGACTCTGACCGCGGGGGTCATGGAATGAAGTGCCCCTCGTGCGGTCATCTGGAAGATAAGGTGATCGATTCCCGTTCCGCCAAGGAGGGCCAGGCAATCCGCCGCCGCCGTGAGTGCATGGCCTGCCAGCGCCGATTCACGACCTACGAGACGGTGGAGACCACGCCCTTGCTCGTGATCAAGAAGGACGGAAGGCGCGAGCCGTTCAGCCGGGACAAGATCTTGAACGGCCTTCTCCGCGCATGCGAGAAGCGACCGATCCCGGCGGAGAAGATCCACGCGATCGTCGACACGCTCGAGGCGGAGGTGATGCAGAAGGGTCTCGACGAGGTTCATTCGAGCGAGATCGGCGAGCGGGTCATGGCAGAGCTTCACCAGCTGGACGAGGTGGCCTACGTCCGGTTCGCCTCGGTGTATCGGCACTTCAAGGATTTGAATCAGTTCCTGGAAGAGCTTCGGTCGCTCCTCAAGTGATCCCGCCGCTTCTCGCCGTGGCGCAGGAACCCGAGCGCCCGATGTCCTTCCTCGAGCATCTGGAAGAGCTCCGCGCCGCCGTGTGGCGGAGCGCCACGATCGCCCTGATCCTGATCGCCGCGGCCTGGTTCTTCTCGGGCCGCCTCATCGACGCGCTCATCATGAGTCTACTCCACGGCGAGAAGGCGCTGGCCCTCTCTCCCACCGAAGCCTTTTCCGCGCGGATCGAAGTGGCGCTCTGGACGGGCGGGGTCGTGGCGCTCCCCTACGTGATGTTCGAGCTGTGGCGCTTCGTAGCGCCCGGCTTGAAGAAGAACGAGCGGCATTTCGCGGTCCCCTGGATGGTAGCCTCGGCGGCCCTTCTCTATCTCGGGGTCGCGTTCGCGCTCAAGCTCCTGCTCCCCATGATCGTCCGGATGCTCCAGTCGTTCGCGACGGGCCAGATCGAGTCGCGCATGTCGCTCCTTTCGCTCCTCCACTTCTCGGTGAAGATGGCGGCGGGCTGCGGGCTCCTGTTCCAGCTGCCCCTCGTCCTGTGCCTGCTCGCGTGGTTCGGGGTCGCTTCGCCCCGGCTGCTGGCGCGCCAATGGCGGCACGCGGTGTTCTTCATCGCGCTCGCCGCGGCGGTGGTCACCCCCGGCGACGGGCCGTCGATGCTGATCCTCTCGGCTCCCCTGATCCTCCTCTATTTCGTGAGTCTCGTATTCGCCTGGGCGATCTGGCGCAGCCGCTGGAAGGGACGCCGGGAGCCGGGCGAGCTGGGCTAGGAAGGAGACCGCGTGCTCCTCGCGATCGATGTCGGCAATACCGAAGTGACGCTCGGGCTCTTCGACGGCCGCCGCCTCGCGCGCTCGTTTCGCCTGAGCAGCGAGGCCCGGCGGACCGCGGACGAGCTCACGCTCTATTTGACTCAGGTGTTCCCCGAGCTGGCCATGCGTGGCGAGCATGCCGGGGTGATTGCGTCGGTCGTCCCGACCGCGACCCCGTCCTACCTTGAGGCCGCCCGAAGGCTCTGCGGCCGGGACCCACTCGAGGTCTCCTCGCTCATTCCTTCGGGCGTGGAGATCGACTACCGCGATCCCCAGTCGACGGGGGCCGACCGGATCGCGAACGCGGCCGCGGCGCTCAGGCTCTACGGCGCGCCCGTCATCGTCGTCGATTTCGGTACCGCGACCACGTTCGACGTGATCGTGAAGGATCGCCGTTACATCGGCGGGGTCATCGCGCCCGGCGTCATCACGGGGGCGGAGCACCTGATCCGGCGCGCGGCGCGGCTCTCGGCGTTCGAGCTGCGCGCCCCGGAGCACGTGGTCGGGCGGAGCACGGAGGAAAGCCTTCAATCGGGCGTCTACTACGGGGCGGTCGGCCAGGTGGACGCGATCGTCCGCCGCATTGCCGCTGAGGAGCGCATCCGCCCGATGGTGGTCGCGACGGGCGGGCTCGCCTCGATGATCGCCGCCCACTCGGAGACGATCGAGAAGGTGGACCCCGACCTGACGCTCCACGGACTTCGGATCATTTACGAGCTCAACCATCCGGAGGGACCGGAGAAGGCGCAGGCGGCCGCGGCGAAACCGTCCCCGCGACGGGATCCAAAGCGCGGCGCCAAGTCCAAGAAACATCGAAAGTAACGGGCGTTTCCGGACGGGATGGATGGGGGTTGCGCTCGAGGGTGGCATCGGGTAGTGTTTCTTCGATTAGCACTCGATTGGGTATAGTGCCAACGCACGATGGACGAGCCCGCGGCCGGTGGAGCCGAGCGGGCGAGGCAAGGAGGAGCAGAAAGACATGGCCAAGCAGCTGCAGTTCGACTCCGCGGCGCGCGACGCGCTCCAGCGCGGAGTCGACAAACTAGCGAACACCGTCCGGGTGACTCTGGGTCCGAGGGGAAGAAACGTCGTCCTGGACAAGAAATTCGGCGCACCGACCATCACGAACGACGGGGTCACGATCGCCAAGGAGATCGAGCTGGAGGATCCCTACGAGAACATGGGAGCCCAGCTCCTCAAGGAAGTGGCCACCAAGACGCAGGACGTCGCGGGGGACGGCACCACGACCGCGACCGTGTTGGCGCAGTCGATGGTTCACTCCGGGCTCAGGCTTGTGACCGCGGGCGCGAATCCGATGTTCCTGAAGCGCGGCATGGACCGCGCGGTGCAGGCGGTCGTCGCGGAGCTGAAGAAGCAGTCCAAGCCCATCAAGACGCCGGAGGAGATCGCCAACGTCGCAACGATTTCGGCGAACAACGATCCGGAAATCGGCAAGCTGATATCGGAAGCCATGGAGAAGGTCGGGAAGGATGGCGTCATCACCGTAGAGGAGGCGAAGAGCCTCGATACGTCGCTGGAAGTCGTCGAAGGGCTCCAGTTCGACCGAGGGTATCTCTCGCCGTACTTCGTGACCGACCCCGAGCGCATGGAGGCGATCCTCGAGGACGCGTACATCCTGATCCACGACAAGAAGATTGCCTCGATCAAGGAAGTCCTGCCGATCCTCGAGAAGGTTTCGCAGGTCGGCAAGCCGCTCCTCGTGATTTCCGAAGACATCGAGGGGGAGGCTCTGGCCACCCTGGTGGTCAACAAGCTGCGCGGCGTCCTGAACGTCGCGGCGGCGAAGGCGCCGGGATTCGGGGACCGCCGCCGGGCGATGCTCGAGGATATCGCGATCCTGACCGGCGGCCGCCTCATCACCGAAGAGGCGGGGTTGAAGCTCGAGAACGCCATTCTCTCCGACCTGGGCCGCGCGAAGCGGATCGTCGTGGACAAGGACAACACGACGGTCGTGGGGGGCGCGGGCAAGAAGGCCGACATCAAGGCGCGCGTGGATCAGATCCGTAAGGAAATCGAGGACTCCACGTCGGACTATGATAAAGAGAAGCTCCAGGAGCGTCTGGCGAAGCTCGCCGGCGGCGTCGCCGTGGTGAACGTGGGTGCCGCGACCGAGGTGGAGCTCAAGGAGAAGAAGGCGCGGGTCGAAGACGCGCTTGCCGCGACCAAATCCGCCGTCGAAGAGGGCATCGTTCCCGGCGGGGGCGTGGCGCTCCTGCGCGCGCAGCCCGCTCTAGCGGCGCTGGAGGCGAAGGGGGACGAGAAATCCGGGGTCGACATCGTCTCCCATGCGCTCGAGGCCCCGGTAAAGATGATCGCGTCCAACGCGGGCGCCGAGGGCTCCATCGTCGTCGAGCGGCTCAGGACGCAGAAGGGCGCGATGGGCTACAACGCGGCCAGCGGGCAGTACGAGGATCTCTTCCAATCCGGCATCGTGGATCCGACCAAAGTGACCCGCTCGGCGCTCCAGAACGCGGTCTCGATCGCCTCCCTCGTTCTTACCACCGAGGCGGTGATCACGGATATCCCCGAAGAGGAGAAGCCGAGCATGCCGGGCGGCGGCATGGGAGGAATGGAATAGGCGCACCTCTCACGCGCCAAGAAGATTGGCCCCCGGAGGGGTACCCCTTCGGGGGCCTTTTCTTGCCCCGGCTGGTGCCTCGCCCGGTGGGGTCGGCGGACCGCTCGGGGGCCTAGAACTTGCTTACCGGATACCTGGTATAGAAAAGGGCCGTCCGGGCCGATAAAGACCGTGGTGCCTGTGGCATAAGCGCGGCGGTCGTTGACGTGGCGTCGGACGTGCGGCGAGCCTATCCTCAACCCTGGCCGTGGACATCGTGGAGACCGTTCGTGAGCTTTGAGGCGCTGGCGCTAGAAAAGCAAGAGCTGGTCGTAAAGCGCGGTGCGGCAATCGCGCCGTACACCACGTTCGGCATCGGGGGCCCGGCGGACGTGCTCGCCGAAGCCTACACCGAGCGCGCGCTCCAGCAGGTGGTCCGCGAGGCGATCGCGAGCCGCATGCGGTGGCTCCTGATCGGTGGCGGGAGCAACCTCCTGGTAGACGATGCCGGATTCCGCGGCTTGGTCATTGTGAATCGCATTGAGCACCTGCGGGTGACCGGCAACCGGATCCTCGCCGGGGCGGGCGCCGACCTGGGCGAGGTCGTGGAGGCCGCGCGCGAGAATTCCCTTTCCGGGATGGAGTTCGCCATCGATATCCCCGGGACCGTGGGGGGCGCGATCCGCGGGAACGCGGGGGCATTCGGGCGCTCGGTGGGCGATATCTCCGTTCGCATCCGGCTCCTGGAAGGCACGGAACTCGTCGACCGCGCGCCGGCCGAGCTGGGCTTCGCCTACCGGCACAGCCGCCTCAAAGAGAACGACCACGTCGTCGTCGAGGCGGAGTTCGAGCTTGTCCCCGGCGATCGGGCCGAGATGGACCGCGTCATGGGCCAGCACGCGGCCCAGCGCGCGCGAAGGAAAGAGAAGGGGCTCCACACCGCCGGCTGCTTCTTCAAGAACCCCATCCTGGCGGACGGCCAGAAGGTCGCTGCCGGCCAGCTCCTCGAAGCCGCGGGCGCGAAGGAGATTCGCGATGGCGGCGCGGGGGTCCATGCCTACCACGCCAACTACATCGTGAACATGGGGGGCGCCTCGGCCGACGAGGTGCTTCGCGTCGCGCGCGAGATGAAACGCCGCGTCCAGGAATCCGCCGGGATCACGCTCGAAGAAGAAGTGATGGTAGTGATGGACCAGCCCGCGGCGGGCGCGGTCTAGCGCGACCGCTGAAGCGAAAGCGCCCCTCGAAAACCGCTTCCGGGAGTCCTTGACACCCCTTCCTTCCGCCCGATAACGTCGGGCTCGATGGCACCCATCGAAAAAAGCGCGCGGCTGCAGTCCTTGCCGCGGTACCTCTTCGCCGAGCTGGAGCGGAAACGCCACGAAGCCGAGGCCGCGGGCAGGGAGGTCTTTGATCTCTCCATCGGAGATCCCGACCTGCCGACGCCCGATTTCATCCTCGACCGTTTGGCGGAGCTCTCCCGGGACCCGCGCCACCACCGCTATCCCACGAGCGGCGGGCTCCTCGAAGCGCGCGCGGAGATCGCCCGCTGGTTCGCCGAACGGTTCGGCGCCACCGTCGATCCCGCGCGCGAGATCGCGATCCTGATCGGCTCCAAGGAGGGGATCGGGCATTTTCCGCTGGCGATGCTCAATCCGGGAGACGAAGCGCTCCTCCCGGATCCCGGCTATCCCGTCTACACGGCGGGCACGGTGTTCGCCGGCGCGAAACCGGTTCGCTTCCCCATTCGCGAGTCGGCCGGGTTCGTACCCGACCCACGCGACCTCGACAAGCTCGTCACCCCGCGCACGCGCCTCGTCTACGTAAACTATCCCAACAACCCGACCGGCGCGACCGCGACCCGTGGCTTCTACAACGATCTGGTCGCGTGGGCCGTGCGCCGCGACCTCATCCTCGTGAGCGATGCCGCCTATTCGGAGCTCTACTACGGCGAAGCGCCACCGAGCATCCTCTCCACGCCCGGCGCCCGCGACCGCGCGATCGAGTTCCACTCCTTTTCGAAGACGTTTAACATGACCGGGTGGCGGATCGGTTTCGCCGCGGGAGCACCGGCCCTTGTCGAAGCCCTGGTAGCGCTCAAGGCGAACGTGGACTCGGGCGCTCCTCAAGCCATCCAGCTCGCAGCGGCGGCGGGGCTCAAGTCGCTCGGCACCCACGGTCCCGCCTTGCGGGGCGTCTACCGCGAACGGCGCGATCTCGCGCTGGATGCGCTACGGCGCCTGGGCTGCCCGATCAAGACGCCGGGGGGCGCGTTCTATCTTTGGGGGCGCGTTCCCGAGGGTGAATCCTCCATGGGGTTTGTCACGCGCGTGTTCGACAAGACAGGGGTCCTCCTCACACCCGGAACCGGTTTCGGGGCCGAAGGTGAGGGGTACTTTCGCATCGCTCTCACCTCCTCGGCGGATGCGCTCCGCCGAGCACTCCAGAAGCTGGAATCACTCGCGCCTTGGAAGGCGCCCCATGCCTCGCCGACCCCAATCTCCCGCTAGGGCCGCCGCCAAGGCCCCGGCCCGCGAGACCCTCGACTGGCTGCGCCTTGCGCGCATCCAGGCCTATGGCCACCTCGGCGTGACCCAGAAGGAGCGCGACCTGGGTCAAAGGATCGAAGCCGACGTCGAGCTGGCCTACGCTCCGATGCCGACGCGGCGCCCGGATGTGCTCGACGACGCGATGGATTACGAGGAGATCCATCGGCTCGTCCGTTCGCAGATCGAGATGTCCCGCTGCCGCCTCCTCGAGACGCTTGCCGAGGAGCTGGCGCTCGCGTTGATCCAGGAGTTCGATTCGCCGCGGGTGCGCGTGTGTGTGCGCAAGCTCCATGTCCCGGTCGACGATTTCACGTCGATCCCCGAGGTCGTCGTCGAGAGAGCGCGCGCATGAGCAAGGTGTTCGTGGGCGTCGGGTCCAACCTCGGCGACCGCGAGTTTCTCATCCGCAAGGCGGTCGAAGCGATGCGTGACCTGCCTCGCACCCTGGTGGTCCGGGTGTCCTCGCTCTACGACACGGACCCGGTAGGGGAGGTGGATCAACCGGCGTTCCTCAACGCGTCGGTATGGCTCGAGACCACCCTCGAGCCGAGGGAGCTGCTCTGGCAGCTCCTCCTCATCGAGAAGCGGATGGGCCGGGTAAGGTCGCAGCGGTGGGGGCCGCGTCCGATCGATCTCGATCTCCTGTTCTACGGGGAGGAGACCGTGGACGAGCCCGACTTGAAGATTCCACATCCGGAAGCGCACCGGAGGGCGTTCGTGCTCCTGCCTCTCCTCGAGCTGGACCCGGATTTCGTGCACCCGACCACGGGGGAATCCATTCGCAAGCTGATCAAGAAGCTTCCTCCGAACCCGCCGGTCCGCAAGGGCGGCCGGTTCTGGTACTGACCCGGGCGAGGGAAGAGTGCCCGGGCGCTACATCGCGGTCGAGGGAGTCATCGGTGTCGGAAAGACGAGCCTGGCGAAACTTCTGGCCGAGCGCCTCCACGCGAAACTGATCCTCGAGGAGCCGGAGGGGAACCCGTTCCTCGAGGATTTCTACAAGGACCCGCGGCGGTACGCCTTCCAGACCCAGATGTTCTTCCTCGTGAATCGGTATCAGGAGCTGAAGCAGAAGACGCAGCCGGATCTCTTCCACGAGGGGATCGTGACCGACTACATGTTTCAGAAGGACCGGATCTTCGCGAACATCAACCTCAGCGACCGCGAGCTTCACCTGTACGACCAGATCGCGCCGCTTTTGGAGAGGGACTTGGCACCTCCGGACCTTGTCGTCTACCTCCAAGCGGGTGCCGACGTTCTCCTCGAGCGCATCCACCAGCGGGGCCGCGCGTACGAGAGGTTGATGGAACCCAAGTACATCGGCACCCTGGTCGAGGCTTACAATTACTTCTTCTTTCATTTTCGCGAGGCGCCGCTCCTTGTCGTGAACACCAATGAAATGAATTTCGTACATCGGAGGCAGGATTTGGAGGACCTGATCGCCCGCATCGACACCCATCAGGACGGGATCGCCTACGTGAGCCCCAGCGCGAAAGCGGAGGAGAGATCGTGACCACGGAACACGGGATCACCCGTCCAAAGACTACAGTTCGCACGATCCGCGAGATGAAAGGTCAGCGTGTGCGGATCGTTTCCGTGACGGCGTACGACTACCCGACCGCGCGGCTCGCGGATGAAGCCGGCGTGGACCTGATCCTGGTGGGGGACTCGGTCGGGATGGTGGTCTTGGGGTACGAGTCGACGATTCCGGTGACCCTGAGCGAGATGGCACACCACCTGAAGGCGGTCCTGCGCGCGCAGCCGCGGGCGCTCGTTGTGGCGGATTTGCCCTTTCTCAGTTTCCAGACGAGCCCCGAGGATGCGGTGCGGAATAGCGGACGCCTGATGAAGCGCGGCGCCGAGGCGGTGAAGCTCGAGGGAGGGAAGCGGATGCTGCCCCAGATCGAGGCGATTCTTGCCGCCGACATTCCGGTCTTGGGCCATCTCGGGCTCACGCCGCAATCGGTGCATCAGTTCGGCGGATACCGCGTCCAGGGACGTGACCGTGCGGGGGCGGACGCTCTCCGAAGCGATGCGATCGCGCTCGAGCGCGCCGGGTGCTTCGCGGTCGTCCTGGAGGGCGTGCCGCTCGAGCTGGGTCGAGAGATCACCGCGGCCCTGCAGATCCCCACGATCGGTATCGGGGCCGGCATGCACTGCGACGGTCAGGTGCTCGTGCTCCACGACCTGATCGGATTGAGCTTCGGAAAGCCCGCCCGATTCGTGAGGCGTTACGCCGAGGCGGGGGAAACGATCCGGAACGCGATCTCGGCTTTTCGCGAGGACGTGCGGGCCGGTCGGTATCCCTCCGAGGAGGAGAGTTACGCCGCGGCGCCGGAGAGACCCGAAACGAAGCCGTGCGGATCGTAACCCGCGGCGCCGACCTGCGGGCGCTCTCCCGTCGCGCGCGTCAGAGCGGCATGACCGTGGGCTTCGTCCCGACCATGGGCTACCTTCACGATGGTCATCTTGCCCTGATCCGCCGAGCTCGAAGCGAGCATCACAGGCTCGCGGTCTCCGTATTCGTGAATCCGCTCCAGTTCGGACCCAAGGAGGATTTCGCGCGATATCCCCGGGACGAGGTCCGCGACGTCCGCCTGTGTCGCGACGCGGGCTGCGACTGGTTCTTTCTCCCCCGCGTCCGATCCCTCTATCCACCCGGCTTCAGGACCACGGTCGCCCCGGGGCCGCTCGCCGATCTCTGGGAAGGGAGCGCCCGCCCCGGGCATTTCCGCGGCGTCACGACGGTCGTCCTGAAGCTCCTCAATCTGGTGGAACCGGACACGCTCTATCTGGGGCAAAAGGACATCCAACAGGCGCGCCTCGTCCAGGGCATGGTGCGAGACCTGGATCTTTCGACCCGGGTCACGGTCTGCCCCACCGTGCGCGAGCGGGACGGGCTGGCGCTCTCTTCGCGGAACGCCTATTTGAGCCCTGCGGAGCGCGCGCGCGCCACGGGGTTCATCCGCGCCATGCGGGAGGGCCGGGGTCTGGTCAGGTCCGGGACCCACGAGGCGCGCCCGATTCTCTCGCTCGTCCGTCAGACGTTGCGCCGTGAGGCGCGCCCCGACGCGGTCGACTATCTTGCCTTGGTGGATCCGACGACCCTCGAACCGGTCAGCCGCCTCGACCGGGCCGGGGGATTCCTCATTGCGGCAATCCGGATCGGCAAGACCAGGCTTATCGATAATCTCTTCCTGAGGCCGCCGGTCCGACGCGCGGGGGGCACGTGAGCGCGCCCTCCCCCTTCGCGGCCGTGGTTCTCGCCGCGGGTCTCGGCAAGCGGATGAATTCGGACCTTCCCAAGGTATTGCATCCCGCGCTGGGCCGGCCGCTGCTCCTTCACGTGCTCGAGCAGCTCGATCCCTTGAGTCCCCGGCAAACCATCGTGGTCGTCGGACATCGCGCCCCGCTCGTGCGCGAGGCGCTCGTGGGGCGCCGGGTGGTCTTCGCGGAGCAGGTTCCGCAGCTTGGGACCGGACACGCCGTCCAGATGGCATGGCCCGCGCTCGAAACGGGGCCCGACACGCTCCTCGTACTCGCCGGGGACATGCCGTTGATCCGGACGGCGACGTTGAAGCGCCTCCTCGAGCGGCACCGGCGCGAGGGGAACGCGGTGACCTTTCTCTCGGGCGATCTCGCGGATCCTTCCGGGTACGGGCGGGTCGTTCGGGACGCGCGTGGGGACTTCATGAAAATCGTCGAGGAGAAGGACGCCACACCCGAGGAGCACGCTCTCTCGGAGGTGAACTCGGGGATCTATTGCTTCTCCCGCGAGCCGCTCCGGGAAGCCCTCGGATTCCTCCGCGCGGACAACCGCCAACAGGAGTATTATCTGACCGACACACTGACCTTCATCAAGGGCCGGGAGGGACGGATCGGGGTGGAGCAGGCGTCCGATGCCCGCGAGCTCCTCGGGGTGAACGACCCCGAACAGCTGGCGATGGTCGAAGAGGCGCTGCGCGCTTGGGGTGCGTCGTAACGTGGACGTGCTCTGGGCCGGGTGGAGGATGGCCTATATCAAGAAGGCGGGCGCGAAAGGTACCAAGCAGCCCTGCCTGTTTTGCGCGAAGGCGCGGCTCAAGCCCGGGAGGCGAAATCTGGTCTTGGCCAAGACGCCGCGGGTGCTCGCGATGCTGAATCTGTACCCCTATAACGTGGGGCACATCATGGTGGCGGCCCGGCGGCACACGGCTTCCTTGTCCGAGCTGACGAACGAGGAGTCGCTGGAGCTGACGAAGTGGCTCGGGCGGGTGGCGACCGCTCTTAAGCGCGAGTACAAGCCGCACGGCTTCAACATCGGGTTGAACCTCGGCCGTGTCGCGGGGGCGGGCGTTCTGGGACACCTCCACTGGCACGTCGTGCCGCGGTGGAACGGCGACACGAACTTCATGCCGACGACGGCGGGAACCAAGGTGTTGCCCGAATCGCTGGATCGGACGTACGCGCGCGTCTCGAGGGCGCTCGCCGCGATGGATCGGCGGCCCGGAAAGCGCTCGCGGCGCTAACGCGATCGAGGTGACGCCGTGGCCAAGAAGTCTCGCAACGAGTCGCCGGTTCTCGATTGGGGGTTGGGGCTCTCGTTTCTCCTGATCGCGGCGTTTGCGGTCTCGGCGGCGGTTCGGGTGGGACCCCAAGCGGTGATAAAGCCGAAACAGCCGATCCGGATCCAGCTGTGGAATGGGAGCGGCCGCTCCGGGCTCGCCGCCGAGCTGGCCTCGTACCTGAGGGACGGCGGTTTCGATGTCCTGGAAGTTGCGAACGCGGATCGCTCGGACTATCGGGCGACCCTGGTGGTCAACCGGCGCGAATACCCCGAGCCGGCGAGGGTCGTGGCGGAGTACCTGGGAACGAGCCACGTGATCCAACAAGCAGGATCCCAGGAAATGATCGACGTCACGGTGATCGTGGGCCGCGACGCGCGGCGGTGGACGCAGCCGCCCTAACCAAGGCAGGGCCCTCCTGAGAGGGCGGGCCCGGAGAGGCGACGAGTAACCCTATGTTCAATATCGGGCCGCAGGAAATGTTCATCCTCTTCCTGATCATCATCCTGCTCTTCGGGGCGAAGCGCATCCCGGAGATCGGCAGGTCGATCGGAAGGGGCATTCAGGAGTTCAAGAAGGGAATGCGGGAGGTCGAGTCGGAAATCAACGCGACCGACAAAGCGGAGCCACCGAAGCCGCACGTCCTCGAGGATCCGAAGAAGCCTTCGTAACGACCTATCGCGGATGATGCGGGTGCGAGGTCCAGCGCCCCGAGCTCATCCCCGGCTCCACAGCGCTTCGAGCGCGGCGGCGCAATCCTCGAGGCATCGGCGGTCCTCTTCGCCGAACGCGTCGGCCAGCTCGCTCTCGACGTCGAGCAAGCCCACCACCTTTCCGGTCGCCGGATCCAGGATCGGAACGACGATTTCGGAGCGCGTCGTGCCGAGCGTCGTGAGGTATCGCAAATCCCGCGTCACGTCCCCGACCGCGATGGTCGATCGGGCAAGAACCGCCGCACCGCATAGACCCTGGCTCGCGGGGAACCGCGGATGGGCGGGCGCATCCGGCCCGCTCCAGGCGATGACGCCGATCTCCTCGGGAGATACATCGTAGACCCCGGCCCAGCGGTACCCGCCCATTTCTCGGATCGCGCCGGCGATGCGCCTGGCCTTGCCGACCCGATCTCCGGAAAACGAAAGGATCTCCCGCAAGCGGGTCAACGTCGGCGATGACTCAGGCTTCGAAGTAGTTCTCCCGATAGTCTTCGATCTTCGCCTTCTTGCGAACCGCCTGGATCCACTCCGTGAACCGCATCTGCCGGCGCTCGTTCAGGAGGGTGTTCCTGATTTCCACGGCCAGCTTGCGGAACTCCTCCTCGGTGGGCCTCGTATGCTCTTCGACGATTCCGATGAGGGCGGTCGAAGAACCCGTGAGCGGCTGACTCCACGTTCCCTGGGGGGTGCCGAAGAGACCTCCCACGATTTTCGGTTCGTTGCCCACGTTTCCGAGATTGCCGTTCCGGGTGACCTCGGGGGTGGTTGCTATGAGTCCGTGGAACGTCTTCGCGGCATCCGCCTCGGTCATGCCGGCCAGGATCGCGGCCCGCGCATGCGTGGCGGCATCCGTCGCCCCGGCGACCTGGAGCGAATGGATGAGCCGCTCGCGCGCGAAGATCCGAGCTTGGGAAAGGGGCCGAAGCCCTGCCGGCTGGCGATCGGCGATTTCGTACAGATACCAGGCGCTCTCGGTAGGGACGGGGTGTGAAACGGAGCCGACCTTTGCCGTGAAGGTCCACCTCTCCAGTTCCGGAAAGCGGTCGAACGTTTCGTTACGGCTATTGCCTTCGCGAAAGTAGGGTGAGTCCGTGGTCGCGACCCCGGCGCGCGCGGCGGCCCTCGAAAGCCCGCTCTTGCGTGCGTCCGCGAGAATGGCCTGCACCGACTTTCGTATGTCGCGTATCGTCTCGGCTCCGGGCTCCACTCGAAACGCGATTTCGTGGTAATGGACCATCACCTGATTCGACTTCGGGTCAAGCCAACGTTTGTCGAGCCGGAAGAGGTGGATCGAGCGCTCCTCCTTCACAACATCCGTGAGCTGCCCGGGCTCGATCGTCTTGATCGCCGCCTGAAACAAGGGGCGCAAATTCAAGAATGGGATGTCCGGGGCGTCGCCTCCGCCTGCCGCGGAGTTGATTTCAGAGTAGGTGCGCGCGTACTTCGGGAAGGAATCCGGCTGCGCGAGGATCTGCTCGCGGATTCCGAGCATCCGCTCGCGACCGGCGGTGAAGTCCGCGCCCTTGGGCCGCCGCGGGATGATTGCGACCTGCAGCTTCACCTCCGGAGGACCCGTGAAATCCTCGGGGTGCGATCGGTAGTAAGTCTCGATGTCCGCGCCACCGATCCGTGTGGTGTCTACCGGGAAGTTATCGGACGGGAAATAGAGGTACCGCACCTTGATCTTGTCGTGGATGAGCATGAAACGATCGCGCACGTCGGCTTCCGAAACCTTGGCCCCCAAGACGATCTGCTCCTGAAGCTTCTGCTGGGGGAGGGATTGAGCCACATATGCCTCGATCTGGCTCCAGGGCACCTGCGAGTTCGGATTCTCCAGCTCCGCGATGTATTTCTTGTAGTCGAATCGCCCGCCCGTCTGGAAGCCGGGAGCCTGCACCACGAAATCCGGCGGGGCGAAGCGGATCGCGATCTTGATCTCCTCCGGGCTCGCCGTAATGCCGCGCCTTCGGACCTCCTGGCCCATCAGCTTGGCCTGGACCATCTGCTGCCAGGCTTGCTCGCGAATGTAGCTATCCTCCCCCTCGCGAAGCTCCCGGCTCGCCCGAACCTGGTTCAGAATGTTCTGATACATCCCCATGAATTCTTCGTAGCGGATCGGCTCGCCGTTGATCTTGGCGATCACGCCCGCCGGGCCCCCCGCCGAGGGCGGATTCAGAACGCCGCCGAGTTGGAGGACCCCGAACCCGACCAGGAATATGATGGCCGTGGCCCAGATGATCACCTTCATGTTGTCCCGCATGGATTGCATCATGGAAAACAGACCTCGATCAAAAGCGTACGAAACGCGTGCGGCGCCCCACGGGCGCCGCGAGAACCCAGTGCTCAACACACGAGAATATCGCGCCCTCAGGGTTTGCGCAAGGGAGCCCTCGGACCCGTGACGAGGGGCGTTCCGCGTGCAATTTGGGTTGACGGGGACGCGGCGGCCGATGCAACGTGAACTCCGTGACGCTTCGAGACATTGGGGGGATCCACGATGCCACGCGCTGAAGCTCCCGGCGCTGAACGCGAACTTCTGCTCCACATTCTGGATGCGCTCGACACCGGCCTTCTTGCGCTCGACGAGGACCGGCGCGTTGTCGCAATCAACGACACGCTGGCCAAGGGGTGGGGCGTGGACCGCTCCGAGATCGAAGGGCTTCCGCTCGCGGAGGTCTTCAAGTCGGAAGCGGAGCGGTGGTATCTGCCGGAGCGCGGCGTGCGTGGCGAGTCGGGACGAGGAACCAGGGAGATCCGCGGATCGGTGGCGGATCGCGAGGTCCTCATGCGCTACAGCGTGCGGGCTCTCGGGGATACGGGCGGCGTCGTCGTCCGGGTCGAGGACCTGGTCGACGCGGATTCCGAGGAAGAGGTCTTCCGGAACACGGAGAGGCTCATTTCCTTGGGCGAGTTGTCGGCCCGGGTGGCCCACGAGATCCGGAACCCACTCACCGGGGTGCGCACCACCGTTCAGTTCGTCGCGTCCAAACTCAGGGCGGGCGATTCCCGCCGTGATGATCTGAACGACGTGCTCAAGGAGCTCGACCGGATCGAGCAGATCATCACGGATCTGCTCCTCTTCGCCCGACCTCAGGCTCCTCGTCCGGTCCCTACCGATGTCCACGAAGTCCTCGACAAAGTGCTCGACAACCTGGCGGTGCGCTGCCAGGAGGCGGCCGTCGAGGTGGAGCGCGATTTCGACGAGGGGCTCCCGACCGTTCTCATCGACCCCGATATGGCGCAGCAGGTTTTCCTGAACCTCGGCATCAACGCCCTCCAGGCGATGCCGGAAGGGGGCATGCTCAAGATCGGCACCGGCCTCCGGCGCACGCGGTATCGGAAGGCCTATGTGGATGTGGTCGTGGCCGACACAGGCCCCGGAATCCCGGACGAGGTGAAGGAGAAGATCTTCGATCCCTTTTTCACGACCCGCTCCATGGGAACCGGCCTCGGTCTCTCCATTTCCCTCCAGATCGCGCGCGAGCACGGCGGCAACCTGACCGCCCGCAACAGCGCTCAAGGCGGGGCCGTATTCAAGTTCAGCCTCCCCGCGCTGCCTTCACCGGACGGGGAAGAGGCTAAGGAGGAGCGATGAACCTCCGGATCAGGATCGCGGACGACGAGGAGCTAATCCGGAAATCCCTTGTGAAGCTTCTGAGTGCCGAGGGATACGAGGTCGACGCGGTCGGCTCGGCCGCGGAAGTGCTCGAGTCCGTCCGGAACGACCCGCCCCAGATCCTCGTTCTCGATCTCCGGCTTCCCGACGGCAGCGGTCTCGAGCTCTTGCCTCGGCTCAAGAGCCTGGAGCCCGACCTCAAGGTCGTGGTGATCACCGCCTTCGGCGATCTCCCCACCGCGGTCCAGGCCATGCGCCAGGGCGCCACCGATTTCATCAAGAAGCCGTACGAAATGCACGAGATGGTGCTCGCGATCGAGCGGCTCAAGGCCGGCATCGCCCGCGAGAATCAGCTCGATGCGTTCCGGCGGGGGGAGCTGGAGTCCTTTCTCAAGACGAAGATCGTAGGCGAGGCGCCCGCCATGCGCCGGATCTGGGATTTGGTGGGCAAGGTATCCAAGAGCGAGGCAACGTCGGTCCTCATCGAAGGAGAAAGCGGTACCGGCAAGGACCTGGTCGCACGAGCGATCCACTTCGAGAGCGCGAGGCGGGGTGCGCCCTTCCTTGCCCTGAACTGCTCCTCGTTCCAGGAGCAGCTGCTCGAAAACGAGCTCTTCGGCCACGAGCGCGGGGCGTTTACGGACGCCAGGGAACCGAAGCGTGGCCTGGTGGAGCTTGCCGATCAGGGGACCTTGTTCCTCGACGAGATCGCGGACCTCCCGTCCGCGACCCAGGCCAAGTTCCTCCGCTTCATCGAGGACCGGACGTTCAAGCGTGTCGGCGGAGCCGCGGACCTGGCGGTGGATCTCCGCATCGTCGCCGCCACCAACCGCGACTTGGATCAGACCGTCAAGGAAGGCCGCTTCCGCCAGGACCTGTACTATCGGCTCAAGGTCGTCTCCATTCTGCTGCCGCCGCTACGGGAGCGGGGGGAGGACATCCAGCTCCTGATCCGCCACTTCCTCGACCACTACAACGAGAAATTCCGGAAACGGTTCACGTCGATCGCGCCCGAGGTCGAAGAGATCGTTCGTTCCTACCGCTGGCCCGGGAACGTCCGCGAGCTCCGGAACCTGGTCGAACGAATCGTGCTGCTGGAGGACGACGACACCCTGCGGGAGGACCATCTTCCCGCAGAGATGATCGCGGAAGTGGAATCGGTTCCGCGTGTCCTGCGCGACGCACTCTCCGCGCGCGCTGAAGGGGAGGAGGACATGCCGACGCTCGCCGAGGTGGAGCAGGAGCACATCCTCAAGGTTCTCGATTCCACCGACGGGAACCGCTCGCGCGCCGCGCGCATTCTCGGGATATCCCGGCAGAGCTTGATCGAACGAATCAAACGGATCGCCGCATCGCGCGGAGCGCACGCGCAAGACGAGTCGATCCGCGCTCGACTTCTTCGGTAGAAGGGATTCGTCCGACTTTCGCTCTGTCGCGTTTCTTGGGATGTCGCGTTTCTCGACAATCCGCGTTCTTTCGTTCCCGCCCCCTCGTGAGAATCGATCCACGCGATCCTCGCTCCGTCTTCAGCTGTCCATTCCCGTGACACCTGCTTCATCACGCGCAACGTTCTCGCATGGCTCGATTCTCCTCGAAGAAGATTCCGTAACCATTCCCGCGCGCGCGCGATGCAGTGCGTGATCCCGCTTGGCGCGCCCGATGCACCCGACTTGGCCCGCTTTCTGCTTTCTACTTCTAGCTGATGGACTCACATCGGTGCACAGGGGGAGGTGTGGATTGGCGAAGTCCGTCCTCATCGTGGACGACGAAAAGCTGCTCGTACGCACACTCTCCAACGCACTAAAGGAGGCTGGGTACAAGATCACGGTCGCGGGATCCGCGGAACAGGCTGACA
Source organism: Candidatus Eiseniibacteriota bacterium (assembly GCA_036505295.1). Classification (GTDB taxonomy): domain Bacteria; phylum Eisenbacteria; class RBG-16-71-46; order SZUA-252; family SZUA-252; genus WS-7. The sequence goes on from DASXTQ010000034.1 coordinate 36,518, forward strand.
AGTACGTGTTCGGCGAGCAACCCTTCGACCTGATCCTTTTGGACAACCGCCTCCCGAAGGAAAGCGGCATGGAGGTTGTGAGACGGGTTCGTGATCGCGCGGTCAAATCGAAGGTGATTCTGATGACCGCCTACGAAACCCCGGAGGTGAAAGCGGAAGCGAAGCGGCTCAAAGTCGAGCGATACCTAAAGAAGCCGTTCGACCTGACCGTTTTGTTGGAAGAGATCCATGATTTGATCGGCAATGGAGACAGCTCCACGGCCGGGTGAGCCGGAAACGAATCCAACGTGAGGGGAGGTGATACCACGATGCCGGCGAAGAAGAAGGCTGGAAAGAAGAAGGCCGCAAAGAAGAAGTAAGAATTGCGGATTGGGCACGTCCTCGGGCCGCTCGGCTTCTACCGAGCGGCCCTGTTTCTTGCGGCCGGTTTGACATACCCGTCGCTCGCTGCGAAGATCACATGGTGTCCATTCCAAATTCAGGTGAAGGGGAGGGTTCGGTCCGGCTCTACGGCGCCCGCCAGAACAACCTCAAGAACATCGACGTCGAGTTCCCCCGCGCCGCCCTGACCGTCGTCACGGGAGTCAGCGGCTCCGGGAAGTCTTCCCTCGCCTTCGACACGATCTACGCCGAAGGCCAGCGCCGGTACGTCGAATGCGTGTCGACTTACGCGAAGCAGTTCCTCGAGCGTCTCCCCCGTCCGGACTACGACCGGGTCGACGGTCTCGCCCCCGCCCTCGCGATCCGTCAAGGCGCGGCGGCACAGACGGGCCGGTCTACGGTCGGGACGGTAACCGAAGTCGCCGACCACCTGAGACTCCTGCTCGCCCGCGTCGGCGAGACGATCTGCGCCAAATGCGGGACGAAGGTCCCGCGGCACAGCGTGGATTCGGTGCTCGAGGCGATTCTCGCGCGCGATCGGGAAGAGGTGACCCTCTGGCTCGAGCTTCCCGCCCATCGGGGGGAGACCGCCAAGCAGCTCTGGGCCCGCGCCCTCGCGCGCGGCTTCGTCAGGGCGCGGTCGGGCTCGGTCGTAGCCCCGCCTCCTCGAAAGGCTTCCGCGTTGGCCCGTACCGGCTGGGCGCGGCTCGATGAGCCCCCGCCGCGGGGTCTCACGCCCCCGATTCATGTGTACGTGGATCGGCTCCGGCCGGCACCCGAGAATCGGACGCGCCTTCGCGAGAGCCTCGAAATCGCATGGCGCGAGGGGCACGGGCGGGTCTTCGTGGAGGGTGAGGCAGGTGAGACCCTGTGCTACCACGACGGGAGGACCTGCGAGCGATGCGGGCGCGAGTTTCCGGAGCCCCTCCCCCAGCTCTTCTCGTTCAACAGCCCGTACGGCGCCTGCCCCGAGTGCCGGGGCTTCGGTAATGTCCTGACGTTCACTCTACGCCGGATTGTCCCCGATCCGGGGAAGTCCGTGCTCGAAGGAGCGCTCGAGCCGTGGGCCAACTCGTGGCGCGCGCACTTTCTTCCTAAGCTCAAGACGGTGTCCGAGCGTTACGGCATTCCGCTCGACCGGCCCTTCCGCTCCCTCTCGAAGGAACACCGCAAGATCCTTCTCGAAGGGGCGCCCGGATTTCGCGGCGTGTTCCCCTTTCTCGAACGGCTCCGCGCGAAGTCTTACAAATCGAGCGCGAGATTCCTGGTGAAGCACTACCAGGAGGCCGTTCTTTGCGCCACCTGCGGGGGCAACCGGCTCAAGCCTGAGGCTCTCGAGGTCTACGTGGGCGGCCGGAACATCGCCCAGCTGGGCGCGATGACCGTCGGCGAGCTTCGCTCCTTCCTTGCGGCCCTTCGACTCGATCCGACGGGCGAGCAGGTGGCGGCGACGATTCTTGCCGAGCTCCGAGGAAGGCTCGAGTACCTGAGCGAAACCGGTCTCGACTACCTCACCCTCGACCGGCCCTCCAAGACCCTGTCGGGAGGGGAGGCGCAGCGGATCGAGCTCGCGAACGCGTTGGGCGGGAGCTTGAGCCACGCGCTCTACGTTCTGGATGAGCCGACCGTAGGGCTTCATCCGCGCGACACCGAACGGCTGATCGGTGTCCTACGCCGGCTCCAGGGCCGGAAGAACACCCTTCTCGTCGTCGAGCACGACCCCGACGTCATTCAATCAGCCGATTGGATCCTCGAGCTGGGGCCGGGGGCGGGAGAGCGAGGCGGCCGGGTGCTCTATCAGGGGCCGCGCGAGCGGTGGCCCGGACGCGATCTGGCTTGCTCCGAGTGGGCCGGGGCGGTCGCGGACGCGGCCTCGGAGCCATACGGCCGCGCCAAGAAGGCCGCGTGGATCGAGGTTCGCGGCGCACGCGAGCACAATTTGAAAGGGATCGACGTGAGGATTCCGATCGGGGCGATCGTCGGCGTGTGCGGGGTCTCGGGCTCCGGAAAGTCCACCCTGATCGAAGAGATCCTCTGGCGCGCCGCCGCCAGCGCCATGGGGGAAGACGCCCCCGAGGCCGGAGCCCACGGCTCGGTGAACGGGCTTGAGTCGTTCGACCGGGTCGCGCTCGTAGATCAAACCCCGGTGATGAGATCTTTCCGGTCGAACCCGGTCACCTACATCAAGGCATTCGACCGGATTCGCGAGCGGTATGCCCGAACGCCGCTCGCCCGGCAGCGCGGGTACACGCCCGGGACCTTCTCCTTCAACGTGAAGGGCGGGCGCTGCGAGCACTGTGAGGGAGCGGGAGTCGACCGCGTCGAGATGTATTTTCTCGCGGATCTTTGGGTTCCCTGCGAGGCGTGCGGGGGGAGGAGGTACCGCGCCGAGGTGCTCGAGGTCAAAGTCCACGGGCTCTCGCTCGATCAGCTCCTGGACAGGACGGTCGAGGAAACCCTGGCGCTCTTCCAGGGCGAGACCGAGATCCAGGAGCCGCTCTGGGTGCTCGAGAGGGTCGGCCTGGGCTACGTGAGGCTGGGCCAACCGCTCTCCACGTTGAGCGGCGGCGAGATCCAGAGGCTCAAGCTGGCGCGCGAGCTAGGGGACCGGACCTCGGCTGCGACGCTCTTCCTGCTCGATGAGCCGACCGTCGGGCTTCACCGCAAGGACATGCTGGTGCTGCTTCGAGTGCTCCGGGAGCTGAAACGCCGGGGCTCGACGGTGGTTCTCGTCGAGCACAACCTCGACCTTCTCGCGGCGTGCGATTACCTGATCGAGCTGGGACCCGAGGGCGGGGAGGCGGGAGGGTATCTCGTCGCGGAGGGGCCGCCCGAGGAGATCGCGAGGAACGAAGGCTCGCTGACGGGACGCTATCTCAGGAAGACGGCCGCCTGCGCGTAGTCGAAGGGATGGTGGCTTGGCGCGGACATGCGGCCGCGGACCAGGAAGCCGAGCCGTTTCGTGGCGAGCAGCTCGACTCCCGCGTAGGCATGCGATTTCACGTAGAGCTTCCCTTTGTAGCTCGAGCGATTGAAGCCCTCGAGCGAGGCGACCTGCACCACCGTGTGGACGCCCGGCCCGAACTCGAGCAAGGGGCGGATGCGCCAGCTTTGCCGGTAGGTTGCGGGCGGGCGAAAGAGCACGTAGATGCTCACGATCCCTTCGGACAGCTGGCTCTTCGTGGTCCCCGTCAGCTCGCCCATGACGCTCCGCTCGAAGGGCCCGCGCTCGTTCAGGAACCTCCGGTAGGCGAAGCTGCCGGTCACGTCGAAAAAGCCCTGCACGGCGCCGATCCCCAGCTCGAACCGATCCTGCTCCTCCCCGGTGCGGCCGGACGGGGCGGCCTGACGTGGCGGCGGGGTCGTGGCCGTCGAATCCTGCGTCCCCGCATGACACGCGGAACCGCACGCCAGGAGCATGATCTCGAAGAGGATGAAGGCGAGAAACCCGGATCGAAGAGCCGTGGATCGGCCCGCGATCACGGAACCGCCACGTCGCTCGAAGAGATGAAATCGGGGCCGGCGGCAATATAGCAGCGATAGTTCCCGCGGGGGACGCGGACGCCTTGCGCGTCCGTGAAATCCCAAATGATCGGGGGCGTGCGGTACTGTCCGATCGTGGCGGCTTCCTCGCCGTCGAGCAGGACCTTGACCAACGCGCCGTGCGCGTCGAAAGCGGCGAGACGGACGTGGAGGGTTCGCGGCAGAAAGAACGAGATCGAGTAGGAAATCGCCGTCTGGGTCCCGGGAGCGTTCACCAAGGTGGCGCATACCTGAACATGGTCTCCCGCAGCTCCGAACTTGTCGCACACGGCCCAGGAAGTCGGCTGCGAGCCCGGAAAGAAGTCGAGGGGGCTATTCACTTCCTCGGCCGAGCAACCCAGGATAGAGGCCAATAGAAGGGATGCCAGAACACGCAGGGGCACACGCGCTCCGATCCGGCGAATCGAAATCGAGACGGGGAAGGACCGCCGAGGGGGCAGCGGTCGCGGAGAGCACGGGGGGACGATCAAAATGGTGCGACCTTGTCAGGCTCTCCAGTCAAAAAAAATGGGAGGAAGTTCCCCGCACATCCACGTGATTCGCACGTTAAAACCTCGCAAGAAACGACCCGCTGGATAGACTAGGTCTTAGCTGCGGATTGGGCACGAGGCGGCAGGGAACTCCGCTCGAATGAATCTTTGTCGATGGTCTCCGGGCTGTCAACAGGTTTTCGGCTTACCGGCGCGGAAAAGGTGCCCGAGGACGGCCGGATCCCCTGTTTCTTCCGAGTTGCCCGAGGACGGGGCGGCGTGGTACGGTTCAGCGTTTGTTTGCGTGGTGTCCGCTACATATAGAAGGGAAACACCTCCGGCGTGTTTGACGAGCTGACCACGAAGTTGGCCGGAGTGTTCCGGAAGCTGACTGGCCGCGGCCGGTTAGGCGAGCAGGACGTCCGCGACGCGGTCCGGGAAATCCGCCGGGTTCTCCTCGAGGCGGACGTGAACCTAGCCGTGGCCCGTGACCTCTGTAAGCGTGTGGAAACGCGGGCGGTAGGTGCCGAGCTTCTGCAGAGCGTCTCGCCCGGGCAGCAGGTCGTCAAGATCGTGTTCGACGAGCTTGTTTCGCTGCTCGGCGGTACGGCGGTGGCCGGCATGCAGTTCCCGTCGAACCGCGCGGCGGTGGTCCTGATGGTCGGGCTCCAGGGCTCCGGAAAGACCACGAGCGCGGCGAAGCTCGCGCGCCACTGGAAAGAGCGCGGCAAGCGGGTCCTGCTAGCGGCGCTGGATCTGCGGCGACCCGCGGCGATCGACCAGCTCGAAGTGCTAGGAAAATCGATCGATGCGCCCGTCCATCTGAGCCGGGACGCGAGCGATCCTGTCGTGCTGGCCGGGGAGGCGCGATCCCGAGCGGATCGCGAGGGCTTCGACCTTCTGATCGCGGACACGGCGGGCCGGCTCCATGTCGACGAGGAGCTGATGGCCGAAGTGGCCCGGCTTCAGGGGTCGCTCCAGCCGACCGAGACGCTTCTCGTCCTGGACGGCATGACGGGCCAGGACGCGGTCGTGATCGCCGAAGCCTTCACGAAGCGGCTCGGCGTAACCGGGTTCGTCCTTACGAAGATGGACGGGGACGCTCGGGGTGGCGCGGCCCTTTCGCTGCGCGCCGTCTGCGGGGCGCCGATCCGCTACCTGGGGGTCGGTGAGAAGGTCGAAGCGCTTGAGACGTTTCACGCGGACCGGCTTGCCTCGCGCATCCTGGGCATGGGGGACGTCGTGACGCTGGTCGAGCGCGCTCAGGAGCGGCTCGATCATTCGAAGGCCGAAGCGCTCGAGAAGAAGCTTCGCAAGGAGGGGTTCACCCTCGAGGATTTTCTCGGGCAGCTTCAGGAAATGAAAAAGCTCGGTCCGATGGACGAGCTCTTGAAGATGCTCCCCGGGGTGAAGGTCCCGGCGGGGGTGGAGCTCAGCGACCAGGAGCTCCGGCGGACCGAAGCGATCATCCAGTCGATGACCCGCCAGGAGCGAACCCGGCCACAGGTCATCGACGGCAGCCGCCGCAAGCGGATCGCCCGCGGCAGCGGCACCACGGTGCAAGACGTGAATCGCCTGCTCCGGCAATTCGAGCAGGCGCGGACGATGCTGAAGCGATTCGGCGGGAAGCGCGGGCGGCTCCCGATGGGGATGCCGTAACCGGCCCCTGCCCACGCCACGTACCACCACGGAGGAGAGGAAGAATGTCAGTCGTCATTCGCATGAAACGGGCGGGTGCCAAGAAGCGCCCGTTCTACCGCGTTGTCGTCGCGGATTCGAGATTCGCCCGCGACGGCCGCTACATCGAGCAGCTGGGCTACTACGACCCGCTGACCGAGCCCGCGAAATTCCACGTCGATGCGGGGAAGTTCGAGTTCTGGATCCGCCGTGGAGCGAGGCCCTCGGAGTCGGTCGAGGTGATGATGGCGAAGCACGCGCCGGGGGCTCTTCGTCCGGCGCCGCTTCCCTCCGAGTCCCGACCCGAAGCAGAGCCGAAGGCGGCCGAGCCGAAGCCCAAGAAGGCAAAGAAGGTGAAGGCGGCCGTCAAGGTAGCTCGCAAGGCAAAGCCGGTCACCAAGGCGAGCCAGAAGAAAGCAAAGACCCGTGCGAAGGCCAAGGCCAAGAAAGCGACCGGAGCCCCCAAGGCGAGGAAGGCGAAGAAACCGAAGAAATGACCGACTCGGCGCGGCTCAAATCGTTCATCGAGTATTGCGCGCGGAACCTGGTGGACCATCCGGATCTCGTGCATGTGGACGAGCGCGTCACCGGTCAAACCGCGGTGTATACCCTGCGCGTAGGACCGACCGATTTGGGAAAGGTGATCGGCAGGGAAGGAAAGACGGCTCACGCTCTGCGCACGCTCCTCTCCGCGTCGGCGAGCGCCGAGGACCGGCGGGCCGTACTCGAGATTGCAGACTGAGCGACCCGAAGAGCCGATCCTCGTGGGCTCGATCGCGAGGGCCCACGGGATCAAAGGGGAAGTGGTCGTCGATGTCTGGAGCGACGCCCCGGAGCGGTTTGCGCCTGGACGGACGGTCACCGCGCGCCTTGTGGGAGGCGGCGAGCGCGCGATGACCGTGCAGGCCATGCGGCCGTTCGGGGAGCGCCTCCTCATCACCTTCGAGGGGGTGGGGACGCGGACCGAGGCGGAAGCGCTCCGCGGCGCCGATCTCACGATCCCACGCGGGGAGGCGGCTGCGTTGCCCGAGGGCACGCATTACCGCTTCGAGCTCCTCGGGCTTCGCGTGGTCACGCGCGAGGGCTCGGAGCTCGGGACGATCGCCGACATTTTCTCGACCGGCAGCAACGACGTCATCGTCGTGCGCGGTCCACGCCGCGAGACGCTGCTCCCGTCCTTGGCGAGCGTCGTCTTGTCGGTCGACTTGGAGCGCGGCGAGATGGTGGTGGAGGTTCCGCCCGGACTGAACGAGTAGCCCCGCGGGGGACCCGGAATGCGCTTCTCGATCCTGACTTTGAACCCGGGGTTCTTCTCCGGGTCGCTGGACGAGGGCATGATCCGGATCGCCCGGGAGAAGGGGCTCCTTGAGGTCGTGATCGTTCCAATCCGCGACTTTACGTCCGACCGCTACGGCACGACCGACGATTATCCGTACGGGGGCGGCGCAGGCATGGTGATGAAAGCGGAGCCGATCCTGCGTTCCTACGAGAGCGTGCGCCGGCGGGCGGGCGCTGTTTCGCCCCGCGCGCTGGTTACATCGCCTCAGGGACGCCGATTCACGCAGGGCTGGGCGCAGGAGCTCAAAGATGCGCCCGAGATCGCGGTGCTGTGCGGGCGATACAAAGGGATCGACGAGCGGGTCATTTCGCTCCTGGGCGCCGAGGAGGTTTCGATCGGCGACTACGTCCTCTCGGGCGGGGAAGCGGCATCGATCGTGATCCTGGACTCGCTGGCGCGACTCATCCCGGGGGTGCTGGGGGACGCGGAATCCGCGGAGGCGGACTCCTTTTCAGAGCCGCTTTTGGACGCCCCCGTGTACACTCGCCCCGAAGAGTTCCGGGGGCTCACCGTCCCAGAGGTCTTGCTGAGCGGAAATCACGAGCGCATCCGGTTGTGGCGGCGCCGCGAAGCGCTCCGCCGAACATGGCACCGGCGTCCCGATCTGTTCCTCGGGCGCTCGTTGAGCGACGAAGACCGATCGCTATTGGACGAGATAATGGAGGAGGGGGAACCATGAGCACGGTGGAGCGTTTCGAAAACCGATTCAAAACGGATCGGAAGATGGAGTTTGCTCCCGGCGACACGATCAAGGTTTACGTGCGCGTGATCGAGGGAGAGAAAGAGCGCTCCCAGATCTTTCAAGGCGTCGTGACCAACATCCGCGGAAGCGGGATGCGCCAGAGCTTCACGGTCCGCAAGGTATCCGGAGGCGTCGGAGTCGAGAGGACGTTCCCGCTTCATTCCCCGGCCGTGGCCAAGATCGACCTGGCGCGCAAGGGGAAGGTTCGCAGGGCGAAGCTCTTCTACTTGAGAGGGAAGCGGGGCAAGTCGGCGAAGGTCGGCGAGCGCGAGAAGCTGAACCCCGAAAGCGCCTAGACCGAACCTCCGACGATGGCGCGCCGGGGACTCGCCCGCTTCGATGACGGCTATCGCGCCCGCTGGGGCGACCTCCTCGCGGGGGTCGACGAAGCGGGTCGAGGACCGCTCGCGGGTCCGGTCGTCGCCGCGTGCGTCGTGCTCCGGGCGGGTACCAGGCTGCCGGGCGTCCGCGACTCGAAGGTGATGACCGCGGCGGAGCGCGAAGAGGCGTTCGAGCGGATTCGCGTCCAGGCGGTCGCGATGGGAGTCGGGGTGGGGAGCGTGATGGAGGTGGATGCGTTCAACATCCGCATGGCCTCTCTCCTCGCCATGCGCCGTGCGGTCCTGGCTCTGGGGATGACGCCCCAGGGCTTTCTCGTTGATGGTCTGGATGCGCTCGTCTGCGACGCCCCCTGCGAAGCCGTCGTGGACGGCGACGCGAAGAGCCTCGCGGTCGCGGCCGCCTCGGTCCTCGCAAAGGTGACGCGCGACGCCATGATGGACGAGCAGGCGCTGTCGTATCCGCTGTATGGATTCGAGCACAACAAGGGGTACGCGACGCCGGAGCACTTCGAGGCGCTCCGGCTCCACGGACCCTGTGGGATTCATCGGAAGAGCTTCCGCCCCGTCCGGGAGCTTCTCTTCGTGCAGGAGGTTTTGGAGGGCTTCTGAAGCCGGAAGCGTCTCGGGAGTGGGGGCGGGATGTGGCGTGAGAGGGCGGCGCGTTGCGGCGAGAGAATCGCCGCGGAGTTTCTGATGCTTCGCGGGTTGGATGTGGTGGACCGGAACGTGAGGGTGGGGCGTGGGGAGATCGACCTCGTCGCCCGCGACCGGGATCAAGTCGTCTTTATCGAGGTGAAGTTCCGGACCGCCGGGGGGCGCGCGACGGCTCTGGACGCGGTGGGCCAGAAGAAGCGGGAGGACGTGGCGAGGGCCGCGGCAGGCTATCTCTCGCGCCGGGGCCTGCTCGATCGGCCGGTGCGCTTTGACGTGATCGGGATCACGTGGAGGGCAGATGGGGAGGAGCTCCTCGTCCAGCACGTACCCAATGCCTACCCGGGAGGTCGGAACCAGTTCTTCTGATCCGCGCGCCGTTTCGGCGGCGAAGCGGATCCTCATCCTGCACGTCCGCGCGGGCGTGGGGCACGAGCGCGCGGCCCGCGCGGTCGAAGAGGCACTGCGCTCTCTCGATCCAACGTGCGAGCCGATCGTGCGCGACGCTCTGGATTTCTCCTCGCCGTTTCTCCGGCGCTTCTACGCTTCCTCCTACAACCGTCTCGTCGATCGCGTGCCCCGAATCTGGGGCTTCTTCTACCGTCGCGCCGAGGAGATCCCTGCGAAGAGTTTCCGGCAACGGCTCCGGTCCGCGATCGTCGCGGCCGGCTGCCGTGACTTCGTGACCGCCGCCCGCCGGTTCAAGGCGGACGCCATCCTGTGCACGCAGTTTCTACCGGTGGAGGTCTTTTCACTCTTTCGCGAGCGCGGATTGGTCGCGGTTCCGGTCTACTGCGCGGTGACCGACTTCTCGATCCACCCGATCTGGGTCTACCCGGGCATCGACCACTACTTCGTCGCGACCGAATCCGCGAAGGAGCAGTTGGTCGCGACGGGCGTCGTGCATGCCGATCGCATCGAGGTGACGGGCATTCCCATCGATCCCAAGTTCGCGACCGGCGTCGGGATGGAAGCCGCGCGGCGTACGCTCGGGCTCGACCCGGACCCGAATCGGCTCACGCTCCTCCTGATGGGGGGTGGATTCGGATGGGGGCCGATGGAGGAGATGGTCGAGGCCGTACTCAGGCTGCCGGAGAGCGTTCAGGCTCTCGTGATCGCGGGAAGGAATGACGCGTTGCGGCTCAGGTTGGCGAGGCTCGTGGCCGGGCAGGAGCGGAGGATCCAGATCCACGGATTCACGGATCGCGTGCACCTCTTTCTTGAGGCCGCCGATCTCCTCGTCGGCAAGGCCGGGGGGCTCACGTCGAGCGAGGCCATGGCGCGCGGCGTCCCGATCGTGGCACTACGACCGATTCCGGGCCAGGAGGAGAGAAACGTCGATTACCTACAAGAGTCCGGCGCCGCGGTGCGGGTCCATGATCTCTTCGAGCTCAGGGTTCGGCTGGCGCACTTTCTCTCCAACCGGGCCGACCTGGAACGGATGAAGGCGAATGCGCGTGCGATCGGGCGCCCGCGGTCCGCGTTTCAGGTCGCGGAGTCGATCCTCAGCCGATTGACACCCACCGGACCGGGTGGTAACATCTCTTGATGTCGAAAACCGCCGCAAATGACGTTGCCGCAGAGGGATCGCTTGAGCCGGGTGAAGGCCGTGAGACCCGCCAGGGTGTCCTGCTCGTCATCACGGGACCCGGCAAAGGAAAGACCACGTCGGCGTTCGGATGTGCCCTCCGCGCGCATGGTCACGGATTCTCGATCGCGATCATCCAGTTCATGAAGGGACGCATCTACGGGGAGCTGGATACGCTCCGATCGCTGCCGCGCGTCGAGGTTTGGCAGTTCGGGCGGGTCGCGTTTGTGGACCCCAAGAATCCCGACCCGAAGGATCGCGAGCTCGCGCGCCAGGGGCTCGACAAGGCGTGGGAGATCGTGCGCGCGGCGAAGCACGACCTCCTGATCCTGGACGAGGTCAACGTCGTCGCCGATTTCGGGCTCGTCCCCGTGGAGGAAGTTCTGGCGCTGGCGAAGGCGCGTCCCAAGTGGATGGACATGATCTGGACCGGGCGGAGCGCGCCGGAGGCGATGGTGGAGCTCGCGGACACGGTGAGCGAGGTGCGCGAAATCAAGCACCACTACCGGAAAGGAATCGAATCGCGCGCCGGGATGGAATATTGACGGCTCCGAAACGGAGCGAGGAATCGCCGTCTCTTTCGTCTACCCTAGTCCAAGATTTGCTGCGCGGAGACGCGCGATCCCTTGCCCGGGCCATGAGCCTGGTCGAGAACGGCGCTCCCGGGGCGGATGCCCTTCTGGATGAGATCTACGGCGCCCGGCCCCCGGCGCCCCGCGTGGGGATCACCGGTCCGCCCGGGGCTGGAAAGAGCACCTTGGTCGCCGAAATGGCGCTCCTCCTCCGCCGGCAGGGGCGGCGCCTGGGGGTGATCGCGGTCGACCCGACGAGCCCCTATACCGGCGGTGCGATCCTCGGCGACCGCGTGCGCATGAGCGAGCTTTCGACCGACCCGGGTGTTTTCATTCGCAGCATGGCCACCCGAGGCAGTCTCGGAGGGCTTGCGGCGCGGACCGAAGAGCTGTGTGAGCTCCTTTCCGCATGGGGGAGCGATCTCACGCTGATCGAGACGGTGGGCGTCGGACAGTCGGAGCTGGATGTGGCCCAGGCCGCCGATACCACCGTGGTGGTCCTGACCCCCGAGTCGGGGGACGCGATCCAATCCCTGAAGGCGGGGTTGATGGAGATCGCCGACATCTTCGTCGTGAACAAGGCGGACCACGCGGGCGCGGATCAGCTCGCCGCGGGGATCCGCTCGGCGCTCGGGTTGCGCCCTCCGGCGCCGTGGCGCCCGCCGATCGTGAAAACGATCGCCACCGGACGACAGGGGATCGAGGAGCTGAACGAGGCGATCGAGAAGCACCGGGCCCACCTCGGGGATCCCGGCGTGTCGGAAGGGCTCCGGCGCGAGAAGATCCGTGCCCGCCTGAAGAACGCGGTGCGCGAGCGACTCCTCGAGGGAGCCTGGGAACGGAAGGGCTTGGGAGCGCTCCTGGACCGGGCCGCGGATCAGGTGCTTCACGGGACGATTTCCCCGTATCGCGCGGCGCGGGATCTCATCGAAAGGATGACGGACCATGGCGAACGCAGCCCGAACTGATACGGCGGCGACGCGCGCCGAGCCCGAATCCGGGCGCGCCGAAGCCGCGCCGAAGCCGCACGCTCCGGAAACCGCGGAAGCACCCGTGCCGCTCTTCGAGACGCTCTCCGGCATCCCGGTTCGGCCGCTCTATACGCCCGAAGACGTGAAACCCGGCCTCGAAGAGAGGCTGGGCAAGCCCGGTCAGTTTCCCTTCACGCGCGGCCTCCACCCCGAGATGTACCGCACACGGATCTGGACGATGCGCCAGTTCGCAGGCTTCGGAACCGCGGAGCACACGAACCAGCGTTTCCACTACCTCCTCGCTCAAGGCATGACGGGCCTATCGACCGCGTTCGACATGCCGACCCTGATGGGCTACGACGCGGACCACGCGATGGCGCTTGGCGAGGTCGGACGCGAGGGGGTGGCGATTTCCTCGCTCGAGGACATGGAGATCCTCTTCCGGGGCATCCCGCTCGATCAGGTCACGACGTCGATGACCATCAATGCCCCGGCGATCGTCCTCCTGGCGATGTACGTGGCGATCGCCGAGAAGCAGGGGATCCCGCCCAAGAAGCTCGGCGGTACCGTCCAGGCGGACATGCTGAAGGAGTTCATCGCACAAAAGGAGTGGATCTGCCCGCCGCGTCCCTCGGTCAAGATCTGCGTCGACATGATCGAATGGTGCGCCGAGCACATGCCCAGGTGGAATTCGATTTCGATCAGCGGCTACCACATCCGCGAAGCGGGCGCCACCGCGGTCCAGGAGCTGGCCTTCACGATCGCCGACGGGATCGGGTACGTGGAGGAGTGCCTGAAGCGCGGCATGGACGTCGATGCCTTCGCGCAAAGGCTCTCCTTCTTTTGGGACGTCCACAACGACTTCTTCGAGGAAATCGCGAAATTCCGGGCCGGCCGGCGCATCTGGGCGAAGCTCATGCGCGACCGCTTCCAGGCGAAGAATCCGCGCAGCTGGATGCTTCGGACCCACGCGCAGACCGCGGGCGTCTCGCTTACCGCGCAACAGCCGCTCAACAACGTCGCGCGGGTCGCGATCCAGGCCCTGGCCGCCGTGCTCGGCGGGACGCAGTCGCTGCACACGAACTCCATGGACGAGACCCTGGCGCTTCCGACCGAGGAGGCCGCGACCGTCGCGCTCCGCACCCAGCAGATCATCGCTCACGAGACGGGCGTCGCGAACGTGGTGGATCCCTTTGGAGGGTCCTATTTCCTCGAGGCCCTCACCGATCGCATGGAGGAGGAGGCCATGGAGTATCTCCGGCGTATCGACGGGATGGGGGGAATCATCCAGGCCGTGGAGCAGGGATTTCCGCAGAAGGAGATCGCCGATTCGGCCTATCGGTTCCAAATGCAAGTCGAGGAGGGCCGCCGCATCATCGTGGGGGTCAACCGCTTCGGTGGCGAGGAGGAGGTTTCCATTCCGGTTCTCAAGATCGATCCGGAGATCGAGCGGCGCCAGATCGAGCGCGTGCGCGCGGTGCGGGCGCGCCGCGACGCGGCGCGTTGGGAACGCGCGATGGGCGATCTGCGCGACGCGTGCATGAGCGACAAGAACCTCGTGCCGTTTGTGCTCGACGCCGTCCGGGCGTACGCGACCCTCGGCGAGATCTCCGACGTGTTTCGCGAGGCCTACGGCGTCTACCGCGAGCCCGCGGTCTTCTAGGAGAACGGGGATTTCATGGCGAGAAAGATCCGGGTGCTGGTCGGGAAGGCGGGGCTGGACGGGCATGACCGCGGAGCCAAGGTAGTCGCGAGCGCGATGCGCGACGCGGGCTTCGAGGTGATCTACACGGGCCTTCACCAGACCCCGGAGATGATCGTCCAGGCCGCGATCCAGGAAGACGTCGACGCGGTCGCGCTCTCGATCCTCTCGGGCGCCCACATGACGCTTTTCCCCCGCGTTCTCGCCCTCATGCGTGAGAAGGGAATCGGCGACGTCCTCCTCACGGGGGGCGGGATCATTCCGAAGGAGGACATGACCGCGCTGAAACAGGCGGGCGTCGGGGAGCTGTTCGGGCCGGGCACTCCGACCACCGCGATCATCGATTACATCCGAAGCGTGTCCCGCGAGAAGCGATCCGCACAGGCCGGTTCCGCCCGATGAACAAGGTCGTCCGGAGCGCGCGCGAGGCGCTGGAGCGGGCCATGGTCCGGGACGGCGCGACGATTCTTTTCGGCGGCTTCGGGCTGTGCGGCATACCCGAGAACATGATCCTCGCGCTGCGCGATTCCGGCGTCAAAGACCTGACCTGCGTCTCGAACAATGCCGGGGTCGACGACTGGGGCCTGGGGCTTCTGCTCCAAACGAAGCAAATTCGAAAGATGATTTCGACCTACGTGGGCGAGAACCAGATCTTCGAGCGCCAGTTCTTGAGCGGCGAGCTGGAAGTCGAGCTGGTCCCGCAGGGTACCCTCGCCGAGCGGGTGCGCGCCGGGGGCGCCGGAATCGGCGGGTTCTATACCCCAACCGGCGTCGGCACCGTGGTCGCGGAGGGTAAGGAGCTCCGCGTCATGCACGGGCGCGAGTACGTGCTCGAGATGCCGATCCGCGGCGACTTCGCGTTTGTGAAGGCATACCGAGGGGACCGGAGCGGAAACCTCGTGTACCGCATGTCCGCGCGAAATTTCAACCCGGTGTTCGCGACCGCCTCGGAGCACACGGTCGCCGAGGTGGAGCAGCTGGTCGAGTCCGGAGCCATCGACCCGGATACGGTCATCACGCCCGGAGTCTTCGTCGACACCATTTTCCAGGGGACGTATGGACCCAAGCGAATTGAAAAGAGAACGAATCGTCCGAAGAGCCGCGCTCGAGCTTAAGGACGGCTTCTACGTCAATCTCGGGATCGGGATGCCGACGCTCGTGGCGAGCCATATCCCGCCGGGAATCCAGGTTACTCTGCAGTCCGAGAACGGAATTCTGGGCGTCGGTCCGTACCCTATCGAGGGGGAAGAGGACGCGGACCTGATCAACGCCGGGAAGGAAACCGTGACCGTGCTCCCCGGCGCGTCCTTTTTCTCGAGTGCCGACTCGTTCGCGATGGTGCGCGGAGGCCACGTGGACCTCACGATCCTCGGCGCGATGGAAGTGGACCAGGATGGTAATCTCGCCAACTGGATGGTTCCTGGGAAGATGGTCAAGGGAATGGGCGGAGCGATGGATCTGGTCGCGGGGGCGAAACGGGTCGTCGTGACGATGCTTCATACCGCCAAGGACGGGAGCTCGAAGATCCTCAAAAAGTGCACCTTGCCGCTCACGGGGAAGAAAGCGGTCGATCTCATCATCACCGATCTCGCGGTTATGGAGGTCACCCCGCAGGGGCTCAAGCTTCAAGAGCGCGCGCCCGGCGTCACCGTGGATGAAATCCTGAAATCGACCGACGCGGAGCTCATGGTCGAGGAAGTCTGCGAGATGCCGGTCTGACCGGCGCGAGGACCCGGATGGAAACGATGGCGGAGACCAGATCCAACGACCTCTACGAGCTGACCGAGGAGCAGACCCGCTTGCGCGACATGCTTCGCGAGTTCGCCGACGGGGAGGTGGCGCCCAAGGCGGCGCGCTACGACGAGCAGAACGAGTTTCCCTGGGACAACGTCAAGAAGATGCGCGAGCTCGGCCTCTTCGGGATGATCTTCCCGGAAGAGTACGGCGGCTTGGGCCTCGACACCCTGTCCTACGTCATCGCGGTGGAGGAGATCTCCCGCGCGTGCGCCTCGACCGGAATCACCCTGGCGGCGCACGTCTCGCTGGGCACCTCCCCCATCTACAATTTCGGCACGGCGGAGCAGAAGCGGAAATACCTCCCGGCGCTCTGCTCCGGCGAGAAGCTCGCCGCATTCGGCCTCACCGAGCCGGAGGCGGGCTCCGACGCCGGCGGCACCAAGACCCGCGCGGTAGCCGAGGGGGATCATTACGTCGTCAACGGCCGCAAGATCTACATCACGAACGGCTCGGTGTGCGGGACCGCCGTGTTCACCGCCGTCACGACCCCGGGAATCGGTGTGAAAGGGATCTCCGCGTTCATCATCGAGAAGGGAACCCCGGGATTCAGCGCGGGGACGCGCGAGAAAAAGCTCGGGCACCGGGCGAGCGACACGGTCGAGCTGCTCTTCGAGAACGTCAAACTCCCGAAGGAGAACCTCCTCGAGCGTGAGGGGAAGGAAGGCCAGGGTTTCACGCAATTCATGAAAACGCTCGACGGGGGTCGGATCTCGATCGGCGCGATGTCGATCGGCATCGCGCAGGCCTCGCTCGACGCGGCGCTCCGCTACTCGCGCCAGCGCAGGCAATTCGGCAAGGCGATCGCGGAGTTTCAGGCGATCCAGCTTCTCCTCGCCGACATGGTTACCGAGATCGAAGCGGCCCGGCTCCTCGTCTACCAGACGGCGCGCATGAAGGATCGCGGCGCGCCGATCACGCGCCATGGGGCGATGGCCAAGCTCATGGCCTCCACCGTGGCGATGAGGGCGGCGGACACCGCGATCCAGATCCACGGCGGGGCGGGTTACATGACCGATCATCCCGTGGAACGCTATTTCCGGGACGCCAAGCTGATGGAAATCGGTGAGGGCACGTCTCAAATCCAGCGTCTTGTCATCGCTCGGGAACTATTGCGGGAGGCGGAAGGCATCGCGCGGTAGCGGGGGTTTGCGCGACGGGCCGGGCGCTTCCCGGTTGAATCGAGGAAGGAGATCTTGAAATGGCAGACCGTGACGCTTACATCGTGAGCGCCTGCCGGACCGCGATCGGCGAGTTCTTGGGCGGGCTCTCCACGCTTCGCGCGCCCGAGCTGGGCGCGGTCGTGATCCGGGAGGCGGTGAGCCGCGCGGGAATCGAGCCCGGACAGACCGAGGAAGTCCTCATGGGGAACGTCGTGCAGGCGGGCGTTGGACAGGCGCCTGCCAGGCAAGCGGCCATCAAGGCCGGGATTCCCGACACCGTGGGCGCCATGACGGTGAACAAGGTATGCGGGTCGGGGCTCAAGGCGGTGATGCTCGCCGCGCAGGCGATCCGCGCGGGGGACGCCGACATCATCGTCGCGGGCGGTATGGAATCGATGTCCAACGCGCCCTATATGCTGCCCAAGGCGCGCGTGGGATACCGGCTGGGGCACGGGGAGCTGATCGACGGCGTGATCTTGGACGGGCTCTGGGACTCCTTCAACAACTTCCACATGGGGAGCGCGGCGGAGCTCATCGCGCGAAAGTTCAAGGTCACCCGCGAGGACCAGGACCGATTCTCGATGGAGAGCCACCAGAAAGCCGTGCGGGCGCAGAAGGAGGGGAAGTTCAAGGACGAGATCGTGCCGGTCCTGGTTCCGCAGAGGAAAGGGGAACCCAAGTGCTTCTGCGTGGACGAGCGGCCGCGGCCCGACACCACCATGGAATCGCTGGCGAAGCTCAAGCCGGCGTTCGAGAAGGAAGGCACGGTCACGGCCGCGAACGCGCCCGGGTTGAACGACGGCGGCTCGGCTGTCGTGGTGATGTCGGGCGCGGCCGTAAAGCGAACCCACGCGCAGCCGATGGCGCGGGTGACCGGATACGCCACCGGCGGGGTGGCGCCGGAGATGGTCTTCTATGCCCCCGTGGTCGCGGTCAAGCGCCTCGCCGAGAAGTTGGGCAGAAAGCCCAACGATTGGGACCTGATCGAAGCCAATGAAGCGTTCGCGGCCCAGGCCATCGTCGACGCCCGTGAGCTCGATTGGGATTTCTCGAGGCTCAACGTGCACGGAGGCGCGGTCGCGCTCGGGCACCCGATCGGTGCGAGCGGCGCGAGAGTGCTGACGACGCTCCTCTACGCGATGCGCGACCGCAAGGCGAAAACGGGACTGGCGACGCTCTGCCTGGGTGGCGGGAACGCGGTCGCCTTGAGCGTGGAGGCCGTATAGTGCCGGTCGCGACGGCGACCCGCCCGGTCCTCGTGATCGGCGCCGGCACCATGGGGAGCGGAATCGCCCAGGTGTTCGCCGCGGCGGGCCGGCAGGTCCTGATTCAGGATAACGACGAGGCCAGCCTCAAACGGGGCCTCGCGTCGATCGGCAAGAGCCTCGACCGCCTCGTCAAAAAGGGAGCCCTCGACGCCGCGGCTCGCGATCTGGTCCTGGGCCGCATCCGAAATGCCGCCCCAGGCGATTCTCTCGCGGACTGCGCGATCGCGGTCGAGGCCGTGCCCGAGCGCCTGGATCTCAAGAAGGCGGTGTTCCGGGAGCTGGACCGGGTTCTGGCCCCGGATGCGATCCTGGCCACGAATACCTCGTCCATCTCGATCACGGAGCTTGCCGCCGCGACGAGGGGCCCTTCGCGGGTCATCGGGATGCATTTCATGAACCCCGTTCCCGTGATGCAGCTGGTCGAGGTCGTGCGCGGCCTGGAGACGTCTGAGGAGACCGTGCGCACGACCATGGACATGGCGAAGGCCCTCGGCAAGACGCCGGTCCTGGTCGAGGACCGTCCCGGATTCGTCTCGAACCGAGTCCTGCTTCCCATGATCAACGAGGCGGTCTTCGCGCTCCAGGAAGGCGTCGCGACCCGGGAGGCCATCGACACGGTGATGAAGCTCGGCATGAACCATCCCCTCGGGCCGCTCGCGCTCGCCGATCTGATCGGCCTCGACGTGTGCCTCGATATCATGGAAGTCCTCCAGCGGGGATTCGGTGACGACAAGTACCGACCATGTCCCCTCCTACGCACCATGGTCGCGGCAGGCCGTCTGGGTCGAAAGGTCGGCCGGGGGTTCTACGAGTACCCCGATTCCTAGGCCGCGATGAACTTTCATCTGACGGAGCAGCAGGAAATGCTCCGCGCCCTCACCCGCGCGTTCGCGGAGGGGGAGATCGCGCCCATCGCCCGCCAGATCGACGCGACTGAGGAAATCCCGGAATCCCTCCGGAAGAAGCTCCGCGACAACAATTTCTTCGCGCTCCTCATTCCGGAGGAGTACGGCGGCGTCGGCGTGGACGCCGTCGGCTACGTGATCGTCATGGAGGAGCTCGCCCGCGCCTCGGCCGCGGTGGCCATCACCGTCTCGGTTCACAACTCGGTCGCGGCGGGCCCGATTACCCGCTTCGGGACCGAGGAGCAGAAGACGCGCTGGCTCCCGAGCCTCGCGAAGGAGGCGCTCGGCGCGTTCGCGCTGACCGAGCCTGGCTCCGGATCGGATTCGGCGGCGCTGATCACGCGCGCCGATCGGCGCGGCAACGAGTACATCCTGAACGGCTCGAAGACGTTCGTGACGAACGGGAAATACGCGGACGTGATCGTGCTGCTGGCTCGAACGAGCCAGGAGTCCAAACACCGTGGGATCAGCGCGTTCCTCGTGGAGCGGAACTCGCCCGGGCTCAAGATCGGAAAGAACATCGACAAGATGGGAATTCGCGGCTCGGACACGGTAGAATTGGTCCTCGAGGATTGCCGGGTGCCGGTATCCAACCGCCTCCACGACGAGGGACGTGGATTCCGTGTCGCGATGCAGACTCTGGACGGAGGGCGGATCGGAGTCGCGGCGCAGGCGCTCGGCATCGCGCAGGCCTCGCTCGAAGCCTCGGCGCAGTACGCGCGCGACCGGTACCAATTCGGCCGCCAGATCGGCGACTTCCAAGCGATCCAGTGGATGATCGCGGAGATGAGAACCGAGATCGAAGGGGCGCGCCTACTCACGCTCCAGGCCGCTTGGATGAAGGACCAGGAGATTCCGTACGGGCCTTATGCCTCGATGGCCAAGCTCAAGTCGTCCGCAGTGGCGCGCATGGCCGCGGATCGCGCGGTGCAGATCCACGGTGGGTACGGCTATACGAAGGAATTCGCCGTGGAGCGTTACTACCGTGATGCCAAGGTGACGGAGCTCTATGAAGGAACGTCGGAGATTCAACGGATCGTGATCGCGAACTCGGTGCTCCACCCGAAGGACGGCAAGGGATCAGCGTGAAATCCAAGGTCGCGGTGCTTCGGACGAGCGCTTCCACCGTCGTGGAAGACATCGGGCGCTTGATGGAGCTTGCGGACTGCAACGCGGAGCTCTCGCCCGAGAAGACGACGCTCTTGAAAGTGAACATCTCCTGGCACGTCTATTATCCCGCGTGCTCGACAAGCCCTTGGCAGCTCGAGGGCGTCATTCGGAAGCTTCAGCAATTGGGTTTTACGAGCGAGCATGTCCTGGCCGCCCAAAACTCCACCGTGGTCGTGGATCCCCACGTGGGCATCCGGAACAACAAGCTCGAGCCGGTGTTGGACCGATATGGGATCCGTTCCGTATGGCTGAACGACAAGGAGAGCGAGGCCGATTGGATCCGCTACGAGCCGAAGGGAAAGATGCTCGTGTTGAACGACGTCTACCCGGACGGGCTCATGCTCCCGAGAACCTTGATCGGGACGAACATCATCCACCTGCCGACGCTCAAGACGCACGTTTTCACCGAAATGACGGGCGCGATGAAGAATGCCTTCGGCGGCCTCCTTCATCTCAAGCGCCATTGGACACACAGCGTGATTCACGAGACCCTGGTGGACCTCCTGACGATCCAGAAGGAGATCCACACGGGCATCTTCGCGGTGATGGACGGCGTCATCGCGGGGGACGGACCGGGCCCGCGCGCCATGCGGCCGCATGTGGCCAATCTTTTGCTGGCTTCGCGCGACCAGGTGGCGATCGATGCCGTGGCGGCGAAGCTCATGGGCTTCGACCCGCTCACGATCAAGTTCATCCGGCTGGCGGCCGATGCAAAGCTGGGGAACGGGGATCCGCGCTGCATTGACATCGTGGGAGACGACGTGTCGAACGTGAATCTGGGATTCCACCGGAACGAGAACACGTTCGCCTCCAAGGGGCAGAAGCTCATCTACCACGGCCCCCTCAAGCCGTTGGAGAAGATGCTGCTCCAGAGCCCCCTCGTCCCGTGGTCCTACTTTGCGTCGCGTCTGTACCACGACGGGTACTGGTATCCGTTCGTGGGAGTTCCGCGAAAGAAGAAGATCATGCAGTCGGAATGGGGAAAGCTGTTCCGCGAGTACGAACCCAAAGGGCAGGCGTAAGGCGGGCTCAGGCCCGCCGGGGAGGCGTGATGAGATTCATCGGAATTCACCCGAGGCAATGGCACCGGGGGGCGTGGATCATCGCGCTCCTCCTCGCCGCGCTCGTGCTGCTTCTCACACACCGCCCGATCGTCGGGCGCGCGTTCGCGATGGAGCCTCCGGCCGGGGACACGCAATCCAGCCAACCCGAAGGAAGCACCACGGCGCCCATGGCGAGCGACGCTCGGCCGGCCCATTCAACCCAGGGGAACGGTTACGTCGCCGAGATCGTGGATTCGAGCTACACGGTCGGCCCGGCCGAGTTTTTCGCCCTCGACCTGCCCATGAACCTGCCCGGCGCCAAGGCGGTCCACCTTTCCGGCACCGTAACGACCAAGGGAAGGAAGGACATCGTGGTGCGGCTCTTCCGGGCCGGTGATTACGACCGCTGGCTCAAGCAGAAGAGCGGCAGGAAACCCCAGGCGTTCTGGACGTCGCAGCGTTCGAAGAATCTGACCCTGGATCAGGACCTTCCGCCCGGAGAGCCTGTCGTGCTTCTCCTGGACAACGGATTCTCGATCCGTACGCCGAAGCAGGTGAGCTGCCAGCTCCAGCTACGTTATCAGCGGAACGGCACGGAGTCGTTCGACACCGAGGGGGGTGGGATCTCGGGGTCGCCGGCCGGGACGACGGCCCCCGCGCCGGAAGATAATCTCCCCGCTCCGCGCTCCAACACCGACCAGGAGATGCCGCCGCCGCCTCCTCCTCCGCCCGACGGGTACTAGCGCCCGCCGCGTAGAAGAAGAAGCTGGCCCCCCTCTCCCCATCTCCCTGAGCTCTGGAGGGCCCGGAGCGTGTGCGCCTGCACGGTGAGGAGCCAGGCGTCCTCCCCGAGCAGGTCGCCTACGCTCGTGATCCCGCTCGGTTCCCACTCTCCCCCCACGCCTCGGGGGACCAGACGCCCCCTGCTGTCGCGCTCGACGCATTCGGCGACCGCTTCCAGAGTGTGCGAACGGAGGTCGTAGCGCAGGATGCGCGAGGGGTGGATGCCGTGCGCCGCGGGGTACTCCTGGATCATCAGGGAGCGCCCGTCGGTATCGATGCTCGAGGGACGAAACAGGTCGTCCCCCTCGCTGGCGTCGAGCAGGACTTCCAGGTTCTCGACCCGCGTGGGATCGAAGTCGTCGAGCGTCATGTGGTAGACGCGACCCCCGCCGGCCGCGGTTTGGATGATGCCGCTCGAGCCGAAACCCAGGCGATCGGTGAAGTAGAACGCGTTGAGTCTCTCCCGGTCGATCGCGACGCCCTCCAGACGGACGAAGTTGAGGCATCCGAGCCGCTGGACCAGCGGCTCGAGCGTGTCTGGCGAGCGCGCGGCGACGGGATCGACCGGGACGAACGTCCCGCTCACCGGCACGCCGCGGCGGAGACTCGAGGCGTTGCGCCCGTTCAGCGGGAGTTGGCCTGGATCCGCGCGGAATACGAGGAGCTGACCGTTCCCCGTGAGGACGTCGGTATCCGAATTGGCGACGTAAAGGTAGAGCTGGTCGCCCGTCTGGCCTAGGCTGCCGGCGGTCATCACCACGAGTAGTTTGCCGCCGGTCGTGGGGAGCGCGGCCGCGCTCTTGTGCCGCATGGCCCCGAGCCAGGGTAGGTCGTGGATCTGCTCACCCGTCACGTCGATCGCCGCCACGATGGGGCTCCGCGTCCGGAGCCGGCTCCCCCGCTCGTTCACCACGAAATTCGGTCGCAGAAACCCGACCCGCGCATCGAGCAGGGCCGCGTGCGCGAGCCCGGTGTAGCCTTGGTCCGGCCGGAGCAGATAGTCCGCGGCCAGGATTCCGTTGTTCCGCAGGTCGAGGACGAGCCGTGATACCGCCGACCCCTCGACGCCTTGGAGCCAGGCATCGTCGTGGGAGGCGTACACCTCCGCGGTCCCGTCGCCGCGGTCCCGTACGCCCAGCCCGCCTGCCCGCCCGGCGAAAATGAAAGGGGCCGCCCCCGGATGGCTCGAGAAGAGCGTGTCGCCGGCGGTCAAGATCGGCTTGATCGTGACACCCGCGCCGAGCGGCCGCACCATGGCGGCGGCCGGCGTGAGAAACCCCACGCCCGGCCCCGTGGTGGAACGAACCTGCGACGTGCCGGCGCATCCCGGGTAGGCAAGGCTCAGGAGAAGGAGCGCCGCGCGCATACGGTGAGCCGTGCCTCTCCGGCACTTCGGGCGGAATCCCCGGGCTCCGCTCATCGCGGGACTTCACAAAGTTCTACAAGCACCCCGTTCAACGTCCGGGGGCTGAGAAACGCGATCTTCGTGTGGTGGCTTCCTTCCCTCGGCGTGCGGTCGATCAGCTCGAGCCCCGCGGCGGCCGCCTGCTCCAGCGCCCGCTCGAGATCGGGAACGTTGAACGAGAGATGGTGGATGCCTTCCCCCCTCTTCTCGAGAAATCGGCCCACCGGGGAATCCGCCTCGGTCGGTTCCAGCAGCTCCAGCTCGGAAGAGCCGCTTTGCAAGAATGCGATCCGGAGCTTCATCGAGTCGAATTCGGTCGTCTCGACGTGGTCGAAGCCGAACGCATGAACCCAGAGAGGAACCGCGCTTTCCAGAGAGCGGACCGCGATCCCGACGTGGGCGAGACCGAGCACGCGGCTCATCGGAACCCCCACGCGTGATGCCAGAGGAGGGCGAAGAGCACCAGCCCCAGAATGATGCGATACCAGCCGAAGGGCTCGAGACCGTGGCGGGTAAGGTAGCGCAGAAAGGAGCGGATCGCGATCACTGCAACGATCGCGGCCACGGCGAGGCCGACAGCGGTGGCCTCGAGGCCGACCGAAGCGCCGCTCAGGAGCGCCTCCCGGCTCTTGACGAAGTCGAACAGGGTCGCGGCGCCGAGCGTGGGGAGCGCGAGCAGAAACGAAAACTCCGCCGCCGCGACCGCCGAGCATCCCAAGAGGAGCGCACTCAGTATTGTCACCATGGCGCGTGAAACCCCCGGCCATAGAGATGCGCATTGGAACAGCCCGATCGCGAACGCGACGCCCAGCGGAATCGCGTCCACGCTCTCGAACGCGGGGGTACTACGGCGCGCTCGGCGCCAGCGCTCGAAGCACACCATGACGACGCCACCGAGGAAGAGAGCGATCGCCACCGGGAGGGGGCCGAAGAGGTGGGCTTGGATCGCTTTGTGGAACGCCAGTCCGAAGATCGCCGCGGGAAGGAACGCGATCGCGAGCTTCATCAGGAGCGAGCCGCCCCGCGAGCGCGGCCGTGCGATTCCTCCGAGCACCTCCAGAACGCGGGCGCGATACAGCCACAGGACCGCCAGAAGAGCCCCCGCCTGGATGACGATTTCGAAATCGTTCATGATGCCGCCGACGAGACCCATGGCGTGCGCGGCGAGGATCAGGTGCCCGGTCGAAGAAACCGGCAGGAATTCGGTGAGCCCTTCGATCGCGCCCAGGATGCCAGCTTGGAAGAGATTCACGAGGCGTTAGGCATTCGGGTCATGGGTGCCGTAGATTCGTCGCAACGCATCGGATATCTCTCCCAGAGTGGCCCCGGCCTTGATCGCGTCGATCACGCCGGGGGTGAGGTTCATGTCGCGGCGCGCCACTTCGTCCAATCGCTGGAGCGCGTGCCGCGCCCGCGGCTCGTCGCGCGACGCCTTGAAGTCCCGGACGCGCTTGGCTTGGGCCGCCTCGAGATCCGGATCGATGGTGAACGCGGGCGTGGGCTGCTCGTCGGGATCGGCGAAGCGGTTCATGCCGACGATCACACGATCGCCGCGCTCCACAGCCACCTGATGCTCGTACGCGCTCTGCTCGATCGCGCGGGTCTGGAAGCCCGCCTCGATCGCGCGGACCGCGCCCCCCATCGCGTCGATCGCCTCGATCAGGCTCCGCGCCTCCTGCTCGATCCCGAGGGTGTCCGCCTCGACCGCCTGAGCTCCGCCCACGGGATCCACGGTCATCGGAACGCCGCTCTCGTACGCGATGAGCTGCTGCGTTCGGAGAGCCACGGTGGCCGCCTCTTCGCTCGGCAGAGAGAGCGCCTCGTCGAAGGAGTTCGTGTGGAGCGATTGACAGCCGCCGAGCACCGCAGCGAGCGCCTGGATCGCGACCCGGGCGATGTTGTTGTGGGGTTGTTGCGCGGTGAGGGTCGATCCCGCCGTCTGCGCGTGAAAACGGAGCTTGAGTGAGTTCGGATCGCACGCGTGGAACCGCTCCTCCATAAGCTTCGCCCAGAGGCGGCGGGCCGCCCGGAATTTCGCGATCTCCTCCAAGAGATCGTTGTGTGCGTTGAAAAAAAAGGAGATCCGAGGCGCGAAGCGGTCCACCGGGAGCCCACGGTCCACCGCGGCGCGCACATACTCGAGCCCGTTCGCGAGCGTGAACGCAACCTCCTGCACCGCGGTCGAGCCCGCCTCGCGGATATGGTACCCGCTCACCGAGATCGGATTCCATTGCGGGACCTCTTCCGCGCAGAACTCGAAGAGATCGGTGGCGATCTTGAGGGACGGCCCGGGAGGGTAGATGTAGGTGCCGCGGGCGATGTACTCCTTCAAGACGTCGTTCTGGACCGTGCCCTGGAGCTTCTCGCGCGGAATGCCGCGTCGATCCGCGACCGCGACGACGAGCGACAACAAAATCATCGCCGTCGCGTTGATCGTCATCGAAAGGCTCACGCGGTCGAGCGGAATCCCCTGCAGGAGCCGCTCCATGTCATCGATCGTCGAGATCGCGACGCCGGCCCGTCCCACTTCGCCCAGGGCGCGAGGGTGGTCTGCGTCGTACCCCATCTGCGTCGGGAGGTCGAAGGCGACGGAGAGCCCGGTCTGGCCCAGCGAGAGGAGGTAATGGTAGCGGCGGTTCGAGGCTCCGGCGTCCCCGAAGCCGGCGTACTGCCGCATCGTCCAGAGGCGCGAGCGGTACATGAGGGGGTGGATGCCCCGTAGATAGGGGGGTTCGCCGGGGAGGTCGCGGGCTGGATTGGAACGGACCAGGTCGGCACGCGACATGGGGTCGTCAGGCCTCCGCGGGGGTGATCGCGAGCAGGAGCTGTCCGGTTTCAACGGCGGATCCGGGCGTCACGGGAATCGAACGCACCCGCCCCGTGACCGGCGCGGCCAACGCGTTCTGCATCTTCATCGCCTCGACCACCACGACCGGCCGGCCCGCTTCGACCTCCTCTCCCTCGTGGGTCAAGACCAGAACCACCAGCCCCGGCATCGGGGCGTGAAGCTCCCCGCGCGCGGCGTCTTCGAGCGAGCGCCGGCGCGAGAGCTTGGGCGCGCGTGGATCGCGGACGCGAAAGCGAAAGGTGCGACCGTGAAGGTCGACCGCGATCGTCTCCGCCTGACGCCTCACCCATCCTTCCACAGGACGGGCGTCGATCCGGACCCGCATCTCGCTCTCGATAGCGCCATCCACCCGGTGCGCCCGATCCCCCAGCGTGACCCGGTACGCGGAGCCCTCCGGCTCGACGTCGATCTCGAGGTCTTGAGCGCCTTTCGAGAGGAGGATCTTCATCGCGGCCTCACGGACGGGAGCGCGATCCCCGGGGCCCCAGGGGGGTGCGCAGGTTGGGATGGGCGAGTCGCCAGCGGCTCGATCCGTCTCCGCCGAGCCGCGCTCCTGCATCGGCGGTGGGAAACCGTGGCTCGCGCGCGGTCACGTGGGCGTAGACCGCCGCGAGCAACGTCGCGTCCTCCTCGTCGCGCCCGGACGTGGCCAGCGCGACGCTTCGAAATTCATGTGCCAGAAACGCGGTATCGTAGGCCCCCGCGCGAAAGGCAGGCTGCTCCAAAAGCCAGCGGTGAAAGGGGAGCGTGGTGGGGATCCCCTCCAGCACGCATTCTCCGAGCGCGCGGGCGCCCCTCGCGAGCGCGTGGGCGCGCGTTTCCCCCCACACGATCACTTTCCCGATCAGCGGGTCGTAGTGCACCGGAACGGCCCCTCCCGAGCGTACCCCCACGTCGCACCGCACGCCCGGACCTTGGGGGAGCTCGATCGAGTGCACGGTTCCGGCCTGGGGTAGGAACCCTCCGTCGGGATCCTCGGCATAGATTCGGAATTCGATCGCCGCGCCGAGCGGACGCACGTCCTCCTGGCGCATGGTGAGCTTCTCGCCGGATGCGAGACGGACCTGCTCGCGCACGAGGTCGATCCCGAGCGCCATCTCGGTGACCGGGTGCTCCACCTGAAGCCGCGCGTTCACCTC